>JANQIA010000031.1 GCA_028282405.1 Rhodovibrionaceae bacterium
CTGGTCGCCAAGGCGCCCTCGCAGATCGCCATGCACGCGCGCAACCCGGCGCACAGCTTCGTCTTCGGCGGCAATCGTCTGGCCTTTTCCATGGTGGCCAGCCCGCCCAACGTCAGCGACCTGGAAGGCGGCCGCCGCCGCGGCAACCGCAAGGACTTCCAGGATCTGCTCCGGCTGGCTCAGAGCATCCACACCATTCATCTGATCGGCGGCTATCCGGTAGAGCCCATCGATCTGCCGCCGGCGACCCGCCATCTCGACGCCTTGGCCGACATGGTTCGGCTGACCGACAAGGTCTTTCACGCCTACTCGCTGGGCCGACAGCGCATCCTCGACGGTATCGAGATCGCCCGCATCGCCCGGGGCGTAAGCGAAGAGCAATTCGCCCGCGAGCCGAGCCTGATCACCATCGTGAACACCTCCTCGCCGCTGCGCCTCGACAAGCCGATGATTGAGGGCATCATCGAGATGGCCAAGCGCAAGCAGCCGATCGCGCTGACGCCCTTCACCCTCAGCGGGGCCATGGCGCCGGCCACCATCGCCGGCGCCCTGGTGCAGCAGAACGCCGAGGCCCTGGCCGCCATCGCCTTCACCCAGATGGTCAAGCCCGGCTGCCCGGTGATCTACGGCGGCTTTACCTCCAACGTCGATATGAAGTCGGGCGCACCCGCCTTCGGCACGCCGGAGTACGCCAAGGCCGTGATTGCCGGCGGCCAGCTCGCGCGCAACTACGGCCTGCCTTACCGCACCTCCAACGTGAACGCCTCGAACACCCCCGACGCGCAGGCGGCCTATGAGTCGGAAATGTCGCTCTGGGCGCTGATGCTCGGCCACGGCAATTTCATCATGCACGCTGCCGGCTGGCTGGAAGGCGGCCTGACCGCCTCCTTCGAGAAGGTCATGCTCGATGCCGAGATGATCCAGATGCTGGTCGAGTTCATGCAGCCCATCCAGGTGGACGAGGACGAGCTGGGCTTCGAGGCAATCAAGGGTGTCGGTCCGGGCGGCCACTTCTTCGGCGAGCCGCATACCTTGGCGCGCTACGAGACGGCCTTCTATCCGCCCATTCTGTCCGACTGGCGCAATTTCGAGACCTGGGAGGAAGATGGCGCGCAGACCGCAAGCCAGCGTGCGCATCGTCTCTACAAGCAGGTCCTCGCGGAGTTCGAGCCGCCACCGCTCGACGCTGCGATCAGCGAGGAGCTCGAAGCCTTCGTCGAGCGGCGCAAGGAGGAGGGCGGCGCCCCCGACCTGGACTAGCGGCCGTCAGCCCCGCCCGAGGCCGGCCAGCAGCACGTCCTTGGCCTGGTTGATCTTGGCGGCTAGGTAGTTGGAGCCGCCGTGGTCCGGGTGCACCTGGAGCATCAGCCGGCGGTGGGCGGCGAGGATGTCCTCCCGCGTGGCGCCCGGTTCCAGGTCCAAGATCTGATAGGCCTCCGCCGTCGACATGCCGCCGGGCCGGCTGCGCGCATGGCGGCGGTCCTGCTCCTCCTCGCTTCCCGAGGCATGGGCCTCGCCAGCGTCGGCGGTGCTGCGCTCGCGGCTGATGTAGGACTCCAGAAGCTTGGCCGAGTCCTCGTCTTCCGCGCGGCACTCCCGCAAAAGCTCGCCAAGCTCGAGATCGTCGAGCTCCGACAAGCGCTGCCCGCGGAAGGTGCCTTGCGTGACCGTGCCCTCCATGCGGCCAGTGTCATGGTCCAGCGTCATGCGCAGGAAGGCGGTCTCCACCTCGGTCGTCTTGCCGGGGGTGGGGCCGTTCGCGGCCTTGATGCGGCGGAGGAGCCCGATCAGGACCGGGATGAGGGGCAGCAGCAGTGGCAGCGCGAAGGCGGCCAGCGCTTTCGCACCCGAGAGCACGACCCAGACCAGGAGAATGCTGCCGAGGATGATGGAGGCCCACTTCAGGCCCTTGATGATCTCGCGCGGCTGGGCACGCGTGTACCAGCGGTACAGCAGGTAGAGCCCTGCCACCAGACAGAGACCGAGCAGAACGAAGCGGATCATCGCTGCTGCGGGCTCACTTGACCTGCTTGGTTAGAAGCGCCACGGGTCCGCCTCGATCTTTGCTGAAATCCGACAGGGCGGCACGGCCGCCGGCGGCATAGACGGCGACGGCCGCCAGCAGGTCGCGCAACTGCTGCGGGGCCGAGGGGTCGAAGCGGCAGCAGGCCCCGCCGCTCAGACGGGCGATCTGCTGAAAGGCGTTCCAGGAGACCGGGTCGTGGCCTTCGTGAAACATGAAGCAGGGCAGTCCCAGCAGCCCGAGCTCGCCCGCCTTGTGGCCCAGCGCGTCGATGTCCTCTTCCATGGCATCGCCAACGAAGATCAGCGCATCCACCTTGCGGGCGCGGGCCTCCTTGGCGCCATGGTCCAGCACGCGGCGGAGCTGCGTGCGCCCTGCCAGGCAGGTCACTCCCGTCATGTGCCGCAGCAGGGTGTCGGTGTTCGTCAGCCATTTGCTGGCCTTGCATTCGCCATAGCCTCGATAGAACAGGAGCTGGACCTCGAGCCCGCCCAGGCGCTCGGTTTCCTTGAACATCTCGGCCTGAATATGGCTCGCCCTGTCCCACGTCGGCTGACGGCTTGCCGTCGCGTCGAGGGCAAAGATGATGCGGCCCCGGCCGCTCTTGGCGGAGCGCGGAATGGACGCGACCTTGCTGAGAAAGGCGGAAACGTCTTCGCTGCCTTCCTGCGCGGTCGGGAGTTTGCGGTCCCGGCTCATGACTGGTCCTTTCGGACTCAAAACATGGGGCGCAAATTCGGCTCTTTCCAGCGGCTGCGGCTGCTTGGACTAACCGACCATTGCCCGCGACATCGTCTTGGCGCCGTTAACCTTGCTTGCCGTGCTTTTCTGTTCGGCGGACGCCGCGCCCTCATCGTTGGCTGCCCGGAGATTGGGCTCCACGAAGCCGATGACGTCAAGCAGGCTGCGGATTTCGGCGCGGGCGGCCACGTGGCTCATGGTCATGTCCACGCCGGTGCCGTCTTCCTTCAAATCGAGCAGCGTCAAGCCCTTGGGGAAAAGCTCCCGAAAGACCACACGCTCGCCGAAGCCCGGGGCCAGGCGAAAGCCGATGCGCTCCGCCAGTTGGTCGAGCAAGTTGCTCATTACCCGCTTGTTGCGGGCGTCGATGTGGGAGAGGCGGTTGCGCATCACGATCCACTCGGTGGGCCGGCGGCCGGCCCGGGCGCGCATTTGACGCTGCTCCCAGACCATCTGACTGTAGATGCTGGGCCCAAGGATGCTGTGCGCATCCGGGTCGATACGGGCCAGAAGGTCGAGGTCGATGAAGGAGTCGTTGAGCGGCGTGATCAGGATGTCGGCCAGGCTGTGGCCCAGCCGCGAGAGATGCGAGGCGCTGCCCGGCGTGTCGATGACGATGAAATCCGCCGGGCGTAGCTTGTTCAGCGCCCCTTCGAGGTTTTCCAGGTCTTCTTTCTCGGCGTCGTCGCGATCGCGCCGGCTGGACGGCAGCACGGAGGCGAGCTTGGGGCAGGGCAGGGAGAGGCTGTTGCGGCGATTGAGCGCAGCGCGGTTCTCGATATAGCGCGAGAGCGTCCCCTGGCGGGCATCCAGGTCCACGGCCCCGACCGAATGGCCTTTGCAGAGCAGGGACACGACAACGTGCATCGCCGTTGTCGACTTGCCGGAGCCGCCCTTTTCGTTGCCGAGAACGATCAGCGTGCTGCGCGAAGAGTCCGTGTTGGTGGCTGTCTGCATTCCCTTTCCCATACCTGTGACAGGGGCGAATCGAACCGCCGCTCAAACATGGTAGAAGCAGGACAGCAGGCCGCAAGCGGCTATTCCGCTTGACAGTTTTCGGACTCTGCTAAGCCGGGCGCAGCCACACGGCCGTGTCGTGGAAAACCGCGCCGCCCCGGGGGGCGCCGGGGTCGGCGCTGACCAGCGTGTTTATCCCCAGGCCTTCCTCGAAACGGTGGTTGGGAAAGATCGACTCGACGACCAGCACGTCCGGCTGCAGCCCGTCGAAGGCCTTGGCATGCAGCACGACGGAGCCGAGAGCGTTGCCGAGGCGAACGCGGGCCCCGTCCGCGATGCCCAGTGCGGCGCAGGTCTCGGAATGGACCAGCACTTCGGGGCGGCCTTCCCGCGCCTGCGAACCCGGCGTCTCGGTGAAGCTGGTGTTCAGGAAGCCGCGGGCTGGTGCTGCGACCAGGCGGTAGGGGCGTCCCTCGTCCGCGGCATCGAGCGCTTCCCAGTGATCGGCATAGCCCGGCATGCCCGCGAACAGGCCGGCATAGCTGGGCTGACCGATGTAAGCCTGGGCCACGCGCTGCCAATCTGCCTTGAAGTGGAATTTGCCGTCGGGTTGCGGGAAGCCTTCGAGGAAATGCGCCGTCTCGAAGTCTTGGGCCTTGTTGAGCCCTTGGCCCTGCCAGACCTCTTCGGCCGAGGGCATGCCAGAGGCTTTCAAGGTGCGGTCGATCAGCTCCCAGGCGCTCATCTCGAAGCCGGGGTGCTCGGCGCCGAGGCGCTTGGCCAGAGCGCAGATCACCTCGTGGTTCGAACGGCACTCGGGCAGCGGGTCGATCAAAGGCTTGGCCACCTGGAAGAAGGTGTGGCCGCTCGCCGTGTAGCAATCGGCGTGCTCCAGGAAGGTGGTCGCCGGCAGCACGATGTCGGCCAGGGCCGCCGTCTCGGTCATGAACTGCTCGTGGACGCAGGTGAAGAGATCGCTGCGTCCCAGGCCTTCCAGGCATTTCCTGGTTTCCGGGCTCACCGCGGCCGGATTGGTGTTTTGGATGAGCAGGGCGGTCACCGGTGGCCCCTCGCCGAGATCGCGCTTGTCGCCGAGCAGGATGGGGCCGATGCGCGATTGGTCGAGGATGCGCACGCTGGGGTCGCGCACGTCGAGGCCTTCCACCAGGGTCTTGTCCAGGCCGTAGATGACACCGTTGCCCCAGAGCGCGCCGCCGCCTTCGTATTGCCAGGCGCCGGTTACGGCCGGCAGGCAGGAGGCTGCGTGCAGGTTGGCGGAGCCGTTGCGGGCGCGGGCGAAGCCATAGCCGACCCGCATATAGCTGCGCTTGGTCGCGCCATAGAGCCGCGCGAAGGCGAGAATCTCCGCCTCGCTCAGACCGGTGATGGCGGACGCCCAGGCGGGCGTACGCTCGGCAAAGTGCCGCTCAGCGTCTTCGTTCCAGTCGGTGTGCTTGGCCAGGTACGTGCGGTCGGCGTAGCCTTCCTTGAGGAGAACGTGAACAACCGCAGCGGCCAGCGCGCCGTCCGTGCTCGGCTTGACGGCCAGGTGCATGTCGGCCTGCTCAGCCGTACCGGTACGGTACGGGTCGATGACCACCAGCTTGGCGCCGCGTGCCTTGCGCGCGTACGCCACGTGGGTCATGACGTTCACCTGTGTATTGACCGGATTTCCGCCCCAGATGACGATCAGGTCGGATTTTGCCATCTCGCGCGCATCGACACCCTTCTTGGCGCCGACCCCGGCGAGCCAGCCGGACTCGGGCAGGCTGGTGCAGATCGTCGACCACTGGCCGGAGTAGCGCTTGGCGTGGCGCAGGCGGTTGATGCCGTCGCGCTGCACATGACCCATGGTGCCGGCGAAGTAGTGCGGCCAGACGGCCTCGGGCCCGTAGCGCTGCTCCGCCTGGGTGAAGGCTTCGGCGACCTCGTCCAGCGCCGCCTCCCAGGAGATCGGCGTGAAGCTTGTGCCGCTCAGGCCCTTCTCGCCGCTTCGCTTCAGCGGCGCGGTCAGGCGATCCGGATGATGAACCCGCTCGGCATAGCGCGCGACCTTGGCGCAGATCACGCCGGCCGTATAGGGATTGGCGCGCGCGCCCCGCAGCTTGCCGACGCGGCCGTCGTCGAGCAGTTGCACCTCAAGCCCGCAGGTCGAAGGGCAGTCGTGCGGGCAGGCGCTGTAGGCCCAGCCGGGGGGCAGATCGGTTGCGCGGTTGTCCAGCGGCATGGTTGTCTTCCGTCGGTCGGCAGCGGCGGAGCATAGCCGAGGTGCCCTTCCGCCTAAAGCGCCTAGGCCTTCCGAGCAGCCTTGGCTGCCGTGCGAGCGCCGCATGGGGTGGCGCGCCAGCCGGCCAGCGCGATTGCCGGAGAGGGCGGGCTTTGCTATCGCGCTGTGCATGAGGGTCTTTCCGACATGAACATGCTGCTGGCCGTCGCCGCCGGAGGCGCCCTGGGCGCCGTGGGCCGCTACCTGGTGATGAGCCAGGTCGGGCACTGGCTCGGCCAGGGCTTCCCTTACGGCACGCTTGCCGTGAACATCCTCGGCTCCTTCGTCATGGGGCTCCTGGTCGAGACCTGGGCGCTCGCCTGGTCGCCTTCGCCGGAGCTGCGGGCGCTGCTCGCCGTTGGCGTGCTCGGCGCCTTCACCACCTTCTCGACCTTCTCGCTCGACACCATGGTGCTCTACGAGCGCGGCGCCTTCCTCTCGGTGGGTCTCTACATCGTCGGCTCGGTCGTTCTCTCCGTCGCGGGCTTGGTCGCCGGGCTCCATCTCGGCCGGGCGGTCTTCTCATGAGCGCGGCGGTGGAGATGCGCGAGGTGGCGCCGGACGAGGAGGGACTGCGGCTCGACAAGTGGTTCAGGCGGCACTATCCGCGCCTGCCGCGCTCGCGCCTCGAGAAGCTGCTGCGTAGCGGGCAGATCCGTCTCGAAGGCAAGCGGGTGAAGGCCGCCACCACACTGGCTGCCGGACAGCGCCTCAGGGTCCCGCCCATTCTGGAGGCGCCGCGCCCGGTCGAGAAGACACCGCAGATCGCCGCCGCCGACCGCGAGATGCTGGAGGCTGCGCTGCTCTACCGCGACGACTGGCTCATGGCGCTCGACAAGCCGCACGGCCTGGCGGTTCAGGGCGGCAGCCGCCAGCAGCGTCATCTCGATGCGCTCTTGCCGGCCTTGGCCAAGGGGGGCGAGACCCCGCGGCTGGTCCACCGCCTGGACCGCGACACCTCGGGCGTGCTGCTGCTGGCCTCGACGCGCGAAGCCGCCCGCCGCCTATCGGCTGTCTTCAAGAGCGACAAGCCGAGGAAGATCTACTGGGCACTGGTCGCCGGCAGCCCCGAGAAGAAGCGCGGCGAGATCAACCTGCCGCTGGCCAAGAGCGGCCCGGCCGGCGGCGAGAAGGTGATGGTCGACGATGTCGCGGGAAAGCCGGCGCGGACCCGCTACGCCGTGCTGGGGCGCTCCCACGGCGTGACCTGGTTGGGCTTGCGGCCGATGACCGGCCGCACTCATCAGCTCAGGGTCCATTGCCTGGCCAAGGGCTGGCCGATCGTCGGCGACGGGAAGTATGGCGGCCGGGCGGCTTTCCCGGAGCGGCCCGCGCTCCCCGGAAAGCTGATGCTGCACGCGCGGGAGATCGCGCTGCCGCACCCCTCCGACGAGACCACCTTCCGCGCCGTCGCGCCGCCGCCCGAACACATGCTGGCGGCCTTCGAGGCGCTCGGATTCGATCCGGCGGACGCGAAGGCGGCTGCGGCCGCAAGCTGGCTGGAAGAGGCCTGAGCGAGATGCCGGACCATGCCTATCGCCTGATCGTCTTCGACTACGACGGCACCCTGGTCGACAGCCAGTACAACATCATTGCCGCCATGGGCGAGGCCTTCACAGCCTGCGGCTTGCAAGAGCCGACGCCGGCCGCGGTCCGGCAGGTCGTCGGCCTCTCGCTCGAGGCCGCACTCGAACAGCTCTTGGGCGAAGAGGCGCACGGCGACCTGCCGAGGGTGGCGCAGACCTACCGCGACACCTTTCTGTCCATGCGCCTGCAGGCGGAATTCGAGGAGCCCTTGTTCGCGGATGTGCTGGAAACACTGGCTGGCCTCAACGCCCCGGATGTCCGGCTCGGCATTGCCACCGGCAAGGCGATGCGCGGCCTGAGAGCGTCCCTAGAGCGGCATCAGCTCTCCGGCTTGTTCGTGACCCTGCAGACGGCGGACCGCAACCCGAGCAAGCCGCATCCGGCGATGTTGCGTCAGGCCATGGCCGAGGCCGGGGTCGAGGCGCGGGAGACGGTGCTGGTCGGCGACACCAGCTTCGACATGGCCATGGCACGCAGCGCCGACGTTGCCGCCGTCGGCGTTTCCTACGGCTATCACGGGGCCGACGAGCTGCGCCGGGCCGGGGCGGCGGCCATCATCGACGCGATGCGCGAGCTGCCCGCGACCCTGGCCGCGCTCGCGCCTGGCTCCGCGACGGCTTCGTCCCCATGAAGCGCTTCTACAAGACGGTCGCGGTGGACTCCAAGGAGGGTGGTCTGGCCATCACCCTCGATGGCCGGCCGGTGCGGACGCCCGCCAAGGCTCTGCTTCTCGTGCCGGGACAGGCGCTGGCCGACGTGATCGCTGGAGAGTGGGAGGCGCAGGGCGAGGAGGTGCGGCCGACCGAGATGCCGCTGACGGCCATCGCCTGCACAGCGATCGACCTGGTTGCCAGGGACCGCACCGCGGCCTGCGACGAGCTGCTGAGCTTCGCCGAGCACGAGCTGATCTGCTACCGCGCCGAGGCTCCAGAGGAATTGGTCGCGCGACAAGAGCAGGTCTGGCGCCCAATTCTCGACTGGCTCGAGGCGACCCACGGCGCCCGCTTGACCGTTGGCAGCGGCCTGCTCGAGGTTCAGCAGCCGGCGGAGGCCTTGGCGGCGCTGCGCGGCGTTCTGGAGCGCTACGACGCGCTCGCCTTGACCGGGCTGGCCACGGCCGTGCGTGCCTGCGGCTCCCTGGTGGTCGGCCTCGCGCTGGCGGAACGGCGGCTGACCGCGGCCGAAGCCTTTGCCGCCAGCGAGCTGGAAGAGACCTTTCAGATCGAGCGCTGGGGCGAGGATCCCATCGCGCGTGAGCGGCGCGACGGCATTCGCCGCGACCTGGAGGCCGCGGCGCGCTTCTTCGAAAGCTCGCAGACCTGAAAGAGGTTTCGGTCTGCGAGCGATTTTGTTCGCTTAGTGAGACATGAGCACGGGAACCGTCATCTCCCGCAGGATGGTGTCGGTCACACCGCCCAGGATAAGCTCGCGCAGACGGGCATGACCGTAGGCGCCCATGACCAGCATGCCACCCTGCAGGTCGCTGATGCGCGAGAGAACCGCCTCGCCGATGGCGATGCGATCGACCTGATCCTCCTGCACCGTCACGTCGACGCCGTGGCGGGCGAGCGCCGTGGCGATGTCGGCGCCAGGCTGCTCGCCGTGGCCCTCCGGCCCGATGCGCGGATTGATCACCAGGACCGTGACCTGCTTGGCCTGCACCAGGAAGGGCAGGGCGTCGTGAACAGCCCGCGTCGATTCCTGGCTGGCATCCCAGGCGACGATGACGTGGTCCAGCATCGGCGAGAGGACGCCGATGTAGGGCACGAAAAGACTCGGCCGGCCGCTGCCGAGCAGCGTCGACTCTACCACGCCGATGCCCAGCGAGCGCAGGTCGTTGGGGTCGTTCTGGCCGAGAATGAGCAGGTCGGCGTAGCGCCCGTGCAGCGCCGCGACATCGGAGACGGCCTCGCCCATGGCGTTGACCAGACGGTGCTCGGCGGAGATGCCTTCCTTCTGTGCCATGGCCTCGAAGGCGGCGATCGAGGCCTCACCCCGTTCCTGGGAGCGCTGCACCTCGCTTTCGATTTCCGTCACCGGCGCATGCGGCGCGCCATAGATGATGCTGGGGGTCGGGATGACGTAGAGCCCAGTCAGATGCGCGTCGAAGCGACGCGCCAGCTCGAAGCTGACGGTCATGCGCTTCTCGCAGGCGGTGCTGTCGTCAAGCAGCAGGAGAATGGACTTGATGCTCATGGTCACTCCCATTGATTTCGTGTTTGGCGGACAAACTAGTCCCTGCCAAATCTAGGGCTGTTGATCCAGATCAGCGCAAGGAACACAGAGAAATCGACGGGAGGCTGAAAGGCTAGATCCGCCCTTCTTCGACGCCGTGACAGGCCACCTCGCCGCTGCCGACCGGGATGGCCACCGGGCTTTCGACGCTGCAGCGCTCATTGGCGAAGGGGCAGCGCGGATGGAAGTAGCAGCCGCTCGGCGGGTCGATGGGGCTGGGCACCTCACCGGCGACGGGAATGCGCTGACGCCCGGTCATCTCCAGATCGGGAATGGCATCCATCAGCATCCGCGTATAGGGATGCCGGGGTGAGCCGAAGACCTGCTGCGCCTCGCCCCACTCGACC
>JANQIA010000280.1 GCA_028282405.1 Rhodovibrionaceae bacterium
GGCCCGTGCTGCTCGGTCGAGCCGATGGGAATCATGATGGCGGTCGAGCTCTTGAGATAGCCCTCGACCTCCTGCCAGGTTGCCAGTTGCAGCTGCACCGCTCCGCGCTCCTTTTTCGCCGTGGTGCCTGGAACGCTAGTGGATTTGCAGGGTCTGGCAAGCGGCCCTGCGGCGATGGCCGCCATGCAGGTCGCGTTCGCTAGCGGTTTCCGTTCGCCAGCCGGATGGAGTCGGGATGGGCCCGCAGCCGCGCCATGGCCCAAACGCCGAGGAAGGGACCGATGGCGAGCGGCAGGAAGGCGTAGCGCCAGCCCAGCCACTCAACGGCATAGGGCATGAGGTGGATGGTGATCAGGGTCAGCAGGAAGCCGAGGCTGGTCTGCACCGTCAGCATGGTGCCGACCAGATTGCGCTCCGACAGCTCCGCCACGGAGGAGGAGAACTGCGCCGAGTCCGCGGCGATGGAGATGCCCCAGACGATGCAGATCGCGATCAGGAGCCAGGGGGCTGCGCCGAAGAAGAAGCCGATGGCCACGGCGCAGCTCCCGCTCACCGCCATGGCCAGCATGGTCAAGGTCGTGCGGCCCAGGCGGTCGGCCAGGAAGCCGGCGGCGAGGCACCCGAGGGCGCCGACGGCGATGGTGACGAAGGTGACCAGCTTGGCCCAGAGGGCGGCCGCCTCCGGGCTCATGCTCAGCGCGAAGCTCGCGTAGAGGAAGCCGCCTATCCAGGCCCACATGGCATAGAGTTCCCACATGTGGCCGAGATAGCCGAGGTTGGCCAGACGCAGCGGCCGGTTGCGCCAGGCCACCAGGGCGTACTTGGCCTGGAAGCCGGCGGCGCGTTCCTGCCGCGGGCCGAGGCGGACCCGGTTGATCATCAGGGCAGCGAAGAGCGCGGCCGCCGAGGCGGCGGCGATGGTGAACTGCCAGTCGACCCCGCCCAGGGCATTGAAGAGATGCGGCGAGGCCGAGCCCAGCACGATGGCACCGACCAGGAAGCCGACCAGAAGCCCCATGTCGTCGACCGCCCAGGAGGCGGCAATCTTCATGCCGACCGGATAGATGCCGGCCATGCAGATCCCGGTGGCGAAGCGCAGCCCGACAATGGCGGCTTGCCCCGAGGCGGTGGCGGCGTCGGTGAAGAGGATGCCGGCGTTGGCCAGGCTGGCGACCAGGGTGGAGAGCATGATGAAGCGTCGCGGGTCGAGCCGGTCGGCCAGGCCGAGGAAGGCGCTGGCCAGCGAGCCGACCACGAAGCCGAAGGCCACGGCCGAGGTGAAGAGCGACTGGGTGAAGGCGCTGAGCCGTCCTTCGGCCTCGAGCGCCGGAATCACCGCCGTCGCCGAGAACCACAGGGCCATGGCGGCGATCTGGCAGAGCGCGAGCAGCGACAGCGCACGCCACTTGCCCTGCATGCGCGCCGGCGCCGGTCCGAGTTGGGTCGATGTCGCCATGGTTTCCGAACACAAACGGGCAAGCGGCGTCGCCTTGGTCTGGCGACGCGCGGCTTGCCGCTCTTTTCCCGCTACGCATTCCCAGTTATCACTTGCGCCGCCGCGGCACGAGACAATAGTCCGCACAACAGGTCCGCGGGCGAGGCGGCAAGAGGAACGAAGAGCATGGCCTATTGGCTGATCAAGAGCGAGCCCAACACCTGGTCCTGGGACGACCACGTCAAGGCCGGCACCGCCGAGTGGGACGGCGTGCGCAACTACCAGGCCTCCAACAACATGAAGGCCATGAAGGTCGGCGATCAGGCCTTCTTCTATCACTCGGTGAAGGAGAAGCAGATCGTTGGCATCGTCGAGGTGGCCAAGGAGTACTACCCCGACGGCACCGATGCGAGCGGGCGCTTCGGCATGGTCGACTTCAAGGCGCTGCGGCCGTTCGAGCAGCCGGTCAGCCTGGCCGAGATCAAGGCCGAGCCCAAGCTGGAGGACATCGCTCTGATCAAGCAGTCGCGTCTTTCGGTGATGCCGATCACCGCCGCCCAGTGGAAGACCATCTGCAAGATGGGCAAGACGAAGGCCTGAGGGGGGCTTAGTCCGGAGATGAACGGCCGCCGCCTCTGCCGCATCGCGGAGATCGACGAGGACGGCGGCAAGGGCTTCGTCTTCGGCGAGGGCACGGACCGGCGGGAGATCTTCCTGGTGCGCGCGGGCGACAGTGTCTACGGCTACGAGAACGCCTGCCCCCATCTCGGCTCGCCGCTGGAGTTCCACCCCGACCGCTTCCTCAACGCCGAGGGCACGCACATCATCTGCGCGACCCACGGCGCGCTCTTCGAGATCGACAGCGGCCATTGCATCTCCGGCCCCTGCGCCGGCGACCGCCTGACACCCATCGCGCTGGAGCTGGCGGCCGACGGCACGGTGGTTTGGCGCGACGCGCCTAGCGGTACGCTCTGAACGTAAACACGGCTAAGGGCTTCGTGGCGGCGCAGCCACACAGACTGTCACCCCGGACGCGTCAGCGATCCGGGGTCCATATCTAGGCCCGCGCGAGCGTCGCCATGGTTCCCGGCTCGCGGGCCTTGCTGACGCAACGCCCTTGGCCGGGATGACATCCTGAGAGAAACCCCAGGCGGCGCAGCATCACTCATTGTCACGCCGGCCAAGAGCTTCGTGGCGGGCAGCACCACAGGCTGTCACCCCGGCCCTTAGGCTTGTCCCGGAGTGCCATCCGGGGCGAGCCCGGGACTGCTAGCAGTCCCGGAGCGCGAGCCTTGGCAGCCGGGGTCCAGCCACAAGCTCGGACCGTGCCTACCGCTGGATACTCGGGCCTTCGCCGCGCCGAAGGGCTTCGGCCCCGCAGGCGGGTCTCGCCGCTTCGCGGCTCGCCCAAGTATGACATTCCAAGGGAAGCCGCTGCCCCCACCACCCCCAGCACCATGGCGCAAAAAGAACAATTTGCTTCCTAGGCCCGGCATGCGAGAACATCGCCGGTGAAACGCCGCGCAGGTCGCAGGCGCCCCTCAGGCGTCGGCGAGATACGTCGCGGCGAAAGAGAGCGAGGCAACAGGGAGCACGCGAGGCGATGTTCGACGTACACAACTTTCCAGTCCGTGAGGAGGTCGCGAAAACGGCCCTGATCGACAAGGCCCAGTACCAGGCCATGTACAAGCAGTCGGTCGAGGACAACGAAGGCTTCTGGAACGAGCACGGCAAGCGCGTCGACTGGATCAAGCCCTACACCCAGGTGAAGGACGTCAACTTCCAGGTGCCGGACGTCAGCATCAAGTGGTTCCAAGACGGCACCCTGAACGTCGCCGCCAACTGCATCGACCGTCACCTCGCCAGCCGCGGCGACCAGACCGCGATCATCTGGGAAGGAGACGACCCGGGCGAAGACAAGCACATCACCTACAAGCAGCTCCACGAAGAGGTCTGCCGCCTGGCCAACGCCATGAAGGCGCGCGGCGTCAAGAAGGGCGACCGCGTCTGCATCTACATGCCGATGATCCCCGAAGCGGCCTATGCCATGCTGGCCTGCGCCCGCATCGGCGCCATCCACTCGGTGGTCTTCGGCGGCTTCTCCCCGGACAGCCTGGCCAACCGCATCCAGGACTCCGAGTGCTGCATGGTGATCACCGCCGACGAGGGCCTGCGCGGCGGTCGCAAGGTGCCGCTCAAGGCCAACACCGACAAGGCGCTGGAGACCTGCCCCTCGGTGACGACCTCCATCGTGGTCCGGCGCACCGGCGGCGACGTCGGATGGCAAGAGGGTCGCGACCTCTGGTACCACGAGGCGACCCAGGCGGCCGACCCGGACTGCCCGCCCGAGGAGATGAACGCGGAAGACCCGCTGTTCATCCTCTACACCTCCGGCTCGACCGGGCGGCCGAAGGGCGTGCTGCACAGCAGCGGTGGCTATCTCGTCTATGCC
>JANQIA010000066.1 GCA_028282405.1 Rhodovibrionaceae bacterium
TACTTCAGCGGCAAGCCGTAGGTCTCTCCGAAACCGTCGGCTGCCGGGTTGGTGAAGCTGTGCAGCACACCCGGATAGTCGACGAACTCGAAGGAAGCCCCGGCCGCTTCCATCTCGGCCTTGAAGGCCGCCACCTGGTCGCGCGGGACAAAGGGATCGTCGGCACCGTTGAAGACCTTGAGCGGCGCCTTGATCGAACCGGGAGTCGCGGGTTGTTGGGTGCCAAGACCGGCGTGGAAGGTGGCGACCGCATCGAGATCCGCACCTGCCCGCGTCATGTTGAGAATGATGCTGCCGCCCATGCAGTAGCCGAGCGCCGCAATCTGCTCGCCGTCGACCGTCGGATGGCTGCTGACAAAGGCGTAAGCCGCATCGAAGCGCTCTTTGACCTGGCCGGGCACATTCATGAGGTCGGTCATATGGCCCCGAGCGTCGTCGGGATTGTCGGCGAGCTTGTCGGTCCCGTACATGTCGAGCGCGAATCCGGTATAGCCCAGTTCCGCCAGCGCCCGCGCCCGATCGCGCGCATGCTCGTTGTGACCCCACCACTCGTGCAGGACCAGAACGCCGGGGCGCTTGCCTTCCAGCGACGCGTCGTAGGCCAGGTAGCCGGTAAACTCCTCGCCGCCCACGCTGTAGACGACTTCTTCGGTCTTGATCTCGGCCTGGGCCGAGAAAGCCGCCATGCTGAGAGCTGCGGCCAGTAGCATTCTTTTCATGTTTGCCTCCGTTCCGTCTGGCGTCATCCGCGACGCCATAGCTTTCCACGGACACTAGGGCGTCGCCGCACAACTTCGCGTGAAGCTTTTGTAGCAGCAATAGGGCGGCCCCCTTTCTCGCACCGCATGGCGCAGCCCGAGGGATGCTGTATCCTGCGGCGACGGACATCATCGCGAGGCGCCCCGACATGCTGGCCAAACGCCTGGACGAAATCCCGCTGACCCCGGGTGCGGCGCACCCGGTGCCTGCCGTCGACCGCTGCAAGGCGCGGCGCAAGCAGCGCCTGTCGGACGCCGTCGGCTTGAGCCAGTTCGGCGTCAACCGGGTGGAACTCGACCCCGGTGTCTGGTCGACCGTGCGCCACTGGCACAGTCACGAGGACGAGTTCGTCATGGTGCTGGAGGGCGAGCTGACCCTGGTGACCGATGCCGGCGAGCAGCGCCTTGGGCCCGGGGACTGTGCGGGCTTTCCCGCCGGCGTCCCGGATGGCCACCGCCTGGAAAACCGCTCAGGCGCGCTTGCCGTCTACCTGGAGGTGGGCAGCCGCAGGCCGGAGGTCGACGAGACCACCTACCCCGACGACGACCTGATGGTGCGCCACGACGCAGAGGGACGGCAGATGTTCATGCGCCGAGACGGCACGATTATCTGCCCGGCCGATTGAGCTCTGTCTCCGACGACGGCTGAGCCATGGCGGGGGCCTGGCGCTGTTGACCGTCGATCTGGCGGCTCATCCACCACGCCAGCAGGCCCATGGCCGGAAGCGCCAGCAGCGCCAGAGTGCCCATCTTGACG
This sequence comes from Rhodovibrionaceae bacterium, assembly GCA_028282405.1. GTDB lineage: Bacteria > Pseudomonadota > Alphaproteobacteria > Kiloniellales > DSM-21159 > JANQMX01. Next base: position 1,516 of record JANQIA010000066.1, read on the forward strand.
AGGTCCTTCGATGCGAAGGGGGTCGCATTGGTCGGCAGAACGAAAACCTCGAGCAGGGTCCAGACGATCAAGGGAACCGACATCAAGCCGACCAACAGGTAAGGCAGAAAGCGCATCGAAGGTGTCTCCATCACGATTACAAAGGACGGGAAAAGCGTCCCAAACCCATCCGCAGATGGGGGTGTCCACACGCGCTTCAAGCAGCAAATTGTGCACCGCAGCGAAACCGTGCCGTGCGAATTGCCGCAGGCCATTTCTTCCGTGATTTCAATGTGAAAAGTCGCGTTGGGAGGCTTGGTCCGAAGTCGCGACCGCTAGCTGGGATATCAGCCCTAGGGTCTCGGGCGGCTTTCCTGTCGGCTAGCCGCGATTGGCAAAGGACCGGCCGCACCAGATCGTCCCGCTCGAGCCATGATCCGAGGTCTGGAGCACCTCGACGAAGCCGCGCGCCGTCCAGAAGCGCAGCGCGCGCGGGTTGGTCGCGCTCGTGGCGATGTGGACCGCCCGACAGCCTCGCGCTTGGGCGTCCGAGAGCCAGAGGTTCAACAAAGCAGGACCGATCCTGCGCCCCTGCAACCGCGGCAGCAGGTTGATATGGACGTGGCCCGGATAGCCGCGGACGACCTCCTCCGGCGCGCAGCGCGGCCTGTGGATCATGTAGCAGCGGCGCTGATCGGCATCCCACTGCTGGGGCTCTCCCTCCGGCGGCGGGTAACGGCGTCTCAACGCCGGCCACCAGTCCCGTTCCAGACGCGCCTCGAAGTCGCGGCTGTCCCGCGTTCCGACGATATAGCCAGCGACACCATCGCCATCCTCGGCGACCAGGCAGTCCTCGGGAGCGAGCGTCAGATAGGGCGCCGCGTAGATATGACCGAGCATCCGCGGGTCGCGGTAGAGCCGCGCCGCATCTCCGCCGCGGTCCCCGGTCGCCAGCGAGATGGCGTAGAGCGCGTCGATGTCGCCGGCGGTCGCGCGCCTTAGCAAAACCCCTGCGTCACCCGGCGATCGAGACGGCTCCACCGAAACCGGGCCGGCGCGAGAGTCACTCATCGCGCGGGAAACGGGCGTTCGCCTCGACCACGTTGAGGTCCATGTGATTGCGCATGAAGCGCTCAGCCGCATCCGTATCCGGCTCGTGGTCCCACGGCTTGTGACGGCCCTGGCGCAACGCATCGTAGACCACCCAGCGGCGGGCCTGGCTCTCCCGCACGGCCGCATCGAAGGCGGCAATGTCCCAGCGCGCTTCCACCTGCTGCATGAAGGCGACGATCTCTGGGCCGTAGTCGGCGTCCTCGGCCAGGTTGTGCTGTTCGTGGGGGTCGGCTTCGAGATCGAAGAGCTGGGGCGGATCGAGCGGGCAATGCGTGAACTTCCAGCGTCCCTCGCGGATCGCGACCAGCGGCGCGTAGGAGCCCTCGGCCGCATACTCCATCAGGACCGGCGCGTCCCGCTCCTTCCCGACCGCGAGGCCCATGAGCGAGTGCCCGTCGACGGGAAGCATGGCATCCGCTCCCCCGGGGCAGCCAAGATCGGCCAAGGTCGGCGCCACGTCGAGCAGCGACACCGGTGCCTCGATCTTTGTCGGCTGCAAACCGGGCGCGGCCAGCATCATGGGCACGCGGGCCGAGCCTTCGAAGAAGCTCATTTTGAACCAGAGGCCGCGCTCACCCAGCATGTCGCCGTGGTCGGCGCAGAGCAGCACCACGGTGTCCTCCGACAGACGACAGCGCTCGAGCGCGTCGAGGATGCGGCCGATCTTCTCATCGACGTAGGACACGTTGGCGAAATAGGCGCGTCGGGCGCGGCGGATGTCTTCCGGGCGAATGTCGAACTGGGTGTAGTCGTTGGCCAGCAGCAGACGCTGGCTATGCGGGTCCTGCGCCTCGAAGGGCATGGCGGCGATCTCCGGCTCCAGGGCCGGACAGTCTTCGTAGAGATCCCAAAACGCGCGCCGGGCGACGTAAGGATCGTGCGGATGCGTGAAGCTGACGGTCATGCACCAGGGGCGCTCGTCCCTGCCCCGCGCCAGGCGATAGATCTCGGCCTCGGCGTGAAAGGCGACCTCGTCGTCGAACTCCATTTGATTGCTGGTCTCGGCGATGCCGGCGCCGGTGACCGAGCTCATGTTGTGGTACCACCAGTCGATGCGCTCGCCGGGCTTGCGGTAGTCCGGCGTCCAGCCGAAGTCCGCCGGGTAGATGTCGGTGGTCAGCCGCCGTTCGAAGCCGTGCAGCTGGTCGGGCCCGACGAAGTGCATCTTGCCGGAGAGCACGGTGAGATAGCCGGCACGACGGAGGTAGTGCGCGAAGCTGGGTAGCGAGGCGGGGAACTCCGCCGCGTTGTCGTAGACACCGGTCTTGGAAGGCAGCAGCCCGGTCATGAAGGAGACGCGGGCCGGCACGCAGAGCGGGCTCGGCGTATAGCAGTTGCTGAAGCGCAGGCTTCGCTCCGCCAGCGCCCGCAGGTTCGGGACATGGAGAAAGTCCGCCGGACCGTCGGCGAAGAGCGTGCCGCTCAACTGGTCCAGCATCAGGATGAGTATATTGGGCTGCCGCTTCATCGTGCGTCCCTTCCAGCACGACCGGCAGCCGCTGGCAACGCCCCTTTTGCTAAGGCACCTTGCTACGACACCGCCTCAGCGGTGCCGCGAACGGCAAAAGGCCTCAGCTCAGTCGATGTTGCCCTTCTCATGCTGATCATAGAGATAGCCGCCCAGCAGACCGGCGACGCCGCCGATCGCGGCGCCCATCGGCGTGGCACCGGCGAGTGCGCCGATGGCCGCACCGCCCGCGGCGCCGAGCGCGCCACCGCTCAAGCTGCGGGAGCCGGTCGTGTCACCGCAGCCGGCGAGACCGAGCGACAGGCACAACAGAGCGGCAAGAGAGAGTGCTTTCATGTCCTAACTCCTTGGAGTCCAATCATAGACGTCAAAGAAAAGGGCCGGCGTCGAAACGCCGGAGCGTCCTAGCTCTGACAGGGCCACTCGTTCGCCAGCGCCCGAACGACACCGATGACGGGGATCTCGTTCATCGCCATTGTGTCGTTCTGACGTTCCTCGGCCCAACGAATGAAGACCAGGACGCCCTGCTCCAGGGTCGAGCGGTCAGGGTAGCAGATCAGCGGCTTGAGATTCTCGTGCGCACTCACCGCATCGTGATAGTCGACGACGCCGTCGAGGTAGGCGATGCAGTAGTGGATGGCCGCCGGACGCTGCGGGTCGTCGGCCGGTGTCGTGCAGAGCGCGTAGAGCTCCTGCGTGGTGGATACGAAGAACGAGGGCTCGGCCTTCGCCTGGCCGAACCAGAGCGCCGTCACGCCCAAAGCCGCAATCCCCAATACCGCTCGCTTGAGAGCTTTCATACGAACCTCCTTATCTCGGTTCCATAGCATCCGACACGACATAGCCGCAGCCGCAAGTAGGTCTTCATAGCACAGTCCGATATCGCACAAACCATCATTGAGCGTTTCGACCGCTTTAGTCGAACGCGGCTGCCAATCGACTGCGCGAGCCGGATGCGCCAAGTCTGCCGTACTATGTGAGTGTCGCGTTCCAAGCCAGAGTCAATGGCGTGCCTCACAGTGACGTTGATTGACCTTCCGCCAGAAGCTCGCGACCGTCGCTCACTGGTCCGGCGCAGGCTTGCCGGCCGGATGGCGACAACGGCTTTCCCAGTGGCCGTATCGACGCCACATATGAAACAGAGACCGTCCAAGACAGACACTGCGAGACCGAGACCGTGCAGCCCTTTTCGCCCCATCGATTGCCAATCCTGGCGGCCGCCGTGGTTGGCTTGCTCTTGCTGCCGTCGGCACCCGCCGATGCCGCCTGCAACGACGATCCTGAGCCGGGGGTCGACTGGTCGCGTTGCGACAAATCAAAGAAACGGCTCCGCGGCGCCGAACTCAGCGGCGGCAACTTCACAGACACCGATTTCAGCGGCAGCAGCCTGAGCGGCGCGGAGTTGAAGGGTGCCAACATGGTGCGCACAAATCTGTTGCGCGCGAGCCTGAACGACGCAGATTTGAGCGAGGCCAACCTTTCGAATGCCTTCGGCAGCCGCGCTAGGCTCGTCGGGGCGAACTTGACCGGTGCCAACCTCTCCAAGGGGGAGTTTTCCCGCACCGACCTGAGCGGCGCCAACCTGACCCAAGCCGACATGTCCAAGGCGGATTTCCCCCGCGCCAACCTTAGGGGAAGCGATCTCTCCGACGCGGTTCTCGTCTACGCCAACGTCTCCCGCGCGCAGTTTCAAGACTCCGAGTTGGCCGGAGCGGACTTCGGCGGTGCCTACACCTTGCTGACCCGATTCGAGGGGACCGACCTCTCGAACACGCGCAACCTGACGCAAGAGCAGCTCGACATTGCCTGCGGCGATGACGAAACAACCTTGCCGACCAATCTGTTGCGCCCTGCAAGCTGGCCCTGCAAAGGCGCCGATAGCGAGTAGCGGCTGCACAGCGGCCGTGATCGCCCCGTTTCGCGGCGGTCAAGCGCCGCAAAACCATCAGCCAAGCGTCACGGAATCGTAGGAGTCAGGGCATAGTCGGGAGCCACCAGCCACCCGGCTGGCCCCTTGCACCGTAAGTAGGGCGGCGGCGTGCATGCGGCGCCGCCCTTCGCTTCGTTGGCCGCTTGCGGCGGAGATCAAGCGCGGGAAGAGGCGACGTTCATGGCGACATCGGCGCCGCGGGCTTGGCGCATGTAGTCCGCGACGGCGGCGCGCTGATCCTCCGTCAGGCGCAGGCCAAGCTTGCTGCGGCGCCAGAGCACGTCGTCGGCGGTCATGGCCCACTCCCGTGCCGCCAGGTACTCGATCTCGCGCTGATAGAGGCCGGCGCCGAAGTGCTCGCCCAGATCCTCGGGCGTGCGCACGCCCTCGACGAGGGACCAGGCGAGCGTGCCGTAGGCACGGAGGTAGCGCCGCGCTAGCGCCGCATCCAGGCTGGGGCAGTCCGCCGCCAGACGCGCCGCCTGCTCTTCGAATGTGGCGACGGGAAAGTTACCCCCGGGCAAGTGCGCATCGCGCGTCCAGGGCGCACCGGAACCCGACAACCAGGGCGACAGGCGTTCGAGAACCTCTTCGGCCAAGCGGCGATAGGTGGTGATCTTGCCCCCGAAGATGCTGAGCAGCGGCGGCACGCCGCCCTCGGCCTCCAATTCGAGCACGAAGTCCCGCGTTGCTTCTTGGGCCGCCGTCTTGCCGTCGTCGTAGAGCGGCCGAACGCCGGAGAAGGACCATACCACATCCTCGGGCGTGACCGGCTTGACGAAGTACTCCGAGATAGCCTTGCAGAGATAGTCGACCTCGTCGGGCGAGATCGCCACCTCGGCGGGGTCGCCTTGGTAGTCGACGTCCGTCGTGCCGATCAGGGTGAAGTCCTGCTCGTAGGGAATGGCGAAGATGATCCGGAGGTCGGCGTTCTGAAAGATATAGGCGCGGTCATGGTCGAAGAGCCGCCGGGTCACGATGTGGCTGCCTTTCACGAGACGCACCCGCGCCGCGCTGTTGAAGCGCAGCCGCTGGCCGATCACCTCGGCGACCCAGGGTCCCGCAGCATTGACCAAGATGCGGGCCTTGGCGGTTTCGCTGCGCCCCGAGACCGTGTCGCGCAGGACGAGGGACCAGTGGGTCCCGTTACGTTCCGCCGACTGTACTTCGGTTCGCGGCCGCACCGAGGCGCCCCGGTCGGCGGCATCGCGTGCGTTGAGCACGACCAGGCGCGAATCCTCGACCCAGCAGTCGGAGTACTCGAAGCCGGTGCGCAGGTCATCCTTGAGCAACCGCCCTGCCGGGTCTCGACGGAGATCGAGCCCGCGCGAGCCGGGCAGGATCTCGCGGCCACCGAGATGGTCGTAGAGAAAGAGGCCGATGCGAATCAGCCACCAGGGTCTGAGGCCCTTCAGATGCGGCAATACGAAACGCATGGGCCAGATGATGTGCGGCGCCGCACGCAGCAGCACCTCTCGCTCCCGCAAGGCGTCTCGCACCAGTCGGAACTCGTAGTGCTCCAGATAGCGGAGCCCGCCGTGAATGAGCTTGGTGGAGGCGGAGGAGGTACCGCTACCGAGGTCATGCTGCTCCGCCAAAAGGACGGACAGCCCCCGTCCGGCCGCGTCGCGCGCGACGCCGCAGCCGTTCACCCCACCGCCGATCACGGCAATATCGAACATCTCACGCAACAGAAGGCTCCCGCTTCAACGCCCTTCGCAGCAACCACCAAGCACCATGGCGGCAGATTGAACCATCAAAACTCCAAAATGAACAGAAAACGAAAATCGGCCTGTGGACGGACCAGTCAAGCCTCTCGCGGAAATTCCAACTGCACATCGCCCTCACGGCAAATGCGCCGCAGGTGCAGCGGCGGCGGCTGATCGGTGACGAAGGCATCCATCTCACCGAGTTCGGCGATACGCATCGGTGCCGTCCGCTCCCACTTCATGGCGTCGGCGACGAGGATGCTGCTGCGCGCGTTTTCCAGGATGGCTTGCGCCACCTTCACCTCGCGAAAATCGTAGTCCAGCAACGCCCCGTCGCTGTCGATGGCCGAGGTACCGATCACCGCATAGTCGACCTTGAACTGACGAATGAACTCCACCGCCGCTTCGCCCAGAATGCCGCCGTCGCTCTTTCGCACCGAGCCGCCGACAACGATGATTTCGATACCAGGGCTGTCATTTAATATATTGATAACATTTATATTATTGCTGATCACAACGAGATCTTTGTGACCCTGCAAGGCGCGCGCGACCTGCTCCGTCGTCGTCCCGATGTTGATGAAGAGGGAGCAATCATCGGGGATCAAGGCGGCTGCACGCTCGCCGATCCAGCGCTTGCCCTCCGCTGCCAGGACGCGCCGCGCCTGGTAACCGAAGTTGGACACGCTGTGGGCCAGGACGGCGCCGCCGTGAACCCGGCTGAGCACGCCGCGCTGGCAAAGCTCGTTGAGGTCACGGCGAATGGTCTGCGGCGTCACGCCGAAGTCTTCCGCCAGGGCATCGACGCCGACCCTCCCCCTGCGTCGTGCGAGATCGATGATGCGGCTTTGCCGCGGTGTCGGCTCCATGGATCCTCCTCTGCCCACCAGCTTCCGGCCAAGCTTGCCAGATCGCCCCAAATCCAAGCTTAAGGTCGCGCTGCTATTTTCGATTGACCTTCGTTTTTTTTCAAATGATAGTCGATCAAGCAAGAAATCTGGCAAGCAAGAAATCTGGGAGGACATAATGAGACGATATCTGTTGGCTGCCGTCGCCGCGGCCGCTTTGGCGTCGGTCAGCGGCCCCGTCAAAGCGGACATGGCAGCCGCCGAACGCTGGATCGATTCCGAATTTCAGCCCTCCGCGCTCTCCCGCGAGGAGCAGCTCCAGGAGATGGAATGGTTCATCAAAGCGGCCGAGCCCTTCCAGGGCATGGAAATCAACGTGCTCTCGGAGACCATTCCGACCCACGAGTACGAGTCGAAGGTGCTGACCGAGGCCTTCGAAGAGATCACCGGCGTCAAGGTCAATCACCAGCTCCTCGGCGAAGGCGAGGTCGTGCAGGCGGTTCAGACCCAGATGCAAACCAAGCGCAATCTCTACGACGCCTACATCAACGACTCCGACCTGATCGGCACCCACTCGCGGCTGCAGCTCGCCGTCAATCTGACCGACTGGATGGAAGGCGACGGCAAGGACGTCACCAACCCGATGCTTGACGTCGACGATTTCATCGGCGCGAGCTTCACCACCGGGCCCGACGGCAAGCTCTATCAGCTACCCGATCAGCAGTTCGCCAACCTCTACTGGTTCCGCAAGGACTGGTTCGACCGGCCGGAGATCCAGAGCCAGTTCAAGGAGATCTACGGCTACGACCTTGGTGTGCCGCGCAACTGGTCGGCCTATGAGGACATCGCC
>JANQIA010000073.1 GCA_028282405.1 Rhodovibrionaceae bacterium
CTTGCTCTCCATCAGCAAGGCTTCGGTGATGGCGAGCTTGCCGAAGACGTCGTGCGCCGTGTCGTAGAGCAGTTCGCCCTGCTCCGTCAGGATGAGGCCGCGGGCATGGCGATGGAACAGCGGAACCTTGAGGCTGTCTTCCAGCGCGCTGATCTGGCGGCTGACCGCCGATTGGCTGAGGTTCAGCTTTTCGCCCGCATGCGTAAACGACCCTGCTTCGGCGACAGCATGAAAAATCCGAAGCTTGTCCCAGTCCATAACACCTCCACTCGTTCCTCCGATACGGGCGCGCTAGACCACGCCTGCGTCGTCACTCTTGTCGCCCACTATAGGTGAGGGAATAGGAGGAAACGAGGCACGGAAACGGTCTCTTCTGTGTCCGCAGCGCCCAACTGAGACGACAGCTTATCGCATTGTGCTGCAGGAAAGAAAGACGCCCGGCCTCGGTGGTGAGTTTCCACCGCCTGAGACCGGGCGTCCACAACTTTCTGGACAGGGAACCGGCAGTGGCCGCTAACCGAACACGGCCGCACTCATCTCGCTGAACATGCGCTCGTAGAGCACCATGTAGGTGTCGTTGCCGGCCAGTATCTCCTCCATGTTGTTTGGCCGCAGCGCGATGTAGTCGTCCAGGCAGCGCACCACGTCGGTGGAGTGGTCGCCCTCGTTCTCGACGTGCGTCTTGACGTAGGTGAAGGCTTCCAGCTCCGGCGTCAGGCCGTACTTGGGCGGCGTCAGGAAGGCGTGGTGAAAGCCGTAGGCCTCCTCGTAGCCGGTCACCTCCGAAGCGGTATGCACGCCGAGGCCGAAGGCGACAGGCGCGCTGCGGTACCAGTCGCGAAGATTGTCGCCGAGCTCGTTGGCGGCAGGCACGGCGTTCTCCGGCGCCATGATCTCCTCCTCGGTCAGCTCGAAGTAGAGCGCGAAGTCGCGCAGCAGCTCGGCGTGCGGCTTCGTGCCGTTCAAGCCGTACTCGTCCATCGAGGCATCGAGAATATGCGCGGCGATCCCGTGGCAGCGGTAGGGAACGACGGGATAGAGCTCGTCGGAGAGGCGTACGGCCAGGGCAGGTATCCCTGGCGTGATGTAGCGTACGAAGGCGGTCATGCTGGCAAAGAAGATAAGCAGCCGCTCGCGGCTCAGCTCTTGCGCGGAGAGCTGTTCGGCGAAGCCCCGGAAGGCCTGCACGCCGGCATGCTCCTTTGCGCGTCGATAGACGTCGGCGCCGTCACGGGGGTACGAGGGGTCGCCGGCATGGCCAACGGCTCGACAGGAAGCAAGGGCTGTGATGCTCATGGTGTATCTCCCGTAAAAATAGTTACAGGCGACATGCTAATCGCGGCTCGATTGCGCAGCAATCAAAACTTAAATCACTATCATATTTTACACGTAAAAGTTATTCTGCCGCGATCTCGCTGGCTTCCGTCATGGCCAGGTAGCGCTCGGCTTCCAGTGCCGCCATGCAGCCCATGCCGGCCGCCGTGACCGCCTGCCGGTATACCTTGTCCTTGACGTCGCCGGCGGCGAACACACCGGGGATGTTGGTGGCGGTGGAGTCCGGCGCCGTAAGGATGTAGCCGCCCTCGTCCATATCGAGCTTGCCTTTGAACAGCTCGGTCGCCGGCTCGTGCCCGATGGCGATGAAGATGCCGTCGACCGGGCTTTCGACAGGCGCGTCGGTCTTGACGTTGCGCAGGCGC
>JANQIA010000158.1 GCA_028282405.1 Rhodovibrionaceae bacterium
CATGTCTGCTGGCCTCCTCCTCCAGCAGATATCTTGAATCACATCGCCAACCGCGTCGGGAACCCCCTATCGATTCAAGCTAAACCGATCTCGCTCTAGAACGGCGGCACAGCCTAGGAATCCCGTAGAAACTCAAACTCGGATGCTCGCAGTGCTCCGGCAGGCAACCCCGGCCCGAGCTCGGCAATCGGAAGGCCGGCTTTAGCTCGAATTTTACCCGTTTTGCCTAGAAGCGGGGCCGCAACGGGCGGCGGAGCGACTGCGTCTATGAGGCCTCTTAACTTCATCTGTGTCCTGCTTTTGACCGGCTTCTTGCTTGGCTTTTCAAGCAAGGACGCACTGGCGGAAGCGGTGATTCCCTCACCCACAGCCATCACCTTCAATGACTTCTTTCTCGATTTCATCGACGACAACGAGCTGTCCCTAACGCCGCTGGGCACGGCGGATCTGAGCTTGCCTGTCCTGACGCTGCCTGTGACCGGTGTGACGGTGCTTGGCACGTTGGAACAGGTTGCCGTAGAGCACGAGGGCTCTGGCCTTGGCATTGCTGGCGGGCCACTGAACCTGAGCGTTAACCTGCAGAACCTCGTGATCGATACCGTGGCTCTGAATGTCGTGGGCGATCTCGACGTCAACGGGCTGGTTCCGCCGAGCACGCCTTTGACGCTTTTCGAGCTGGTCGGTGGCCAGACTCAAGGCGAGCTGGACCTCCTGGTCTCTTCCGACCTTGCTGGCATCATGTCGACTTTCCTCGGCATCGACGATCTCGCTGGCGTGAACATCGCGAGCCTGACGACGCCGCAGGCCGTACCCCTCCCGCCGGCCGCCTGGTTGTTCCTCACGGCCCTCTGCAGTGTCTCCATCTTCCGCAAGGTTGCCGTCAGGGCCTGACGGTCGCTCGCCGGGCGACAGGGAGGGCTCTAGCGGGTCGAGATCGCTCCTTCCGGCGCAAAGGCATCCGGTAGGCCGGCAAGCAAGGTGCCGCGTGCCGCCACATCCTCCGGTAGCGGCAGGCCGAACTCCACGCGGAAGTCCCCGTCATAGGGTCCGACGAATAGGGCCAGTTCCCCGGCCAAGGGTGCTACGCGTGCGGCTTCGTCGAAGCTGTGGCCGAGCCCCGCGATGGTGAAGCCAGGCGCCGTGTTGGTCGCTTCCAAGTAGCCCTCGACAGACAAGCGCTCCAAAGGCGTCGTCGCACCCGGGAAGCGGCCCGGCTGCAGCCGCTCGGTGATGAAGAGCGGGCCGGAGCGCTGACCGATGGCCGTGACGAAGCTGCCGCCGGGCGGGCGGGGTTGGGCGCTGGGCAGTATCAGCCGTAAGCTTCCCAGGCTCTGCCTGCCGTCGCTGTCATCCTGCACGACGCCGGCCATCACCATGGGGCCGCTGTCCTCTATCAGATCGATACGCGAGGCGCTGATCTGCGTGGGACTGCGCCAAGCGCCGGAGACGGCAACCCGCTGTCCCGGCCGCAGGCGGAAGGGGCGCCCGTTTCCGGTCAGAAGCGGCGCGTTCGGTTCGACAACGACCTCGACGCCGAGACAGCTGAAGCCTTGGCGGTCCTGCGTGACGGCTTCGACCGGGCCGACGAGGGGTTGGAACAGACTTACAGTTTGAGCGTTCAATCCGCCGTCCGCCTGAACGGCCACCAAGGCCAACGAATGGCCCGTCCCTAGATCGGCCACGGCACGGCGGCCGAAGGCGTCGGTGAGGGAAGTGTTGGCCGTTGCCGCGACCCGGAGGCCGTTGATCAGCAATTCGTCCCGCTTCTGCAGGGTGCCAATGATACCGGTGCCGCCGACGCCGCCCTCGACCGGGCGTTGCTGGCTTTCGGCCGACTGGGCAAGCGCCAGTCTGTGGCCGCCGGTCGCGAGGGCTGTGAGGCCGAGCCCCAAGAGGACTGTCCGTCGTTGCATGCCTTTCGCCATTGTCCCTTCTCGTCCTCAGTCCTCTTCCGGCGGTCGTTCATCGACGCGGTAGAAGTAGATGCCGAAGCGGAACCTCTGATGGGCACCTTTCTTTCCGGCATCCTGCGACTGCTGGCTGTAGCCGAGCCGGTTGAGGTCCGACAAGGCTTCGGTGCCAAGCGTGCGCGCTTTGGCTTCGATCTCGTCCAGCGATTCGCCGGACAGATTGTTGTAGAACACGGCCCTCTCGAAGAAGGGCGGCTTGCCTTCGGCCAGGACGTTTTCCGTTGCCGCGGCCACGTGATCGCCGAGATTCTCAGTAAAGAAGTGTAGGCGATCGTCGCCGGCATCCTGGTCCAGGAAAGCCTCCGCCTGCAGTGAGACCCGCTGCTCGCCCTCATCCAATGAAACCAGCCGTCGGCGTAGCAGTTCATCCAGGATGGTCCGAGGCCGGACGTCGCGGGATACCGAGGCGACGAGGCGGTCGAACGACGGTCCTTTCTCGGCCTGTCTAGGCAACGGCAGTGGCCGGCCCTCCGCATCTGTCGTCTCGGGGTCGGCCAGCCAGCGGCCGATCACCGTGGCGATCAAGGTGATCCGCCGGCCGGGCCCGGGCTCGCCCACGTCGTTGCGGCCGCGTAGCTGCCGGACGTCCTTGCGGTGGACGCCGGTCAAGACGCTGATCCGGCTATCGGTTATCGGCTCGTCATCCAGGCGGAAGTCGCGCTCCGCCACCTCGACGTAAAGCGATTTGAGGATCGCATAAAGGTTCGGTGCTGTAATCCCGCGCGCAATCAGTGCCTTGACCAGCGGGCGCAGAATCCGCCTGGCCGCGCCGACCCAAGCTCCGCCTTCGTCGCCTTCTTTGGAAGCCATCATCCAACCGAAACTAGTGCGCGTGGGAAAAAGTCACACAGTTGTAGTTGACCTTTTTGCATAGCGTGCCATATCGTCTCACGCAAACGTGGGAAAATTTCCCACGTCCTTCAAGGAGGTCTAATCCATGTACGTCAAAACTTTGTTAATCGCTCTCGTCGTCGCCGCAGTGGCTGGGTGCGCCACGCGGAATGAGCCGGCTCCGACGGCCCAAATGGATATTGTGGATACCGCAGTGGCGGCTGGTTCTTTCAACACGCTGGTGACGGCCGTGCAGACGGCAGGCTTGGTCGAGACCCTGAAGAGCCCCGGGCCCTTCACCGTCTTCGCGCCGACCGACGAAGCCTTCGCCAAGCTGCCGGCCGGTACGGTCGAGAACCTTCTGAAGCCGGAAAACAAAGACCAGCTCGTCGCGATCCTGACCTACCACGTGGTGGCGGGAGAGACCTATGCGGCCGACCTGGCCGGTAAGCAGCTGCAGGTCGCCACCGTGCAAGGTGAGACCGTGGACATTGACGGCACCGACGGCGTCACCGTCGACGGCGCTTCGGTCATCCAGGCCGATGTGGGCGCCACCAACGGTGTCATTCACGTCATCGACGAGGTCATCCTGCCCTAACGCATAAGGGCAGGATCACACCGCAGCGGGCCGTGCGTCGCCTAAGCAGGGAGGCACGGCCCCGGCTGCCTTAACCCAGAGCGTCAACAGCCAAGGAGGCGAACAATGCGAAGATTGCTTGCTTTTGCCGTCGTCAGTTTGGCCCTTGCCCTATCGGCCGGAACGGCCAAGGCAGCGGCCATTACTGGCGGCACCACTGTTGTCACCTTCAATCAGACCCTTGTCGATTTCGTGACCGACAACGCCATCACACCGTCCGCCGTCGGTACTGCGAACCTCAGCCTGCCGGACATCACCTTTCCGATTACCGGCGGCAGCTTCGACACGGGGCTGATCGAGCATGACGGGTCCGGCCTGTCGCTGGCCCGGAATCTGGGCGGGGTCGATTTCGTTCTCTCGCTTGAGAACTTTCTGATCGACACCAATGCCCCCAACATCTCGGGTGTTGTTACCCTGAACGGCTTGCCGATCGGCGGTGCTCCGCTGCCGCTGTTCGAGTTGGCTCCTTCGGGCACGGTGCCCGGGTCCTTGGACGTCGCGGTCAGCGCCACCGCTGCTGCGGCGATCACGGGTCTTCTCGGTGCCCCCATTCTCGAGGGTACGGTTATCGGTACGGCCGTCACCTCGCCGGTTCCCTTGCCGGCGGCGGCTTGGCTGTTCCTCTCCGCTATTGCCGCGGTTTTCGGCTGGCGGAAGTTGCAGTCGCGGTCCGGTGCAACCGCTTAGTTAGCCTTGGGGTGTGGGGCTGCGGCGAGCTAGGGCGCCGCAGTCTTTTTAGATTACGACTTAGATCACGACGCTGATTTCAGTTCTTCGTACCGGGCAGGCGTATCCACGTCGACCAGCACGCCATCGCTCGCCACCGGTACCTCGGCCACCAGCTCCGGATAGCTCTTGACGATCTGTCGCGCACCGATGTCGCCGGTGACCTCGCCGATCTCATCGAAAAAGCGTTTGGCCAGCAGGACTGGGTTGCCACGTTCACCCTGCCAGGTGGGAATGCAGATGGCCCGCCCCTCGACCGGATTGAAGGCGGCGATCAACTGATCGATCACCTTGGCCGTCACCTGCGGCATATCCCCAAGCAAGACCAGCGCACCGTCGAGGTCCGGCGGCAGCGTGGCCAAGCCGACGCGCAGGGAGGTGCTGAGCCCGAGGGCAAAGTCTGGGTTGTGCACAGGCTCGACGGCCGTGCCAGCGACCGCGGCTCCGACAGCCTCCCGGTCATGCCCGGTGACGACGATGCAGGGGCTGGCTTGCGAGCCGAGTATGGCCTCGACGGCCCACCGCAGCATCGGCTTGCCTTCTAGTTCGAGCAGAAGCTTGTTGGCCTCGCCCATGCGACGCGATTGGCCGGCGGCCAAGACCACCGCGCCGATGCGCGGCGCCCGCGGCAATGTCGCTGCCGCCACCGCCTCGTCGCGCGGCAGGGGGCGCCCGCCGATTTCTTTCAACAATCCCCCGGCGCCCATCCGCATGATGTCCTCGCGCGTCACTTCCAACCCGGCGATCAGCCGTTGCAGCACCCAGTCGAAGCCGTTCAGCTTCGGTGAGCGGGCGCAACCCGGCAGGCCGAGGATGGGCGTTGCCTCCTTCCGCGCCAGCAGTAGCAGGTTGCCGGGGTCGACCGGCATGCCGAAATGCTCGATGTTCCCGCCCGCCGCCTCGATACCGGCTGGCACAATGTCGCGTCGATCGACGATGGCCGACGCGCCTGAGATCAGGACCATATCGGCGCCGTCGGCGATGGCTGCTTCGACGGCTTGTCCGACCGCCCCGGTCTCGTGCGGCACCCGAGATTCGTTAGCGAGCTGGCAGCCCAAGCCTTCGAGCCTGGCTGCGGCGGCCTCCCTCGTCTTGTCCAGGATGCTGGGCTTAAGGCCGGGGAGGGTGGTTTGGATGAGGGCGGCGCGCATTTCGGCAAATGGGGCGACGCGCACCAGTGGCCGGGCCGCTGTCAGGAATTCCAAGCAACGGGTTAGGCTGTCCTGCCGCACGGCGAAGGGAATGATCTTCACGGTGGCTAGGAGCTGCCGCGGGGTCACAGGCTCGTAGGGCGGCAGGCTGGCGATGGTCACCGCCTCGTCTACTGCGTTGACCGCATCCAAAGTTTCCCGGTCGACGACCAGCAAGCCGGCTGCCTCGGCAACCAGATTGCAGCGTCCGGTAAAGGCGGCCGTGAGGCTTGCGCCGGGACCCAAGGCGGCTTCGGCCAGTTGCGTTGCCGCCTCATCCTCGTGCACGTCGCCATCTTCCAGCCGCGCAGCGATGACCTCGGCAACCCCAGCTTGGGCCAGGCGCTTCAGATCGTCCGCCGAGAGGATGCGCCCCTTCTTGAAGGCGATACGCCCTTGCTTGACGCTGTGGGCCAGGATGGCGCCCTCGGCTTCGCCGAGCGGCGTGGGTCCGAACAGCATGCTGCTCCGCTCAATCCTCAAACTCGTCTAAGGATTGAAGATCGGTGCTGCCAGCCGGCGGATCAAGCTAAGCCGACTATGGCCGGCCCATGGCCTCGTGCCACCAGATCTGCAGGGCGACAAGCGAGTGCTCGCTGTTGACGCCGCCGGAGGGGTCGACCATCAGCGGCCCGGGTCGATAGCCCTTGCTGGCCAGGCCGCGCTGCACCGACTCGACGATCCGCACGTCCTCGGCGACCGTGGTCTCCCGGTCCTGGTCGGCCGCCGCAAGCTGGTCGTCGCTGGCTTCGCCGTCCATAAAGTACCAGTCGCGCAGGATGCGGGTGCGGCCGGTGCCGTCGGGGATCCAACGGTAGAGGTTCACCACACCCCCGGGATAGACCTGGATGGAAGAGAGCGGCCATAGGTACCAGGAGGAATAGCCCTCGGCCTCGCCAAGGCTCTTACGGTCGTACCAGGCCTTCTCGGCCGGTGCCGCCTCAGCCAGGTGACGCAGGCAGTGGTCCTGCGGCTCGATGCGATAGGACTTTGCCGCCACCACGCCGCGGGTGAAGGCGGGGTGGGCGACTTGGCAGTGGTAGCATTCGCTGTAGTTCTCGACCGAGACCTTCCAGTTGCAGTTCTCGATCAGGCTGACCCGCCGCAGGCGACGCAGGCGCTCGCCCTCCGGCACGTAGGCGCGGAACTGCGCTTCCAGGTCGCCGTAGGCTTCCGCCAAGGGCGGTGCAGTCTCATCCAGGTTGACGAAGAGGAAGCCGCAGAGGCTCTCCAGCCGAATGCCGGTGAGGCAGATGCGGTCGGCATCGAAGCCGGGCACGCGCTGCTGGTTCGGCGCCTTGCGCAGGCGGCCATCGAGATTGTAGGTCCAGGCGTGGTAGGGGCAGACGATGGCGCGCACGGAGCCTGAGTCTTTCAGAAGCTCATGGGCGCGGTGCTGGCAGACATTGTAAAAGGCCTTGAGCCCATCTTCCGGCGTGCGGACCACGAAGAGCGATTGACCGGCGATCTCGCAGGTGAAGTAGTCACCCGGGTTTTCCACTTCGGTAACGTGACCGACCAGCACCCAGCTGCGGTGAAACAGCTGCTCGATTTCCTTCTCGTAGATCTGTTGGTCGAGGTAGGCGCTCGGCGGCAAGGCGCGCGGCGGCTGTCCCAAAGAGGTGGCGCCGGAGGCGGGGTGCTGCGGGTCGGAACCGAACGTCTGGCTAGCTGGGCTCATGGCGCACCTCGGCGAGAGAGGACTGTCAGCCGATGAGCCTGTTAAGCGGCAAGTGGCTTGTCTTGCGTGCCAGCGAAGCGATGTCGCGAATCAGCCAGACCTGCGTAGGGACTTAGGCGGCTTTGATGGCGGCCGGGAGCGGGGACCCATTGCGCAGGGCTTCGGTCATCTGAGCCACGACCGAGACGGCGATCTCCGCCGGGCTCTTGGCGCCGATCGCCAGGCCGGCCGGCCCATGAATGCGGGCGAAGGCCTCGGCGCTGATCCCCTCCGCCGACAGCCGCTCCCAGCGTTTGGCGTGGGTCCGCTTGGAACCGAGCGCGCCGATGTAGAAAACATCGCTGGCTAAGGCGGCAAGCAGAGCCGGGTCGTCGAGCTTGGGGTCGTGCGTCAGCGTGACCACCGCGGTGCGCAGGTCCAATCCCAAGGTCTCCAGGGCATCGTCAGGCCAGTCGCGCAGCAGGGTGACGCCAGGAAAGCGCTCCTCTGTCGCCCAGGCGCGGCGTGGATCGACGACGACGGTGTCATAACCGCAGAGCTGCGCCATGGGCACCAGGGCTTGAGAGATGTGCACGGCCCCGACCACGATGAGGCGCAGCGGCGGCAAATGGACTTGCACGAAGAGCGAGTCGCCGGGCAGCAGGCCGCTGCGGTCGACGGCCAAAGCGTCGAGCACCGCTTGGCGCTGAGCGGCTGTCAGCTCAAGATCACCTTGCCAGTCTTCGCCAGTCAGGAGGGTTTGAGCACCGGAGGCCAGCTCAGTCACCACTGCCGCCGGGGTCTTGGCGGCCTTGGCTTCCAGCAAGCTTTGCAGAAGGGCGCGTTGCATCAGTCGAGCTTCTCGACGAAAACCTTGACCGTGCCGCCGCAGGCCAGGCCGGCTTCCCAGGCGTTCTCGTCGCTGACGCCGAATTCGAGCAGCGTGGTCTTACCGCTGTCCATCGCCTCCAAGGCCTCGTGCACCACCGCTCCCTCTATGCAGCCGCCGGAGACGGAGCCCAGCATCTTGCCATCCTGATCGACGGCGAGCTGGCTGCCGACCGGGCGCGGCGAGGAGCCCCAAGTTTGCACCACTGTGGCAAGAGCCACCTTGCGGCCCTCGTCTCGCCAAGCCAGAGCCTGGGCCAGCACGTCCTCGCTGGAAGGATAGATATTGGTCTCGGGCGGGGCTGCAGTCATGCCTCTGTCCTTTCCAGGTCTGCGTGGGCCAGCCAGTCGCTGACGCCCTCCTGCCGGCGCTGCGGTGCGCGGCTCAAGACCGCCGTCAGCTCGGCTAGAGAGTCGAGGTTGTGAATAGGGCGGAAGTCGTCGACGTGGGGCAGGATGGCCTTGGCCCCCCGCGATTTGGGCTGATAACCCTCGTAGCGCAAGAGCGGATTGAGCCAGATGAGCCGGCGACAGGATTTATGCAGGCGCTCCATCTCGGTGGAGAGCGTTTCCGCCCCGTCACGCTCAAGCCCGTCGGTGATCAGCAGCACCACGGCCCCCTGGCCCAGCACCCGGCGCGACCAGACCTTGTTGAACGCGGCCAGGCAGGGGGTGATGCGCGTGCCGCCGGACCAGTCGGTCACCGCACCGCCGACCTTGTCGAGCGCGAGGTCCACGTCCTTGTGACGAAGATGGCGAGTGATGTTGGTGAGGCGCGTACCGAAGAGGAAGGAGTGCACCCGGTCGCGGTCGTTGGTGATGGCGTGCAGGAAATGCAGGAACAGGCGGGAGTAGCGGCTCATGGAGCCGGAGATATCGCAAAGCACCACCAGCGGCGGGTGGCGCCGCTTCGGCTCCTTGCGCTTCAGCGGGATGGTGTCGCTGCCGCCCCGCATGGCGGCGCGCAGGGTGCCGCGCAGGTCGGTGCGTGTACCGCGCTCTGAGGGACGGAAGCGCCGGGTCGGCAGAGCCATGATCGGCAGACGCATGGCGGCGATGGCGCGCTTGGCGGCCTCGACCTCGGCCGTGCTCATCTTCTCGAAGTCCTGCTCGCGCAGCACCTCTTTGTCCGACCAGCTCATTACCGCGTCGATCTCGATACGCTCCTCGGCCTTCTCCTGCCCGCGGCCGCCGGCCGCTTGCTGCGGCGCCAAGGCTTCGGCGACGCGCCGATTGATCTCCTTGGCGTCCGGGCTCTGCTTCAGCGCCTCTGGTGAGATGTCCGGCAGGAAGAGGTTGCGCATGCGGTCGAGGAACTGCGGATTGCGCCAGAAGACATGGAAGGCCTGGTCGAAGACCTCACGCTGGTCGCGCCGATTGACGAAGACACAGTGCAGCGCCCAGTAGAAGTCCTGCCGGCTGCGCAGGCCGAGCGCCTGCACTGCTTCCAGGGCGCGCAGCGCCTTCCCAGGGCCGACCGGTAGCCCGGCGGCGCGCAGGGTGCGGGCGAAGTACATGATGTTTTCCGCCAGACGGCCGCCGTCTTCGTGGTCGCTGCGCAGACTTTCCGGCAGGCGGGTGGCTTCGGCGAAGGGCGAGGACTGAACCATGTCGATGATTTTGGCGCGCCCGGGGGAGGACGCAAGCCATAGCCGTGTTGCTTTAGCCGTAGGTGCCTAAACCTGCGCTGCCATCTGACGTTTGACCTCGTCCAGGATGCGGGCGGACTCGCTGCCTTCGATCTTCGCGATATCGTCCTGGTACTTGAGCAGCACGCCCAGGGTGTCGTCGACCGTCTGAGGGTCGAGCGCGACCTTGTCGAGCTGGGTCAGAGCATCGGCCCAGTCGATGGTCTCGGCGATACCTGGCAGCTTGAAGAGATCGCCTTTGCGCAGCTCCTGCACGAAGGTGACGATCTCGCGGGAGAGGGCTTCCGGTGCGCCGGGTGCCTTGACCCGCAGGATCTGGTATTCGCGCGCGGCATCCGGATAGTCGAGCCAATGGTAGAAGCAGCGGCGCTTCAGCGCGTCGTGGATCTCCCGCGTGCGGTTCGAGGTGATGATGACGATGGGCCGTTCCGGCGCCTTCACCGTACCGAGCTCGGGAATGGAGACCTGGAAGTCGGAGAGCACTTCCAGCAGGAAGGCCTCGAAGGGCTCGTCGGTGCGGTCCAACTCGTCGATCAGGAGCACCGGCGCGCCGCCGTCCTGCGGCATGAGCGCCTGCAGGATGGGGCGCTCGATGAGGAAGGACTCGTCGAAGATGTCCTTGGCCAGCATGTCCCGGTCGCGGTCGCCGCTGGCTTCGGCCAGACGGATTTCGACCATCTGGCGCGGATAGTTCCACTCGTAGACGGCGGAGGCGATGTCGAGCCCCTCGTAGCACTGCAGGCGTAGGAGGCGGCGGCCGAGCGTGTCAGCCAGGACCTTGGCGATCTCGGTCTTGCCGACGCCGGCTTCGCCCTCCAGGAACAGCGGCCGTCCGAGCTTCAGCGCGAGGTAGAGCACCGTCGCCAGGTTACGCTCGGGCACGTAGCTGCCGCGGCTCAAGAGCGCCATGGTGTCGTCGGCGGAAGACGGAAGGGCTTGGTCTGCCAAAGCGGCTCTCTCAGGTGACGGGTGAGGCTTTATTTCTGCGACCAGTTGCCGCCGGCGTCACGGATCCAGGTGCCCGCAGCAGACTTGCGAATGATCTCCTGGGCGAAGACGCGACCGACTTGGTCGACGGAGACGCCTTCCTCCTGGGCGCGCCTTTGGTAAAGCTCGCGGCGTTGGGCGTTGATCTGGGCAACGGCCCCTGCCACCGAACTTTCGCGGACCTCCATGTAGCCGTCGAAGCGCTCTCCGGCCTGACCCGAGCGACGCAGATCCTCGGCCGACTGCGCGTGAGCGACCGTTGGCAAAGCAGCGAGCGGCAGGGCGCAAAGGAGCCCGGTCAGGCGTGCCAAGAGGTCTCGTCGTCGCATAGGCATGGTCGCTCTTGTCCTACGATCTTGCGAAATTGGGCGCAAGCCTGGGCGGCTGCGGGGCTGCCAAACGGCGATCAGAAGATATCTTCATTCTCTTCGATGTCCTCGCGCGCCTGCTCTTCCAGGCGCACGCGCACGTCGGCATCGAGCTTGATATTGAGGTTGATGGTGATGGGCTCTTGCGGCGCCTCCACCTTGACGGTGGGCGTGCAGCCGACGGCGGCGAGAAGCGCGGCCGCCAAAGCCACCGGCGTCCAATGGTGGGTCCAACCGCTTGTCACTGCGCTCGCCGTCGTCATTGTTATCGTCCTCGAACCACTTTGCCGGTGTGCCGGCGCCGAACGCAAGCCCACCTATGACTCATACGGCGGTTAGCGTGAAAGTCTCCACGCCCGGCGTATAATCTCGTCGGACAGGCGGGTGCCGTCCTTGATGGCGGAGATAAAGGGCTCCGCGTCGCCGATCAGGCGGATGTTGAAGCGGAAGGGATAGTTGTCGAGCACGTTGGGGTTGGCGCCCTCCAGCGTGATGGCCAGCGTGCTGTCGCCGCTCGCCGGCTTGTCGAGGCGCAAAGCCAGGTCGGTGAAGTTGAAGTCCTCGAGAGCGTCCAGAGTGAGCTGCATATGCTCACCGGCATTTGCGAGCGCCTGGCGCGTGGTCTCGGAGTTGTAGGCGATGCGCCCGGGCGCGTCAGCGCTGACCTCGCCACCTTGGACAATGACCGTGTCACCCTCCAGCTGCACCGGGAGCTGTCCCGACAGGCGCCCTCTGCCGGACAGACCGTCGACCTGCAGCCGCTCCAAGAGCAGTGCAAGATCGATGTCCTCGACCTCGACACGGCCCGGATGCACGATCGTACCGGGCTGAACAATCTGCTCCTTCAGGCGCAGACGGCCGCCGGCGATCACACCCTGTGCCTCTTCCAGCTGCAAGGTGGGGATAGCGTCCGGCCCTTCGCTGGTGATGAGGAACCGGCCCTGGATATCTTCCAGATCCAAGTCCCCGCTGCCCGCCCGCGTGGCGGAGAAGCGCTGGAGCCCGTCCGAGGCCAGGGGCAAGAGGCTGGAAAACACAATCTCGCTGTCCAGCCTTTCGACGAAGAGCTCGCCATAGGTCAACGAGAGCTCACTGGCCTCGGCCACTGCGGAGCCCGAAAGGGCGTCACCCTGCCAGGCCAGTCGTGCCGTCGCGGAGAGTGTGCCGCTGGCGTCCCCGATGTCCGTCAGCAGCGGCGAGAGGGCTGCGGGCTGCAAGCCGCCGGGCAGGAAGGTGACGGTTGGGACCACGACCTCGGCCTCTCCGCGCGCCTCGGCCAGATCGTGAGAAAAGTCGGCGTTCGCGGTTACGCGGTCCGTCAGCTCGGCGCGTGCTTGCCCGGTGATGCGATCGGCCTGCAAGCGTCCTTGGCCGGATAGGGTGAGCTGGGTCGGTATCTCGGGAGCGACCGCCTGTGTCACGCGGGTCGGCGCCAAGCTGGCCGTGATGGTCTCTCCTTCGATCTCGAAGGAAA
>JANQIA010000159.1 GCA_028282405.1 Rhodovibrionaceae bacterium
AAGCGGCCTCCACTACAACTACTTCCGCGACTACGACCCGGCGCTGGGGAGATACATCCAGTCCGACCCCATAGGACTGAGGGGTGGGCTGAATACCTACCTCTACGCGAACGCGAATCCCGTTCGATACACCGACCCGACAGGTGAAGCTGCACTTGAACTAGCACTGACTTCCGCGGTTACAGCAGCTGCTGCGGACGGTCCGTTGCCAATCGGAGATGTAGTTGCTGTGGGTATTATGGGTGCGTGGTTAATCCATCATATGTGCACCACCGACGACGCACAGCCTTCGAAGGCGGACTGCAACAAAGCCAAGAAGCTCCTCAAACAGGCGGTTAGGCTGTCTGATAAACAAGGAATTCGACTTCCAGAGAATCGCAAGAGAGAGCTGCGCGAGAAGATCAGGAACAAGACCGTAACCAGTTCGGACTTGCCTGGAACGATGCAAAATGAGTTTCCTCCGAGCTTGAGGGGAAAGACGCTGGCTGAGATTGAGAGAATCTGTGGATAGGTGGTGCTATGGTTGATACGGCGAAAGTTTACCTAGATGAATACAGCTTCTCTGAGTTGAAGGAGCTGTTCGAATGTCGTGTGCGTGATCTGGACTTCTACCATGTCATCGGACGGGAGATCGCACTCAAGAAGCCAAGCTATCTGCTCGAAGGTCTCGATGGTTTTTCAGGCCTCCGAAAGCAAGGAGCGATCTTCGGACTCAGTTTTTTTTCGGGTGCTGAGCGCGATGAGGCGATAGACAAGCTCGTCTTGATACTGAACAGCGATGCTCCTGCCCCCATTCTCGCAGAGACCATAGATGCGCTCAGACACTTGAGCGGCGAATCTATGTTCAACGAAGTAATGCAGCATCGAAGCCACGAGTCCCCTCTCGTGAGAGCGGCGGTACTGCGATTGGTGTACGCATTGAAAGGAGAACGTGCAGAGGAAATCCTCGCCGACTACATGCGAGATCCGGACCCCCTTGTCCGGGAGGAGGTGGCAGATGGACTCGAAGAGCTAGCGACAAAGCGCTCTATCGAGTTACTTGAAACCATTGCGAAATCGGACCAGAGCGAGAAAGTGAGGCAGGTTGCCAAAGATGCCCTCGAGACTCTGGCTCAATCAGGATGAACTCTCAACCACGCCCCGACCGCCCAGTCGTTTCATGGCTCCCGCTGTCGATGATGGTCGCGCCGCCAGACCGGTGCCAGTACCACTGACATCCTCTCGCGCTCTTGGCTGAGCCGTCCAACACTCGCCGATTCGGTTACCCCCTCGACTTCAATATAGTAGGGGTTGGAGGCAGAGTGGATTGAACGGTCGGTCAGACTGAGGCCTGATGCTCACTGAGAGGTTGTTGGATACGTCTTATCGGGAAATGCAGTTTCGCACCGGACGTGGAACGGCACCAAGGCAGCGAAGTCCCACAGCTATCAGGTCTATGCCAAGTGGACCTCGGACGAGACCCGGGCGACGGACGCGCGCTACAGCATCGTCCACGACGGCGGCACGACGGCGGTCACCCGCAACCAGCGTGCGGGCGGCGGTGTCTGGCAGTACCTGGGCAGCTACAGCTTCGATCCGCTGCTGAACCCCAGCGTCACCCTTGCCGCGAACGACAATGGCAGCGTCGCGGCCGATGCGGTCCGCTTCGTCGGCGGGCCGGCGGGGGCGGCCGACGTCGCCTATCTGCACACCGACCACCTGGGCACGCCCCAGGCGATGACCGATGCCGGGGCGCAGCTCTTGTGGTGGCGCGACCAGACCCCCTTCGGGCAGACGGTGGACACAGGGGGCTTCAGCCAGACCCCCATACGCTTTCCCGGCCAGTTCGTCGACGACGAAAGCGGCCTCCACTACAACTACTTCCGCGACTACGATCCGGCACTGGGACGCTACATCCAAAGCGACCCCATCGGCCTGAGAGGTGGGCTGAATACCTATGGGTATGTGAACGGGAATCCGCTGCGCTACGTCGATCCGACGGGGGAGGTTGCCATACCTCTTCTCATCCCTCTCATCCCCTACATCCCCGCAGGGGCACAGTTTGCCAGGGCCGCTCTCACGCTAGGAACATATCTTCTGCTGAATGAAGCGGTTGACGATGGTGACGATGCGAAGAAGAAAGGTGTCGAGGCGTGGAACAAGAATCCTCCAAAAAAACGGGGGCTCTATACTTGTCGATACGTAATGTATTTTCCGTCTGATCTTTGTGAAAGTGGTGAGTGCCCAAGATGGGTGACTGGGCGCGGGTATGATGTAACCCTTTCGGGAGCAATGTCTCAGGCGCGAAACGAGGCGCAGAGCAAGATACCACCAGGTTGTGGACATCAGCATCATGGCCAAATGTGGTGTCGCCGCGATGGTGGCCCGCCATTTATGCCTTAAGCAGAAAGGCACCAGCTGACGATAAGGGAAGGCAACTGATACATGCTTACACTTGATGAAGTCCTCGAGGATGTTGCGGATTCACCAGCCTTTCAAGGTGTAAAGGGTTTAAGTCCGAACACTCGCGGACATAATGGGGAAACCCCGCTGCATTGGATGGCAACGCTAGGTGATGCTGAGGGCGTTCGTATTTTAGTGGATGCTGGCGCAGTGGTGGATGCTGTTGATCAGAACGGAAATACGCCGCTACACGAGTCGTGTGCCAGCAGGCAGGTCGCGGCAGCAAAAATGCTAATCGGGCTCGGTGCCAATCGGGAGCTAAAGAACCACAACAATTTGACGCCATTGGATGTTGCTGAAGCTGAGGGATTCCAGCCTATGATCGATATCTTCAAATAGGAAGATTGGAGACGCTCAGCCTCAGGTTGGGTATTGATGATGCTTCGTTACGCGACAATGCACTGAGCGCTTTTCCGGCGCCTAGCTGCATCATGCCTCAGATGACAGTAATAGGGGACGTACCCTGATATTTACTCAGCTATCCCTAAGATGTTCTTGCCCCCGAGCAGCCTTTGCAATAGGGGAACGGGGTATATTTTAGCATTGACCAGTATTACGATCCCGGCGATGGGCCCAACTGACACTCGGGCACACTTATGACCGCTGACGGCGATCACCAGAGGCTTCCTTGCGACAGGTCGGGCGATATCAGGACATGAGCCTTCGGCGTTGCCGCACCCGCGGCATTGCTCTGGTGGCGGTGCTTTGGGTTGTGAGCCTGCTGGCCGTCATCGCGGCGAGCTTCGCGACGACGGTGCGCAGCGAGACGGTCGTCGCACGAAACCAAATCCAAAATGCCGAGGCTCGGGCGCTGGCCGATGCGGGCTTCTATCGTACGGTGATGGCCCTGGCGCTGGACCGGGAGAGCATGAGCCTTTCGGGGCTGCCAGAGGCTTGGTCTTTCTCGGGTGGCAAGGTTACGACGTCGGTGCAGGCCGAGAGCGGCAAGGTGGATCTGAACGCTGCCGATGCGGCGTTGTTGGCCGGGCTTTTCGCCGCGGCCGGTGCGATCGATCCTAGCGCTTTGGCGGCGGCCGTGGTCGATTTCCGCGATCCTGACTCCGACCCTCAGCCGCGCGGTGCCGAGGACCCCGATTATCGGGCCGCCGGCCTCACGTTCGGGGCCAAGGACCGGCCCTTCGAGCGCAAGGACGAGTTGCTGCAGGTTCTGGGGGTGACCCGCGCGGTCTATGACGCGGTGGCACCGGCTGTCACGGTTTACTCTCGTTCCAAGAGCATCGATCCGGAGATCGCCTCAGCAGAGGTATTGGAGGCTCTTCAGGCCGTCGGCCTGGTTGAACCCAACGGCGCGAGAGACAGTTCCTCTCTCGGTGCGAATGCGGTGCCGATCTTCACCATTCGCGCCAAGGCCGAGACGGAAGGCGGAGCCGTCTTCGTTCGCGAGGCCATCGTGGCGCTGACGCGGGGCGGGCGCCAGCCCTTCCGGATCCTCACCTGGGAACAGGGGAAGCTGTAGCTCCTACGGAGGGACTCATACCTGGCCGCGATGAGCCGGACTCATCACGGCCTGTATTGCGTTCAGACGCCACGCAGGCTTTCCTCGCTTCGCTGCGGGCGCGCCGTCGCGCTTGCCAAGCTGCGATGCGTTTCACTCATCGCAGCTTGGTGTCAGCTACTGGGAGTCGCGGCTGGTCGCGTGCCGGTCTCCGGACGCTGCGCTTCGTCCTCCTCCGGTGGGAAGATGCCGGGCAACTCTCGGCGCAGTTGCTCGGTCACGGCGCGGGCGTCGCCGGGGTCGCGGACCACTTGTGGCTTGATGAGCACCAGAAGCTCGGTGCGGTTGGCGGTATTGTCGGTCGACTTGAAGAGGTTGCCCAGGATCGGGATATCGCCGAGAAGGGGCACGCTGGTCTCGTTTTCTTCCAAGCGGTCGCGGATGAGGCCGCCCAGGGCCACGGTCTCGCCGTTCTGCACGGCGATGGTGCTCTGGAGCCGGCGCTGCTGGATGGTCGGCGAGTCGATGTTGGAGGAGGTGGTCTCGATCACCTCGCTCACCTCCTGCTCCACGTCGAGGAGGACCAGGCCGCCGGCATTCACCCGCGGTGTGATGTTGAGGATGACGCCGGTGTCGCGGAACTCCACATCGTTCACGATCGGCGCATCCGAGTCGACCGTGCTGGTCGAGGAGCGGGTGATCACCGGCACCTCGTCGCCAACCTGCAGGTTCGCTGTTTCGTTATCCAGCACCATCAACGTGGGGGCGGAGAGGAACTTCACCTCGGTGATGCCCTGCAGCACGTTCACCGTCGCCCGCAGATTGCTGGAGTCGAAGACATAGGAGAAGCCGGGGAAGGAGGACCCCAGAACGGCGGCGCCGGTACTGGTCGCCGCATCGGTGAAGGTGAAGGAGTTGTTGCCGGCCTCGAAGAACCAGCGTACGCCGTATTCCAGGTCGTCGTTAAGGGTGACTTCCAGCAGCGTCGCTTCGATCATCACCTGCAGCGGCAGGATGTCGAGCCGACGCAAAGCAGCCTCGACCTGCTGGTAACCTTTCGGCGTCGCCAGGATGACCAGGGAGTTGCTGGGCTCGTCGGCCATGATGCGGATCGGTCCGGCGCCGGCAAGATCGAAGCCCCGGTCGGAACCACCGGCAGATGGCAAAGGATCGACAGGCGGCAAGGGAGGAAGCGCCTCGCCATCTTCTTCGAACTCGGCGTCGCTGGTGAGCGTCACAGGGGTCAGACCCGGTGCAACAGCAGACTCACTGCCCAGCGTTCCATCCAGGGGGTCGGCGGCGAAGATCTCGCCCAGAGTATCGGCCAGATCGGCAGCCCGGCGATTCTGCACGTAGTAGACGTGGACGCGCTGGCTATCGCTGCTGCCCTGGTCAAGGCGCTCGATCCATCGGCGCGCTTCTTCCAGATAGTACGGTTGCTTCGAGACGATAAGGACGGCGTTCATACGCTCCAGCGCGACGAAACGCACAAGATCGCTCAAGCTGGGGCCGGTCGGGTCGTCCAGGATCTGCTGCAGTTCCGGCACCAGAGTATCCGGTGTCACGGCCTTCAACGGCTCCAGAGCGAAGGACATGCCAGAGAGCCAGTCGACATCGAGCACAGCGATCAGGCTGTCGAGCGCGGTGATTTCCGCTTGGGTGCCGGTGACGTAGAGCAGGTTGCGGCCCGTGTCGATGCGAATGGCATTGGGGTTGGCTACGAAGGACTGAGCCACCGTTCCAACCTCGTTGGCCGAGACGAAGCGCAAAGGGATGACGCGGGTGGAGACGCCCCCGGGTGCGGCCACGCCATTGGTGCTGAGGTTGGGAATGCCGAGCGCGGCCTGGTCGGCCGGCAGCACGCGGAACAGGCCATCGGTCTCCACCAGCGCGGCGCCGTTCATGCGCAAGAGCTCTTCCAGCGTTGGCAGCACCTGCTCCGGCTGCAACGGCTGGCTGGTCTGTAGGGTGACGCGGCCCTGGACGTTGGGATCGATCACATAGTTCAGATCGAGGGTATCCTGCAGGACCGCGCGGATGACCTCGCGCAGGTCGGCATCGACGAAATTGAGCGTTAAACCGTCTGTTGTGTCGCGTATCTCGGCGATTTGTAAGCGGCCGAAGCGGCGCTCTGGAACTGCCGCAAACCGGCCTGTCCCCACCACCTCGAAAGACTCCACGCCACCGCTGTTGGCAAGGGTTTCGAGATTTGGCTCTGCGGGCTCATCACTGCCCCGTCCATCCGAAACGATGCCAGCCTCGGCCTTCTGCCAGACACCCTGGAAGAAGTCATGGCTGCTGGTTTTTGGCGTGTCACAGGCAGAGAGGAGTGCCGCCAAAAGCGGCAGCACAAGCCATCCTGCTCTTCGAGAACTCCCCATCATCCTGCGCAAGACTCCCACTCCCGGAGCGCCCTCATGAGTTTGGCTTCTTTCCCAATAAGAAATCTATGGATAAACGCAGACTCTTCACGGCGGACTCCTTTTGAGCCGATGAATTTCATCGCGCTGTCGACGCCCCGGCTTTCTTGCGCGCCGCTTCCCTGAGCTCGAACTCCAGGATCGTCCCCTGATGGCTGAGCAGCAGGCGATCCGGCAGAACGCTTTCGACCCGCCAACCCTCCAAGTCTTGGCCCTTGGCGAGGCGCAGCAGTTCCGCCGCATCGGGCTTGCGCACCATGGCGAAGCTCTTCTGCGGATTGATCAGGATGCCGACCAATGTGATCTGCGGTTCGGCCAACTTTGGCTCTGGAGCCGCGGGTTGGGGCTGTTGGACCACCGGTTCGGGAGGCTTGGGCCGCGGCGGCCGCCGGGTAGGCGAAAAGGGTGGCCGAGCGGCCAACTGATTGAAGGCATTCTTCGACGGCATTCTAAAGACAGCCTTTTGAGCCGGCGCGGCGACTGGCTCCGTCGCTTCCGTCGGTGTGGAGACAGGCGGCAGTGACGGTACGGGTTGCTCCATTTCCAAGTAGACTAGGTAGCCAAGGCCTGCGCAGGCTGTGACTGCCAGCAGGTTATAGAGAGCCAGAATCTTCACAGCTGCTCTCCCGCCGCTGGTGCCGCTGCCATGTAGCCGTAGATGTCGAAGCGCACCAGCAGCGGCACGTCTTCATGTGCTGCCTGCTCGCTGCCAGGTTGCTGGCTGGACCGAATATCCAGGTTGTCGACGAAGAGATAGGGCTGGGCGCCCTCGATGCGGTGCAAGAGGTCGCGTAGGCCGATCGCAGTGATGCGCAGCTGCGCCCTGGCCGAAACCCGCCGCAAGTCGTTCTCCGGGCGCACTGGCAAGACCTGGATCGAGCGGACAGAGCCGCCGCGCCCCTCGATCGTTGACGTCAAGAAGGACTGTACGAAGGCGCCGGCTATGGATTCGTTGTTGCCGCGGAGCAGGCCCGTCGGCTGCGGCTTTTCCTGGGCCAAGGCATCGCGCCGTCGCATCAGGGCTTTGGGATCGCCAGGCTGTTGCGCCAAGCGCTTCAGAAGGCTTTCGGACAGCGTGATCGACTCCTCCAAATCGGCGGCCCGTTGTTGCAGCGGTTGGATTACAAGCAGGTGAACCGCGCCTGCCAACGCGACCAAGAGCGTAGTCGCAAGGAGACGGCTGATCATTGGGTGCAGCTGCGTCACGGCTTGGGTCCTGCCGGTATCACGCGGAGAGAAAGGCTGAAGCGCTCCAGGCCGAGGCGCGGATCCTGTGTCACCGGTGCCCGAAACACGGTCTCGCCAAACATCGGCGACTCTTCGAAGGTCGTCAGCAGCTTCGAGGAAGCAGGCGAGAATCCCGACAGCTGCAAACGGTCGCCAGCCAGGCTCAACTGTATCAGCCAAACATCGTCAGGCAGCAGCCGGGTGACCTGGTCAACAAGCGCCAATGTAAGCGTGTCGGCACGCTTGTGGTCCTGCATGGAACCTCCCTGATCCTGGAGCGTAGCAATCTCCTTCTCCAGTTTGCGGACGGCTGTCACTCGGGCCCGTTCCACAGCGACCCGCTGATTGAGGGCTTCGGCATAGAGAGCCTTGCGTTCAAAGGGGATCTGGACGGCAAGGAACAGTAGAACCGCTGATGTGGCGGTCAGCGCGCCGGCAAGCACGCGGCCGCTCCGCGAAGGCCGCGGGGCGGCTGTCCGCGGCAGCAGGTTGACGCCCAGGGTTTGACCGGCCTTGTTGCACGAAACGTCCACGGCATTCACCGCGAAGCCTCGCTGCTCTGCTTTAGCGATCAGGGCGTCGACCTTGGGACGCGGCGATAGGAAGATTGAGAGCCGGAGGCGCTCCCGCTTGGCGTCGCGCTCAAGGATCTTGTAGTCGAAGTAGACGTCGGCCTGGCTAAAGGGACTAAGCCGGTCCATTTCGAAGCCGAGAACCTGGCGCAGATTTTCTTCCGTCGCCAAAGGCAATTCAGCTTCGCGGGTGGCAGCTTGGCTGGCTGGAAGAGCGAGGGCCACGGTAGCGGGTTTGCCCGACTTGCCGCCGCCGTTGATTCCGATTTCGACCGGCTCGGCTTTGCGCCCCTTCAGGCGGTAAAGTCGTGGTTCGCCGTCCTGCATCTCCAGCAGGTAACGCTCGCCCCCCGACTTGAAGAGCCGCTTCAGTGGCGGTGGGAGCAGTGATGCCAGCTCGCCAAGCCACCAGGCGAAGAACGCGCCGATGAGGTCAAAGAGGGTGCGCAGGACCTGTTTCATCGCCGCCCCGCCCCGGTAACCACGGTTGCGAACAGAATGGGCCAGCGCTCTTCGCGCGACTCATCGAAGACAGCCTTTATCTCGACCAACTCCGGCAGGCGGGCAACATCAGGCCAGGCCGCAATCCAGCCCGTGGAAGCGCCGCGTTGGTCCTTTCCTAGATATTTGAAGCGCAGTTCCTCAATGCCCGCGAGCAGAACCTCCTTGTGAGCCTCATCGCTCAAAGCGAGCCCGGGCCGGCTGCGGGTGAAGGGTTCCCATCGCATGATAAGGCTGCTCGCACCATCAGCGATCTCCGTTTCCAAGCTGATTAGATGGTAGCCGCCCCGGCCTAGGTACTCCGGAACAGCGCCAACAAAAGTAAGTCGGCCGGGTTTGGCATCTATGGCGAGGCGTTGACGCCGGTCGGTACCGCGCACTTGTAGAGGTTGCATCTGAGCCACTTGACGCCGCAGCAGCGCCTGGACCGCAGCGACCCGGCTCTGATCCTGAGCTGCAGACTCCGTGCGTTCCCAAACACGAACCCCGAAACTGAAACCGCCGACCATCAGGATGCCAAGCAGGCCCAGCAGCGTGATGGAGACCAGCAGTTCCATAAGGGTGAAGCCTGCCTCGCCGCCACGGCGTTGGTGCTGCGGGCCGGTCATGGTGCGGCTCCGAGGCGCAGGCTGTTCAAGGTCACTTCACGGGTCTTTCTGCCGTCGCGCCAGGTGACGGCGATCGTGACTTCATAGGGGGTCATGCCTGCAGGCAGCGTGCTGTCGGTGACAGCGGTATCGATTTGGTGAAGGGCGACTTGTTCTCGCCAGGTCATGCCGTCGTCGAAGCGGCCGCTGCGCGTCCCGACTGCCATTGGCTGTTCGATGCCAGCACGGGCCATCAGCGACTCCGCGTGGCCGAGCGCAACGAGGGCATGGTCTGCCGTCGCTCGGTTGCCGAGGCCGGTGCCAAAGATCTGCAAGATCGCGGCGAAGCTGAGGGCGAAGATGGTGAAGGCGACCAGCGCTTCGATCAGTGTGAAGCCGCCGGCGCGGCGGCGGGCTTTTGGATAGCTATTGTGCAAGGGAGACCTGCCCGGTCAGCCAGTGCACGCTGATCTGGTAGTGTCGGCCATCCTGGCTGAGGCGCAGTCCCCCACCAGTGGCGCTGCCGTCCGGGAAAAAACGGATAGCGCCGCGATCTTCGCGAGAGATTTCCTCGGCTGCGGTCAGAAGAGTCACCTCGGCCTCTGATGGCAGCGGCCAGTGCTTGTTGCCGTCTTCTTGGCCGAAGACCTTTTCGTCCACGTCGATAAAGACCGCGGCCTCGCGGTTCTGGCTCATCGCCTGGCCGCGGGTGCGTTTCAGCAGTGCCGTTAGGTCCTTGGCTGCGGCACGCAACGTAACGCTGTCGCGGCCGGAAGAGACCGTGCCGGCGAGCCCGACGGCCAGCATCCCGGCGATGCTGATCACCACTAGCAGCTCCAGCATGGTATAGCCGCTCTCGCCGTGCCGCCGCTGGGCCATAGCACACCTACCAGCTTGTGACGTCTTCGTTGTCGCCATCGCCGCCTTCGGCTTTGTCCGCACCCAGGGAGTAGATGTCCACCTCGCCGTGCCGGCCCGGGTTGGTGTAGAGGAAGGGGACGCCCCATCCATCCTCCAGCGCCTCGCGCTTCTTTAGGTAGGGGCCTTGCCAGCTTTCCACGCTAGCGGGCGCGTCCAGCAGGGCAGCGAGACCTTCCTCCTCCGTCGGATAGCGTCCAACATCGAGATAGAAGAGCTCCAGCGCTGTGCCCAGCTGGTCGATGCGCAGGCCGGATGCTTCCGATTTCGCCCGGTCCAGATAACTGAGGGCCATGGTGCCGGCGGTCACGGCCAGCAGGGAGAGGATGGTAAGCACCACCAGCAGTTCCATCAGGGTCATTCCCGCCTGCCGCCGGCGGCGTCGCTCTACCTGCGTCTCCTTTGCATCCTGAGGTTTTCTTGCGTCCTGCGGCATCTAGAGCACCAGTTCGTTGACGGAGAAGAGCGCGAAAAGCACGGAGGCGACGATGAAGGCGATCAGCCCGCCGAGGCCGAGGGTTAGAACCGGTACCAGAAGGGCCATGAGGCGGCGGGTTGTCTCGGCGCTTTCCTGGTCGTAGATCTCGGCCAGTTTCAGCAGCATGTCCTCCAGCCTGCCGCTTTCCTCACCGATCCGGATGAGCTGGACCAGCAGCGGTGGAAATAGCGGGTTTTCGCCCAGCGGCGCGGCGAGGCCACGGCCGGCCTGCACGTCGGGCTCGGCAGCGGCGACCCCCTGGGCCAGCGCAGCGTTGCCCATTACCTCCCGCACGAGTTTGAGTGCCGTCAGCAGAGCCACGCCGTTGGCCAGTAGAGTGCCCAGGGTGCGGGCGAAACGCGCCACGTCGCCCTTCAGCCAGAGCGATCCGATGACCGGTATGCGTAGCACTCGCTCGTGCCACCACAGCCGCCCTGCTGGGGTGCTGAGATGCAGACGTACGCCGAGTACCAGTGCGAGCAGCGCCAGCATGATGGCCCACCAGGCCTGGTGCATGAAGGCGCCGAAGGCGATCAACGCTTCCGTCGATAGAGGCAGCTCCGCCCCCGCATCTTCGAACATTGGCTGAAAGGTCGGCAGCACGAACGTCAGCAGGATCACCAGGGAAGCGCCTGCAGTCACCAGCAGAAAAGCCGGATAGATGAGGGCGGAGCGCAGTTGCGCGCGGACCTGTTGCGAACGCTCCAGAAAGTCGGCGAGACGCGCCAGGACCGCGTCCAGTGAGGCGCCTGCTTCTCCCGCGCGCACCATGGATCGGTAGTAGTTCGGAAAGGCACGGGCCTCTGTGTCCATGGCGTCGGCCAGAGAGGCGCCGCCGCGGATCGCCTGCAGCAGACGCGTCACCATCTGCTTGGTCGGCGGCTTCTCGCAGAGCTCGGTCAGCAATTCGAGCGCTCGGTCCAGGGGTAGTTCGGCGCGCAGCAGGGTAGCCAGCTTGCGGGTGAGGGTGACAAGCTCGCCACCCGCAGCCGGCCGTGCCGGGAGCACCTCTTTATTCAGCAGCTCGGCCAGTCCGCTGCTTGCCGTCTCGACCCGCACTGGTGTGTGGCCCATTAGGTGAAGCTGGCTGACCGCCGCGCCTTGGTCGCGCGCTTCTAGGATGCCATGCACAACCTCGCCGTTATCGCTCACCGACTTGTAGCGGAAGCGCACCACGGACCTAGCCCTCCGCCGCTGAGGTGACCCGCGCCACTTCCTCGAAGGAGGTGAGGCCGGCCTGCGCCTTCAAAAGGCCGTCGCGACGCATGGAGCGCATGCCGAGATCAAGTGCTGTCCGATGTAGCTCCTGCGCCTCGGCACGGCGCAGCACCAGACGGCGGATGTCGTCGGTCATAGGCAGGATTTCCAGGATGCTGGCGCGGCCGTGATAGCCGGTGCCGTTGCAGGCCTTGCAGCCGTGCGGCCGATAGAGCGTGATTTTCGTCCCTTTGGGGTCGATCTGTTCGGCGAGCTCCGGCAGCGCCTCATAGGACTCGCGGCAGTCTGGGCAGAGCCGGCGGACCAACCGCTGGGCCAGTATGCCCACCACAGTGGACGTGAGGAGGTAATCTTCCACTCCCATATCTAGCAGTCGGGTGATAGTGGCGGCGGCGGTGTTGGTGTGGACCGTTGCCAGCACCAGATGCCCGGTGAGGGCAGCCTGCACGGCGATCTGCGCCGTCTCGAGGTCGCGGATCTCGCCGATCATAATGATGTCCGG
The DNA here is from genome assembly GCA_028282405.1 of Rhodovibrionaceae bacterium. GTDB lineage: Bacteria > Pseudomonadota > Alphaproteobacteria > Kiloniellales > DSM-21159 > JANQMX01. The sequence continues at coordinate 12,322 of JANQIA010000159.1, forward strand.
GTCTTGGCGCAGGATAGCGCGCAGAACATGCGCGAAGGTCAGGCCGATCTTGGGCCGAACCTGCACCTGCTTTACGCCGTCCAACTGGTACTCCACCGGGTCTTCGACGGTCAGGATCTTCTTTTCCGGCGCGTTCAGGTGTTTGAGTGCCGTATAGAGCGTTGTGGTCTTGCCGCTACCGGTGGGCCCGGTCACGAGCAGGATGCCGTTGGGCCGCTCCAGCAGTCCCAGCAACTGATCCTTGGTCCCTGCATCGAAGCCCAGAGCATCGAAGTCGAGCACCACCCCTTCGCGGTCGAGGATACGCAAGACCACGCCCTCGCCATGCAGGGTCGGCAGGGTGGAGACGCGCAGGTCCACCTCCTTGCCGCGGACTACCATCTTGATGCGCCCGTCCTGTGGTAGGCGGCGCTCGGCAATGTTGAGGTTGGCCATGATCTTGATGCGTGAGATCACGGCAGCACTCAGTCGCGACGGCGGCGCTTCCACCGGTCGCAGCACGCCATCGATGCGGGTGCGCACGCGCAGACTCGCCTCGAAAGGCTCGATGTGGATGTCCGAGGCGCGAGCTTCCACGGCCTTACTGATCAGCAGGTTGACGATCCGGATGACCGGCGCCTCGCTCGCTTGGTCGCGCAGTCGAGCGACGTCGGCCTCGGTGGACTCCTCCGCTGCTGTCTCGGCCGCTTCGGCGATCTGCTCCAGGGAGCCTTGGCCGGCACTGAAAAGACGCTCCAGCGCATCCTCCAGTTCGGCGGCGACGGCGACGCGGCGCGCAACCGTGAGACCCAGGCGCAGGCCTACCGCTTCGGCGGCGAAGTCGTCCAGCGGATCAGCCATGGCAAGGGTGACCTGGGTCTCGTCCAGAGCAATGGGCAGTACCCGGCTGTCCTTAAGGAACTTAGTCGGAAGGGCCTCTGCGGTGAGAGGCAGGACGGGATAGTCCTCCCGGCTCGCCAGCGGCAGGTCGAGCTGTTCGCCGAGCGCTGCGGCCACGTCCCGCTCTCCGACGAGACCGAGGCGAGTGAGCACTTTGTCTAGCCGCTCCCCAGTTTCCGCTTGCGCGCGCTCCGCCCGGGCCAGGGCCGCCGGCTCCAGTTTGCCACGCGCCACAAGAAATGCGCCGATTGAAAGTGGCTCGGGGGACCGGAGTTCTTTTGTGGTGGCTTCATCGTTGGAGACGGCGCTCTGTGCTGCCTCAAGATGAGGGTTGGTTACCTCTGATCCGTTTCTCTCAATCTGAGGAGGGCTGTAAGTTCGTCTAGAAGGGTGAGAACGCCCGCTCCCACGGCTGGGCGACTGAGCTTCCGGATCTGCCTCTGATAAGTCCTCTGATGACTTGATATCAGGGGTTGAACGCTGACCGACAGGTAGCGACTTTCCGGCGACATTCCCCTCCACCGAAGGTCTTGCCGCTTTCTCGTCGTGCAACCGCTCGCCCAGTCCTTGGCCTGGCTGCGCCAGCGTCGCGGCATCCTCCATGGGTTCAGCCCCTGTAATCGGTGCCTCTCCCGTTAAGTCACTGGAAAGGCGTTCTTTATCCCAGTCGGCCGAGCTCTATCGGCCCATACAGCCAAGTGAGCCAGAAGCCCAGAGCCAGAAAGGGCCCGAAGGGTATAGCCGACCGTCCAGCCAACTTATCCGACAGTGTACCGTGTATAGCTCCGGCGGCAAGAGCTACCATCAGGGCGAGTGGAGAGGCCCAGAGCAGGACCGAGCCGAGACCACTCCATGAGACCCAGGCTCCTGCCGCCGCCAACAGCTTGGCATCGCCGAGACCGAGACCTTCTCGGCCTCGCAGCTTTCGGTAGGCCCAGGCTAAGGTGGCGAAGCCGAGGAAGCCGACAGTCGCCCCAAGGGCGTGGTGCAGAAGCTGGCCGTCCACGAGAGCAATTGGGCCGAGCCACCAGTTGATTGCCAGCCCCGCCGGGATCAATGGCAGAGTGAGCACGTCCGGCAAGATGAAATGTCTGATGTCGATAACAGACAGCACTAACAGCACCCAACCTAAACAGGCGGTAGGCCAGACGAGGTGGGCGGGCATGGTGAGAACCGCCCAAACCGCGACCCCAAGAGCTGCGAGCTCGATCAGCGGATAGAAGGCGCTGAGCTTGGCACCGCAGTGCCGGCAGCGCCTCTTCAGCACGAACCACGATACAATAGGAATAAGGTCGCGAACGCCAAGCTCCTGCCCACAGGTTTCACAGCGCGACCGATCAAAGACCACCGGCCGCTCCTCAGGCAGACGTGCGATCAGCGTGCCAAGGAAAGATCCGACGAATGGCGAAGCGAGCAAGACACCTGCTGAAAGGGAAAATTCTATCAATGTTGCCAACTATGGTGTTTCAAGAGTGGGTGGACCAACACTCCTGAAGCAGATGCATCGGGAGATAGAAACCAGCTCTCGGATAATAGCCGATCGGGCATTGCCATCTATCAGATTTTCAGTTGGCTGAACGCTCGGGTTGCTGCTCCTAGCGATCGTCCACGCCACCGATGTGCAAGACCGCGATACCCCGTCCGATTTCGAGGGCGAGCACCACGCCGGGCGTAAACTCGGCGACGGTTGTTACTGCGTCAGCCAAAGTGACGTTGGAGAGCAGCGAAGAGAAGGCCCTGCTCAAGTCGCTTGCAGCAGCGGTGTGTGATCTGTCGCTGCTGCACCCCTGACGGGGACTGCCGATTTTCAGTGCGACCGACGCGATGCGGTAGGTAACAGAATGGCTGAATTAGAGTAGCGCTACAATCAGTCGATTTAATCAGATTGGATTATCTTCCCTACTGCCAAAACCTTGTAGCTGCTTAGCAACTCAATGAGCTCTCCCTCCTGGAGCCAACTTGAAGGGAGTGCATCATCCGACAAAAAAGCAAAAGTTCCCGTGCCCCGCTTTTGCTCTGGATCAAAGCTCAGTGACACACACTCGACATCCCTGCTCCTCTGCAAGAACGCTTCAATATGGCGCTGCCATCTGATCGTTAGACGCATCCCCGAATAAGGCTCCGACCGATGACCGCCCACAGGCGCTGGAACCCAAAAGAAGTCGATTTTCAGCGGCGTTGTCATCGTCTTCACCGTGGCTTTGGCAGGGATGGAAGATCACTGCACTGAACACAGAACCCAGGCCCCGTTCCATCGATATTCGGGTGCTTATAACTGCGATCATACACGGATCGAGGCACACGAGTGTGCACAACCTCGTCTAGATCCCGCACGTTATCGCGAAACCACTCCGCTCCTTTGCGCGACTCCGAGAACCACTTGTCTTCCATTGATCGACCGGACGGATTTGGCCGGAAGCCATGCTTGGCAATGTCGTCAGCTTCCGCCTTGGATACAGCTCTGTAGGCATCAACCGCATCGTCTACTCCCCTTGCAGCCTTACCGGCATGCTTGGTGACGCTGACGGCGGTAAGGATGGCGAGCTTTGCGACGCCGGTATTGCCGCCTGTGAAGACGGACGTGCCGATAATGGCGGCCGACTGCGCAAGGCTTGCATAGTCGCCGCTGATGGCCGCGTCGATGCCCCGTCCGATTTCGAGGGCGAGCCCCAGGCCAGGCGTAAACTCGGCGACGGTTGTTACGGCGTCGGCCAAGGTGATGTTGGAGAGCAGCGAAGAGAAAGCCCTGCTCAAGCCGCTTGCAGCCGTGCCTGGCGAAGGCAGCCCGATCTGGAACGCGCTGCCACGGCCCTGGCTGCCGGCGGTGAGATGGTTGAAACCCCGGTTCTGCTTGGCCGTGAAGGTGAAGACGGCGTTGGGGTTGCTTAAGGCAAAACCGCCGGCGAAGCTGGAGCTCGATGGCCCGGTCCCGGACTGTAGATCCAAGCCGTAACCGGGAATGCCTATGCCGATGCCAGCGCCGCGGCCGCCGTAAAGACCCCGGCCGAAGCCGCCGTGAAAACCCCAACCAAATCTTAGGGAGAAGCCAGAAAACCAGAAGCGGTCGTTGAACCTCTCGCGCCCACAGTTTCCGCAGACCCTGATTGTGGGGAGACGATAGACCCTGAACCCACTCGGGTCGGTGTAGGACAGCGGGTTGTTTTCGACATATGCATAACGATTGAAGCCCTGGGTGGTCTCCGGATAGGCGACCAGCGGGTCGGCGGAGAGGAAACGCCCGAGCAGAGGGTCGTAGACCCGGCCGTTCATGTGGATGAGCCCGACGCCGTCGAGATGCTCGTGGCCGGTAAAGCCGCGCGGGGTTCTCTGATTGAGCGTGCCGGGCATGCCGGGCTGCCAGTCGGCGAGGCGTCGCTGGCCGTGGGCGTCGTAGGACAGGGCCTCGACCACGATACCGGCTTCATCGGTGATGGACTCGACCGAACCGAGATGGTCCCTGTGCAGGTAGTGGGTCTCGTCGTGGGTTGTTGTCTGGCCGTCCCAGATGCGCGTGACGATCGCCACCGTATCGCCGGCGCGGATGTAGTGCACCCGCTCGTCGGGCTCGCCCAAACGGGTCCTTTCTTCGTAGAGGTTGCCGACATAGCGCACCGTGGTCAGCAGGCCGCCGCGCAAGGAACGCTGCTCGATGCGCGCCCGGTCGGGGCCGTAGACGAAGGCGGTCTCGTTGCCGCTGATCGTTTCGCGGATGAGGGTCGGCTTGTTGAAGGAGCTCCAGTCGACGGTGCGCCCGGCGCCGGCGATCATGTTGCCGTTGGCGTCGTAGGTATAGCTGTTGCCGCCGGCGGTCGTGACCGCGTGCGGGCCGGCACCGTTCTCGCCGTAGAAGTAGGTCCCGACGTCGGACTTGGCGGCGATGTTACCCAGGCTGTCGTAGGCGTAGGTGGTCTGGCCGACCTGCTCCAGGGCGAGGGTGTCGTTGACCGTGGAGCTCAGCACCCGGTTGAGGTCGTCGTAGGCGAAGAGCTCCTCGCGATCCTGGCGCATGTCGCGCCTTGCGGTCAGGTTACCCAGCAGGTCGAAGTCGAAGGACAGGTCGCGGATCGTGCCGCCACTGTTCACGCTCTGGATACCGTCGACCAGGCCGGTGGCGGCATTATAGGCACGCGTCGTGGTGACGCCGTTGCCGAGCAGCTCGGAGGTGACCTGGCCCTCCGCGTTGACGCTCTGGGCCTGCCAGTAGACAGGTCCACTGAACGGCGCGAGAGGCGACCGCACGGAGGTCAGATAGCCGCGCTCGTTGTAGGTGTATCCGACGACCAAGCCGCGCGGGTAGGTGATCGTGCGCAGGAGCCCCGTATCGGGATAGTACGTCCTGCTGACGGTAAAGTTCTCGCTGCCGATGGTGGTGGTGGTCTGAATCAGCCGGCCGAAGAAGGCGCCGTAGCTATAGCTTTCCTGATAGCCGTTCGGGCCGGAGACCGTGTGCAGCTTGCCTATGCCGGTGCTCGCCGTGTCGTAGGTCCAGGTGGTCAGGCCTTCCGCCTCGGCGCGGGTCGCCATGCGGCCGAGGACGTCGTAGCTCAAGATGGTGGTGTGGTTCTTGGCGTCGGTCTGGTCGATCAACTCGCCCAGTACGTTATAGCCGTAGCTCCAGTTCCCCTGGTCGGGATCGTCCAGAGTCAACTTACGCCCGCGAACATCGTAGGTCATGGAGGTGGTGACGGGCCAGACCCCGGGGCCGTCGACCGTGGTGCTGAGCAGATTGCCGAAGGCGTCGTAGGCGTAGGTCGTGCTGGCGCCGAGATGGTCGGTGACGCTGCGCAACTCGCCGAGCGGATTTTCGACCCGCACTGTGGTCTGCAGCAGGGCATTGGTCAGGGTCGTGGTCAGGCCGCCATGCAGGACGGACTGCACCCCGCCGTCCGCTTGCATGACGGAGGTAACCCGTCCGACATCGTCGTAAGTCGTGGTTATCCACGGAACATCCTGGGGCGCGGTGCCGGCGAAGTAGGGCCGGGAGACAGCGGTGACTTCCCCTCGGGCGTTGAACTGACTGTCGCTATAGACCGCCGTGCCGTCGAAGCCCTCGGTCTGCGAGCGGAAGGTGCGATCGAGCGCGTCGAAGTAGTCGATCTGCTTTGGGGCGTATGGCGCCGACGTTGCAGCGACGCGGTCTTCGCGTGTCACTGCGTAGACCCCGCCGGCCGGGCATTGCGCGTTGCACAGATCGTAGGACCAGACGGTCTCGGTGCCGTCGGCGCGCGACTCCAGGACCCGCCGCCCGAAGCCGTCATAGGCCCAGGCGGTCTGCAGCAGGTTGGGCCCGATCAGGCTGGTTGGGCTGCCGAAGCGGGCGTCGTAGAGATGGCTTTCCGTGTGGCCGAGGGCGTTGCTGACCGTCTCGACGAAGCGCCCGTCGGTCGTATAGGTGGTGGTCGTGGTGCGGGTCACGATGTCGGCGCCGCTGATCGTAACGCTCGTGCGATTGCCGAAGGCGTCGTAGGTGTAATCCGTGACAAGTGAGAGCGCGGCGTGATCGGGCTCGATGGTCTCGCGTGTCGGCAGGCCGGTCGTGCCGTCGTAGAGAAAGGAGGAAACGCGCGTAGCCGGCGGGGCGTTGGGTCTGCTCTTGGTGATCTCGGCGCGGCTCAGGCGCCCGAGCAGCCACTTCGTCGTGTTGTTCGAGTAGCTGTTGACATTGGTTTCCGTGAAGCTCTCGCCGCCGCCGGTGACTGTCGTGGTGACGGAGGTAGGATTGCCGAAATTGTCGAGGACGCTCACGGTCGTGGCACTGGCGACCGAGGCGTTGCCGACGCCGTCGTTGATCTCGTAGTCCTCGGAGGTGGAGGAGGCGACATAGGGAAAGCGCGTCGCGCCGCCGTTGAGCGACAAGCTGGCCCAGCTGTTGTCGAGGCTGTTGATCGTGGTGCCGTCGGCCAGCGCCTGGGTCGAACTCTTCACTTCGCCGATGTATGGGAAGACCTGCTCGTAGGCCGTCGTAGTGACGATGCCGGTCTGCTCATCGGTTGCAGCAATCTCGGCAAAACCCAGAAAACCACGACCCTGCAGGTGCAGCCTAGCGCCGGAATAGCTGTAGGAGGTCACTGCCTGGCCGCCGACGCCGTCGTCCTGGCTGACTGCCTTGACCACGTAGAGCGGCGATTGAATGTCCTGCTCCGGAAAGGCCGCGCCTGTGCCCTTGGTATAAACCGTGCCATCGGTCAGCGGTGCGTAGTCGATGCTTGTGACCCTGCCGAGCGAGTCGGTGATACCCGTCAGAAGATCGGGCGCGTTGGACTGGCTCAGCCGGACGATCCGAACGGCAGGCATCATAGGCGAGAACCAGTGGGCCCAATCATGGACGCCGTCGCCGTTGATGTCGGCGAAAGCGCCAAGTTCTCTGGCTGGACTATTCCGGATATCGCGAATCGAAAAACGCGGATCGTAGTCCCTTCGTCGCTCCCAGCCGTGACCCAGGTTAAGCCAAGCCATTTTCGTGGTCGTGAAACTATTACCACTTCCGGGCAGGTAGTACGAAGTGATCCAGTCGGTCAGGCCGTCGCCATTGAGATCTATGAACGCGCCCATAACTTGTGGTGCTGACACGTCATCGTTCTTGTGGATGTAGAACGGTGGTTCGTGCTCGGGCGAGAGTTCCCATCCATCGCCTGTACTCAGCCAGGTTTCCTGGATTACGCCGGTTTCGCTGTATTTATGGGCATTGACCCAATCCATCAGCCCATCGCCGTTGACGTCGACGAACTCGCCTAACTTTTGCGCGGGCGTCACATTTGTTTTGTAGATCGAGAACACCGGGTCGTGCGCCGGCGATCTCTGCCAGCCGCTGCCAGTGTTGAGCCAGGCTATCCGCGTTGAGATACCGTTCCATTGGATTTGGGATTCAATATAGTCCTGAAGACCGTCGCCATTGACGTCGACGAACTCGCCGGACTTTCCCGTGTAGGGAACCGGCCTGTATTTGTAGATATAAAAAGCTGGATCGTAGGCTGGGCTTCTGGCCCAGCCTGAGCCGGTGTTAAGCCAGGCTGTCCGCGTCCGATAGATACCGTCTGGTTCGATGTAGGATTCAACATAGTCCAGAAGACCATCGCCATTGAAGTCGACGAACTCGCCGGACCTTCCGCTGAAGTAAAAGTCGGATCGGTAGATAAAAAAACTTGGATCGTAGGCTGGGCTCCTGGCCCAGCCGGAGCCGGTGTTAAGCCAGGCTTTTCGCGCCGAGGTATGGTCTGGATGGATGTGGACGTGGGACTCAATATAGTCCTGAAGACCGTCGCCATTGAGGTCGACGAGTTGGCCGCTTGCGGGGACCGACGACGTTGACAGGTAGAATGGGGGATCGTGCTGGGGGCTACGCAGCCAGCCTGTTTCGGTGCTGAGCCAAGCCCCCCTGCGGCTTCGACTTGAGTCTTCGTAGTAAGATTCAATCCAGTCTTGCCGGCCGTCTCCGTTGAGATCGACGAAAGCACCATAGTTGGGCGAGTCGAGGAAGCTGCCATCATAGACATCGTAAGGCGAATTCCGGAAGTCGCGCGATGTCTTGAAGCGTGGGTCCGTCGTGCGCCAGCTCAGCGTGGTCGGCGCGAGACAGTTGCCGTTCGCCGCGCACTCGGTGATGGCGGTCAGGCGCGATCGCTGTGTGTTGGGACTCTGCTCGTACGTCAGGCGATAGTCCTTGACCTTGGCGCCGTCGGTGTAGGTCTCGATGCTGGCCAGACGCTGCGTGCTGTTGATCAGCGAACCGTAGCGGTAGTGGCTCATGGGATCGGGCCGGTTTTCGTAGACGAACTGCACCCGGCTTTGCGGCACTGTGCCGGCGCCCGCGTTGCCGGCATACTCGATGCGGTCGATCACATGGGTGTCGGCGACCGTGTCGTTCAGGTAGTGCAGCGTCATGTAGTTGCCGAGCGTGTCGGACACCTTGTTTAGCGCCCAAACCTGCACGTCCGGTTGGGTGTCGAGGGTGAGCCGCGCATCCGCGGTAAAGCCGTACTCCAAGATCTGGCCCGTCTTGGTCCAGACCTGGAAGCGCTGCGGCCCCGCGCCGGCGCTGCCAAGCGAGACGACCTTGGCGAAGCTCTCGATCTCGGTGCGGTACTCGGTGCCATTGGCGCCGTAGGTGCCGGATACCGAGACCAGCCGCTGGCCGTCCAGGCAGAAGCGGTCATCGGCATCGAAGGCGATGCCGATGACCGCGCCGTCCTGCGCAACGGTCCGCGGGCAGCGGTGCACCACCGAGAGACCGTCGAGCGACCAACCGACGCCGAGGATGCCGTTGCCGCTGCGGCTGCTGTAGGCCAGCGACAGGTTTGGCTTCATGCCGGCTACCCCGGGCGGTACTGAGATCGGAACCTGGTAGGTGGTCGCGCCGCCTTCATCCACCGCCAGAGCGCCGGGTGTGACCCCAGCCACCGTCTGTTGCGCCAGTGCCTGTCCCCAGGGCAGCGTCATTGCCGTCAGCGCCAGCGCGCCCGCAGCCGCTGTTTTGCGCCAGTGCGCTCGGTCGAACGAAAGGAAGGGCAGCTCTAGACGGGCAGCTTCAGACGGCATCATCGAACCCTCACATGCCAGAAGAAGAATGGAGTCGCTGTAGGCGCAAACGGTGCGCGAAACGCCAAGACGAGAGACGCCGACGGGCAGCAGGGCGCTGCGTTTTGCCGGCGTTCGCAAGGTGCAAAGACGGATAGGGAGGCAGCGACTCGGCGTCGCTGATCGATCGGCAGAACCGGCGCAGCAAGCAGACTCGAAGGTCGTAACGACAGCCGCATAAGTCCCCTCTCTGCCAGGCGAGATGCCGCGCATTCAGGCTCGCCTGCTCGTACTGCGGGCATATCCAGCCGCCCCTCAGGAGCGAGATAGCCTCTCGCAGAAACGCAACTTCAATTTGCAAGGTTGAACTTGAGTTGCGAGCGAATTGCAAGTGAATTTTCCGCTCAAGGCAAGAAAAGAAATGTGAATAAAAGGCAAATCTCAAATATTCAATCAATAATTACATCAAGAGTGACTCTGGAAACGCCCAAGTGCGAATGAATCGCATTCTTATCATAGTGTTGTCATATTTACCAAGATAAACCAAGGGTTGTCGTGTGAAGGTTCTGTTGCTCCCGTGGTGTGACAGCTTGAGTGCGTTCACCTGCAGCTGGTCGCCGCTGGCTCGGCCTTCCAGTCTTCATCGAAAGTGGCTCGCACCCTCTGACCGAGCTTGCTAGCCTCACTCACATTCATTGCCGTCGTTCACGTTAGGGGGGCCTTACAGGGGGTAGTCGTCTGGGAAGTAGTGATGCAAAAGCCTCTTAAGCTGTTGCATCTCTAGCTCGATCTCGAAGGGGATTTCATAGCCCGGCTCGCCGAATCTCGGATTGTTGATAATCCACTCTATCTGCAGCTTTTCATAGTGCACGCGAAGGGTGGCGAGACGTTCGCTGTTTCTTTTGAACTCCTTGTAGAGGAAGCGCTGCATGGTGACGCTTCCCTTCATGGCGCGCTCGTACATCTTGTGGAGCAGGGCTGTATGCCGGTCCATGCTCTGCATCTCTCCATTGGAGGCTACCTCGATCATAAGGTTGGCGAACCATCGGATATCCCCCTGATAGGGGACCGGTTCAGGCCTCTTCTTCTTGGGCCGCCCCTTGCGATTGCCGGAATGCCCGCTGACCCAGCGGCCACGTGCATCGCGGCGGGGCTGTCTCTCGGTCTCGCCGCCCTCTGAATTGCTTCCGTCGGTGTCTCTTTCGTTGCTCATCTCTCGCTTCCTGCTTTGTGAGTGAAGGGGTGCCCAGCCACGACATGGCCGAACGGTGAGAAATGGGTTCAGCTGTCTTGCCGCTCGGGCTCTTCTGCGTCTTGGCCAGAGGTAGCCACCAGTCCGCTTCGGTCGCGGCTGGTGGTTTCCTCCAGGGCATCGTCGGCCCGCTGCTCCTCGACCTCCTCGAAGGAGCGACCGCTTTCGCAGAGCCGTGCCTGCTTGCCGGTGTAGGCCTGCCAGCGCCGGACGATGGTGTCGCAGTAGAGCGGGTCGAGTTCGAGCACCCGGGCGCATCGCCCGGTCTTCTCGGCTGCGATCACCGTGGTGCCGGAGCCAGCGAAGGAGTCGAGCACGATCTGCCTCTGCTTGGAGCAGTCCTTGATAGCATCGGCGACCAGGGCTATGGGCTTGACCGTGGGATGCATGGCCAGCGCAGCATCCCGCTCGCGCCCGAAGCTGTTGACGCCGGCATACTCCCAAACGTTGGTGCGGTAGCGACCGGTCTGGCCAAGCTCGAAGTTGTTGATGTGCGGGCCGTCACCGTTCTTGAAGGCGAAGACCAGCTCATGGCGCGAGCGATAGAAGGACCCCATGCCGCCGTTCTTCTTGACCCAGACGCAGAGGTTCTTGAGCTCGCTGTAGACAGCCTCGCCGGCCGCCAGGACCTCGGCCATGTGCCGCCAGTCCATGCAGATGAAGTGCAGCGCTCCGTCGCGTGCATGCTCTGCCATATGCCCGAAGACAACCGCCAAGAACTCGGTGAAGGCCTCGGTGGTCATTTCGCCGGAGGCCATGGCGAACCCCCGGTGCTGATGCTTGCCGAGCCCGGAGACATGCCCTGCGATCGGAACATTGTAGGGCGGGTCGGTGAAGATCATCGCCGCCTTGTCCTCTCCGAGCAGGCGGCCGTAAGAGTCGGCGCGCGTGGCGTCGGCGCAAAGCAGGCGATGCCGGCCGAGTTGCCAGAGATCGCCAGCTTGCGTCACCGCAAGCCCGGCCTCCGGCAGAGGTGGCACCTCGTCTTCGATGTTGCGGTCCGGCGCCTCAGCTTCTCGAGCCTCATCGAGGATGATATCGACTTCGGCCGTCTCGAAGCCGGTCAACTCGATGGTGAAATCGAGATCGATCAGCCCCTGCAGCTCGATGGCCAGCATCTCCTTGTCCCAGCCGGCATCTTCAGCGAGGCGGTTGTCGGCCAGGATGTAGGCGCGCTTCTCAGCCTCGCTGAGATGCTCGATCTCCAGCACCGGCACCTCGGTCCAGCCGAGCAGCTTGGCAGCCGCGACCCTTCCGTGGCCGGCGATGATCTGCCCGCTCTCGTCGATCAGCACCGGGTTCACGAAGCCGAAGCGCTCGATGGACGCGGCAATCTTCTTGATCTGCCGCCGCGAGTGAGTCCGAGCGTTGCGCTGATAGGGACGCAAGTCGGAGACCGGCATGGGCCTGGTGCCGGCAGGCCAAGGCCGCTTGGTCTGATTGTTAGGACTCTGCTTCAACATCTATGGCACCCTGAGTAGGGTTGATTTTTGATCGCACTGAAGGGCAAGGCTCATGATTGCTTTCTCCTTAGCCTTTCGGGCGTCCGCGGCGGATGACTGGAGCTTCCTTGAGGAAGCTCTGCACGGCCTGGGCCGTTCCGGCCAGCTCAAGCACCGTTACAGCGCGGCGGCGGTTCGGCAGTAGGTCGTGGAGTGTTTCACCGAGCTCGGAGATGCCGGCGCAAAAGACCGGCTCCAGAATCACCGGAGTCAGAGAGCGGCCGGATTTCAAGCCGGGATGAATTTCGGTCAGCTCGATTTTCTGCAAGATG
>JANQIA010000164.1 GCA_028282405.1 Rhodovibrionaceae bacterium
TTCGACAACCGGTGCCGGCGGGTTGCCATAGCTGAAGGAAAGCAGCCGGGCTTCGGTTTCTTTTCCCATGCGCACGATCTGCGGCATCAGTTCGGCAAAGTCGACGCGGATTTCCGCGCTTTGCGGGGTTGGCGCGCGCACCAGGGTGCCGCTGCCGGGCCGCCGCTCGATCAGCTTGTCCGCCGCCAGCGCATCCAGCGCCCGGCGAATCGTGACACGGGACACGCCGTGGCTTTCCGCCAACGCAAGCTCGCCAGGCAGAGCGTCGCCGGGCATATGACGGCCGTTCACGATGGCATCGCGCAGGATTAGATAGACCCGGCGGGCCTTCCCGCCGTCGGGGACCGTGTGTGCCTGAGGTTGGGCCAGGTCGTGCTTATCCATGCCGTCCATACTAGCCGCAGTGCGCATCTGCGCAAGAAATCTGTTCTCAATTCAAAACAGCTCGTTGCAGCAAGAAGGACAGTCGATAGGTATGGTTTTCGCCCTCTTCACTCCCAGTCGACGTCGAAGGCTTTGACGACCTCACGGATCTGTTGCTCCGTCAGTCCCTTCGTCTGGGCGCCACGCAGCAGCAAGGTGAGCTTGGCCGTCTCCTCGAGTTCTTCCATGGCGAAGACGGCGGCCTCCAGCTCCTTCGCCGCCACGACCGGGCCGTGGTTGGCCAGTACGACCGCGCTGCGCCGGCCGGCCAGGCTGCGGACGGCATCGCCCATCGCGGGGTCGCCGGGCCGGAAGAAGGGCAGGAGTTGGACCTTGCCCAGCCGCATGATCGAATAAGCGGTCAGCGGCGGTAGCATGTTTTCCGGGTCGGTATCGGTCAGGAGCGTGAGGGCGGTCGCATGGGTCGAGTGCAGATGCACCACGGCCCCCGTGGTTGCGCGGGTTTCGTAGAAAGCGTCGTGCAGCGCCATCTCCTTGGTGGGCGGATCGCCCTCGACATGGCGCCCGGCGGCGTCGAAGCGCGACAGGCGCGCCGGATCGAGCCGTCCGAAACTGGAGCCGGTCGGCGTGACGAAGAGGCCGCCGTCCTCGGTCCGCGCCGAAATGTTGCCTGACGCGCCGCCGGTCAGGCCGCGGTCGAACATGGACTTGGCCCAGAAGCAGATGTCTTCGCGAAGCCGGTTGTCGCGCGTCACGGCGTGGCTTCCAGGACGGCGGCGGCCCGCGCGAAGAAGTCGGGCGCTCCGAAGTTGCCGGACTTCAGCGCAAGGGTCAGGGTCTCGCCCGCCCGGATCGCCGGCACGCCTGGGGCGATCTCCGGGCCGATCGCGAGTTCGGTCAAGGCAAGCCCTTCCACGACGGCACCGGAGGTCTCGCCGCCGGCCGTGATCAGCCGGGTGACTCCCCCGGCTACGAGGCGTCTTGCGACCTCGGCGAACAGAGCCTCGAACGCGGCGGCGACCGCCGCGCCGCCGTGCCGCTGCTGCGCCGCCAGCACCGCGTCCGGGTCGGCGGAGGAGTAGGCCAGCGGCAAACCCTCCTGAGCCAAGATCCACTCCGCCACCTCTTCCGCGCTCGTCCGCCCGGCCATGACTTCGTCGGCATCGAGTCGCAGGGCCGGCTGCACACGCGCGTGCTCCGCGACCTGCCCTCTCGTGGCTTGCGAGCAGGAGCCGGACAGGGCGGCGGCGCGTCCGGCTTGTCCGTGCCACGGCTCCGCGCTCGCCGCGAGCTCGCCGCGGACACGGAAGTTCTCCGGCAGGCCGAGCGCGATCCCGGAGCCGCCGGTGATCAGCGGTAGCTCGGCTGCGGCCTGGCCCAGCATCCGAAGGTCCTCGTCGCGGACGGCATCGGCGACGATCAGCCGATGGCCCTTTGCCTGCTCCGCCTCAAGCCGCGTGCGGATTGCCTCTGGACCTTCGGCGACGACGGCGAAAGGGAGATGGCCGACGCTGCCCTTGCTCTGCCGGTCGAGGACGCGGCGCAGATCCGGATCGGTCATGGGAGTCAGCGGATGGTTCTGCATGCCGGACTCCGACAGCAGTCTGTCACCGACGAACAGATGGCCTTGGTAGACGGAGCGGCCGGTTGCCGGGAAAGCGGGACAGACGATGACCTGCGAGGCCTCGAGCGCGTCGGCAAGGGCTTCCGCGACCGGTCCGATGTTGCCGGCATCGGTGCTGTCGAAGGTCGAGCAGTACTTGAAGAGAAACTGCGTGCAGCCCTGAGCGCGTAGCCACGCGAGTGCCTGCAGCGACAGCGCGACGGCCTGGTCGGCCGGCACGGAACGCGACTTGAGGGCGACGACGCCGGCCTCGACCTGGCTGTCCGCCGGACCCTCGGGCACGCCCACGTACTGCACGCAGCGCATGCCCTCTCGGGTCAAGGTGTTGGCCAGGTCGCTGGACCCGGTGAAGTCGTCGCCGATGCAACCCAGCAGCATCTATTCTCTCCCTGGCAGCGGTAAGCCTGCTTCGCCGGCGTAGAGCTGTGTGATCGCCGAATCGTCGAGGGTGCCCAGGCCCTTGCTCGAGGCTTCGCGGAAACGGGTGAGAGCGGCGTGCGCGACCGGCGTGGAGAGCGCCGCACGCTCGGCGATCTCGGTGACGATGCCCAGGTCCTTCGGCCAGATATCGATGGCGGAGCGGGCCGCATAGTCCCCTTCGACGACGCGTGGGGCGCGGTTCTCGAACATCCAGCTTGTCCCCGCCGACACGGAGATAACCTCAAGAATCCGCTCCGGCGTCAGCCCCTGACTGACGCCGAGCGTCAGAGCCTCGCCCATGGCCGCGATATGCACGCCGGCGAGAAGCTGGTTCACGGCCTTCATTGCGGAGCCGGCGCCCGCCTCGCGGCCCAGGTCGTGCACGGACTGCGCCATGGCCGAAAGGGCGGGCGCGGCGGCCTCGAAGGCCTCCCGACTGCCGGAGGCCATGATCGAGAGTTCGCCCTGCGCCGCCCGGGCCGCGCCGCCGGAGATCGGTGCGTCGAGATAGAGCAGGCCGAGCTGTGCGGCCCGTTCGGCGTTGTCCCGGGCGTTCTGGGGGGAGATGGTTGCAGAACTGACGATCACCGCGCCCTTCGGCAGATGCCGGGCAAAGCCGGACTCGCCGTAGAGGACGTCCCGCGTCTGGGCTGCATTCAGCACCACGCTGACGAAGATCGCGGCCTCGCCAGCCCCGTCCGGCGTGAGCGTCTCGCCGCCCATGTCGATCAGCCGCTCGACGGCGGCTTCGTTGAGATCGAGGCCGAGCACGCGGTGGCCGGCGCGCAGGCAGGACTGCGCCATGCCCAATCCCATCGCGCCCAGGCCGACGAACGCAATCGTCTTCGGGTCCATCGTCTGCGGCATGCTTCAGCCTCTCCCAAGGAACAGCTCGACCGGCGCCAGGGTGATGGCCGGCACGTAGGTGATGATCATCAGGCAGCAGAAGACTACCAGAACGAACCAGATCAGTTGCGGGATGATGCGTTCGACGGGCATGCGCGCGACCGCGCAAGCGGCGAAGAGGTTCACGCCCAGCGGCGGTGTGATCATGCCCAGCGCCAGGTTCACCACCACGATCAGGCCGAAGTGCACCGGATCGACCCCGTAGCCGATGGCGATCGGTGCCAGGATCGGTGCCAGCACCAGGATCGCGGCCGAAGTCTCGATGAACATGCCGACGAACAGAAGCAGGAGGTTCACCGCCAGCAGAAAGGTGAAACGGGACTCGAAGACGGTGTTGAACCAGCTGGCGATCTCGCTGGGCAGGCCCGAGCGTGCGATCAGGAAGGAAAAGAGCGCGGCGGCGGAGATGATCAGCATGATGGCCGTAGTGGAGATGACCGTGCGCTTCAGGATCATCGGCAGGTCGCGCCAGGACAGCTCTCGATAGAAGCCGAAGCCGACCAGCAGGGCCGCAGCGACGGCGGCGGCGCTCGCCTCCGTCGGGGTGAAGATGCCGAGGTAGATGCCGCCGATGATGATGATGGGCACCATGAGCGCGGGCAGCGCGGCCCGGGTCGCGGCGCGCAGGCTTGGTCGATCTTCGCGGTCCTGGAGGCCCAGCCCGCGGACCCGGCAGATCACGATGACGGTCAGCATCAGAGCGCCGGCGATCAGGATGCCCGGACCGATCCCCGCCACGAAAAGCTGGCCGATCGAGGTGTCGGTGGCGACGCCGTAGAGGATCAGCGGGATCGAGGGCGGGATCAGCACGCCGAGCTCGGCCGAGCTGGCCTGAATGGAGGCGGCGAAGGGTTTCGGATAGGCGTGCTTCACCATGGCGGGGATCAGGATGGCGCCGATCGCGAAGGTGGTGGCGACGGACGACCCGGAGACGCTGGCGAACATCAGGCAGGTCAGCACGCAGGAACAGGCGAGACCGCCCTGGATGCCGCCGACCATCGCCTTGGCGAGATCGACCAGCCGTTGCGAGATTCCGCCGGCGGACATCAGATTACCGGCCAGGATGAACAGCGGGATCGCCATCAGCGGGAAGCTGTCGATGCCTGCGAACATGCGCTGCGCCACCAGCAGCATCGGCAGGCGGTCATGCAGTTGAATGCCGACGACGGACGCCAGACCGATCGCGATCGCGATGGGAACGCCGACGAAGATCAGGATGATGAGCGAGAGACCGATCGCCAGGTTCATGGACTGTCTCCCGCGGCTGCCGGAGATTTCTCAAGCGGGACGACGGCGGCCGCCACGTCCTGCGTGGCCAAGGCGCGCGTGATGCAGCCGGCGATGGCGATCATCGCGAAGACGGACCCTACGGGCAGCGCGGCATAGACCCAGGCGATGGAGACTTCGAGCGCTGCCAGCTTCTGGGCGGCGACACGCTCGGTCATGCCCCAGCCCTGCCAGAACAGAATCGCGAAGAAGAGCGTGGAAAGCAGGTTGGCGACCAGAAACAAGCCCAGGCCGAGCCGGCGCGGCAGCGAGCGTTGGATGATCTCCATAGCGATCATCGAGCCGTGCCGGTAGGTCGCGGCGACCCCCATGAAGATCGCCCAGATCATGGCGGAGCGCGTGATGACTTCCGACCAGGTGGAGGGCTGTCCGAAAACGAAGCGGGTGGTGACCTGCCACATGGCCAGCGCAGCGGCGATCACCAGGAAGGCGATGGAGAGCGCCAGGGCTATCCGGGTCGACTGCCGCTCGAAGCTCTGAAAGAAGTTCATGTCGTCCGACCGGCGTCTCGCTTCGCATAGAGCGAAGGGAAAGCCAGGACACGCTCGCCCGCGTGGCGGTCGTGTCCTGGCAATGGATGCGGTACTGAGAGCCTTGCGCTCGAGGGCCTTACTCGACGGCCCGGATGCGCTCGACCATCTCAGGGCCGTACTGGTCGGTATAGACGCTGTAGGAGGCTTCGGCGAGGTCGCGGAAGGGAGCCTTGTCGACTTCGGTGATCACCTCCATGCCGTTCTCACGCAGCAGAGCCACGCCGGCTTCTTCGAGCCGGTTGACCTCGGCCCGGGTGGCGGCGACCGAGGCCGCGGCGGCTTGTTTGAACCAGCCCTTTTCCTCGTCGCTCAGGCCGTCCCATAGCATCGGCGAAGCCAGAACCACCGCCGGCGAATAGACGTGACCGGTCAGCGAGACGTAGTTCTGGACCTCCCAGAACTTCGAGGCCTGGATAACCGTGATGGGATTCTCCTGGCCGTCGACGACACCCTGCTGCAGGGCCGAGAAGAGTTCCGGGAACGCCATCGGCGTGGGGGCTGCGCCCATCTCCTCAAAGGCGGCCATGTGAACGCGGTTTTCCATCGTGCGGAGCTTCAGGCCGTCGAGGTCTTTGGGGGAGGTGACGGGGCGGATCGAGTTGGTCACGTGACGGAAGCCGTTCTCCGACCAGGCCAGGCCGACCAGGTTATGATTACCGATGCTGGCAAGCAGTTCCTGGCCGATCTCGCCGTCCAGCGTCTTGCGTGCATGGTCGTAGTCGCGGAACAGGAAAGGCAGGTCCAGGCTGTAGACTTCGGGCACGAAGTTGCCGAGCGGGCCGGTCGAGGTGATGACCAGATCCAGGGAGCCGATCTGCAGCCCCTCGATCATGTCACGCTCTCCGCCAAGCTGGCCGGCGGGTGCCTCGGTGCCGGTCCAGGCGCCGCCAGACGCCTTTTCCAGGGTCTCGATGAAGGCCTTGGCGCCGACGCCGTAATGGCTCTGCGGCGACAGGGTATGGCCCAGCGTGACGTTGTTCTGGGCATGAGCGCTGCCGCTCATGGCAATCGCCGCCGCAGCGGCCAGTCCGATAATCGTGTGTTTCACTTGGCTAGTCTCCCTTGGGTTTTGGGCGCGTTTCACGCCGCTTTTGAAAGAGTTTCCATATGCGCGCGCAGCAGAGCCTCGAAGCTCGCATCGGGGGTGAATCCCAGGGCTTGCGCGCGCGGCGTTTCGATGCCTCCCGGCCAGCTCGATACGATGGCTTCGATCGCCGCATTCGGAACCGACCGCACCCGAGCGGCCACGTCCTCGCCTGCGACCTCCGAGAGGGTGGCGAGCATGTCTCCCACCGAGACAGAGATGCCTGGGAGCGTGATCGTGGTCTCGCCGGCCAAAAGATCCTGGTGCAGGGCGGCCGCATGGAAGAGTGCCGCGCGCGCGGCCCCAGGGGAGGCCAGATGCAAGCGCAGGTCGGGGCCGACCGGTAGCTCTGCGGGCAAGCCGGCCAGAGGTTCGCGCAAGATGCCGCTGGCGAAGCTTGAGGCCGCCTTGTTGGGTTTGCCTGGCCTCACCGCGATGGTGGGGAAGCGCAGGGAGCGGCCGAGGACGAAGCCCTTACGGCTGACGTCGCGGATAAGAATCTCGCCCATCAGCTTCTGCGCACCGTAACTGCTGCGCGGCTGGGGCGGTGTCGTGTCGCTGATGATTTCGTTGGCGGCGCAGGAGAAGACCGCGACCGAAGAGGCGAAGAGAAGCACCGGCGGTTCCGGCAGGCCGCGTAGGGTCTCGATCAGCGCCACTGTGGCGCCGAGGTTGACCTGCATGCCCAGTGTGAAGTCGGCTTCCGCCGCGCTTGAGACGACGGCGGCGAGGTGGACCACCAGGCCGGGTTCGGCGGCCGCGATCGCGGCAAGGGTTTCGGGCGCGTCGAGCGGGCCGACGAGGGGCTGCACGCTTTCGTAGGTATCGGCCAGCTGGGTCAGAGGCTCGGCGGCAAGGTCGCAGGCCAGGATACGCGAAACCTCGCGGTCGCTGCCGTTCACGGTCAGCGTGCCTCTGCGCGCGAGGTCTTCGACGAACTGCCGCCCAAGGAAGCCGCCGGCTCCCGTTACCAAAACGCGCATCGCGCGTTCCTCCCAGAGAATTTTCTTGTTGGGCGGAACTTGCCAGATCTATGACAGCGCTGTCAAACAGGCTCAATTTTCTACTAAAAATCCATGATATGTCTGTGCTATACGCTGTCATCTCAATAGCGTGCGTGGCTCTGACGAGACCAAGGGCCCGGTGGTGCGGTAAGATATGTCTGATGGGAAAGGGGGTGTCGGAAGGCTCGTGAAGATCGATGTCGATAAAGCGGACCGCGTGACCCTGGCCGACGTGGCCGAGGCAGCCGGAGTCAGCGAGATCACCGTATCGCGCGTCGTGCGCGGCATGGCGAATGTCTCGCAGGTCACCGTCTCCAAAGTGGAAGAGGCCATCGCCCGGACGGGCTACGTCCGCAACCGTCTGGCCGGGGCGATGGCGGGGGCTGTTTCCAATCAGATCGCGGTGATCCTGCCGTCGCTCTCGAACAGTGTCTTCGCCGACGTGCTGGACGGGCTGGAGGCGCGGCTGCAGTCCGCTGGCTTTCACTCGGTTCTCGGCATTTCCAACTATGACAGCGAGCGCGAGGCGCAGCTCATCGAGGGGCTTCTCGGTTGGCAGCCGGCGGGTCTGGTCATCGCGCCCACCCTGCTGTCCGAGCGCTCGCTGCGACTGTTGGAGCGCGGACGGCTTCCGGTGGTCGAGGTGATGGACATCGATAGCGACCCGGCGGATATGGTGGTCGGGATTTCTCATCGCCAGGCCGGCAAGTCGATGGCCTACTACCTGATCGGCCGGGGCTATCGGTCTTTCGGTTACGTCGGCCACGACATCGAGGCCGACCATCGCGCCGCGGTCCGCCGCGACGGCTTTCGCGCGGCACTGCAGGAAAATGGCCTCGATTTCGAGACCGAAGCCAGGGCGGACGAGGAATCCTCCGTTCCGCTCGGGCGCCGCTTGACCGGGCAGATCCTCTCGGACGGAGCGCCCCGGCTTCTCTACTTCTCCAACGACGACATGGCGATGGGCGGCCTCTTCGAGGCCATGTCACGCGATTTGCAGGTGCCGCGAGATCTTGCGCTGGCCGGCTTCAACGGTCTTCAGATCGGCCAGTCGGCGCCCGTCGCGCTGACCACGATCGAATCTCATCGCGCGCTGATCGGCCAGCGTGCCGCCGAGCAGCTTCTCGGCCGCTTCGCCGGGACCGAGGTGGAGCGTCGGATCGACGTCGGCTTCACCCTGCTGCCGGGCGCCTCGGCGTGAGGCTCTAGGCAAGAACGACCAATGGCAATGTCACACGCGTCGGTGGGCCGCGTCAGCGCCTCATTCGGCTGCTGCCCGCCGTTCGACGGCCGCGCTCGGGCGCTTGTGGAAGGCGCCATCTTTCATGATGGCCCGCAAGCGGTCGGCGTCTTGCAGGATGGAGACGTCCTTGGACGGATCGCCGTCGACCAGCAGGAGGTCGGCGAGGTAGCCTTCCCGTAGCAGGCCGATCGCCTCGCCGAACAGCTCGCCGCTGTACTGCGTCGCCGCCTGAATGGCTTCGAGCGGCGTGTAGTCGAGCAGCTTGACGAAGTGCTCCATGTCGCGCGCGTTGGTGCCGATCGGGTTCCAGGCGAAGCCGTAGTCTCCGCCGGGCAGCACGCGCACGCCGCGCTTCTTCAGCTCCTTCATGTTGCGGGCGCCGGTGTCCAGCTCGGCCGCAAAGAACTTCGCCACCGGATGGTTCTCGTCGATGCCGTAGTCGCGGCCTTCGCCGGTCGCGGTGACGTAGGCCATGCCGGCGGTGGGCGCGACGAAGATCTCGTCCTTCTTGGCCTCCATCATGTCCAGCGCCTCTTCGTCCGACAGGGTACAGTGATAGAGCACCTGGGCGCCGTACTTGAGGCTGAGCTTGACGCTCAAGGCCGAGCGCGCGTGGGCGGCGATCTTCTTGTCCCGCGAATGGCCGACCTCGCAGACCGCGGAGATCTCGGCTTCGTTCATCACCGTTTGCGCCGCGCGGGCGAAGGGGATGAACTCGTCGCCCGAGGGATTCATCTTCAAGGTATCCACGCCCTCGCGCACCATCTCCCGCGCCGCGCGGCGGAACTCGTCGGCGCCGTCGCAACAGATGGCGAAGGTTTCCCGATGGATGTGGCGGCGGCGCACGTCGCCGAGGCCGCTGGTCGGCGTCAGCTCGGGGCTGGCGGCGCGCATGCGGGGACCGGGAATGTCGCCCGCGTCGATGGCGTTGCGGATCACCACGTCGAGACGCGGCTTGGCCGCGGCCGCGCTGAACAGGGCCGTGAAGCCCTGATCGAGCATCTTGCGCGCGTACTTCATGGCCAGGAGCGTGTGCTCTTCCGGCGGAATGTCGCCCAGGCTTTCCAGGTCCGGCGTGTCGCAAAAGCTGATGTGGGCGTGCGGCTCGATCAAGCCCGGCATCAAGGTGGCGCCGCCGCCATCGACGACCTCGGCGCCGTCTGCGGCGATGCTGCCCTCCTTGGCCACGGTCTTGATGCGGTTGCCCTGGACCAGCAGGGAGCCGGCGAAAGGCTCGCTGCCGCTTCCGTCGATGATCCGGACGTTGGTGAAGAGCGTCCCCGGCATGGGTTCCTCCAGCGGTCGTTTATTCAGTCCACTAAACTTTTTCTTTTCCGGGGCTTGCCGCACTGCATCAATGAGTTTCCGCAGTGCAGCAATTATCCACCGACTGGCGCAGTCTAGCAGACATAATCTTGTCAGAAAACGCCTTCGAACGAGCCTGTTGTTTCATTTTTGGGTCTTCGTCCGTCTCTTGCCGATTGACAAAAGTTTAGTTCAGAAGTTTAGTATCACTAAACCAGCGGAGTTTTCCGGAGGGCCTCATGCTCCTGCTGGCGGCGCACAAGGCACGCGCCGGACAACTCTCCAACGGCCCGCACTAGGGAGGAGTTCATGCGAAAAATTGGGACCTTTGTGGCGACGGCGTTGCTGGCCGCAGGCGCCGGCGCAGCGAACGCTCAGGATAAGGAGCTCACGCTCTGTTGGGCGGCGTGGGACCCGGCCAATGCGCTGGTCGAGCTGTCCAAGGACTTCACGGCGCAGACCGGTATCAAGATGAACTTCGAGTTCGTGCCTTGGACCAACTTTGCCGACCGGATGCTCAACGAGCTCAACTCGGGCGGAAAGCTCTGCGATCTCATGATCGGGGACAGCCAGTGGATCGGCGGCGGCGCCACCTATGGCCACTACGTCAAGCTCAACGACTTCTTCGATGCCGAAGGCATCTCGATGGACGACTTCCTGCCGGCCACGGTCTACGCCTATTCGACCTGGCCGAAGGGAACCCCGAACTACTACGCCTTGCCGGCGATGGGCGATGCCTTGGGCTGGGTCTATCGCAAGGACTGGTTCGAGCGTCCGGAGATCCGCGAGGCCTTCAAGGCAGAGTACGGGCGCGATCTCGAGGTGCCGACGACCTGGGTAGAGCTGAAGGAGATCGCCGAGTTCTTCCAGGGTCGCGAGATCGACGGCGAGACCCGCTACGGCGCTGCGATCTACACCGAGCGCGGCTCCGAGGGCATCACCATGGGCGTCACGGCAGCGCTCTATCCCTGGGGCTTCAAGTACGTGAACACGCCGGGTGAGTACGACATGGAGGGCGCGGTCAACTCGCCGGAAGCGGTCGAGGCGCTGGAGTTCTACAAGTCGCTCTACGACTGCTGCACCCCGCCGGGGCATTCCGACGCCTACATGGTGGCCAACCTCGACGCCTATAAGTCCGGCCAGGTCGCCATGCAGATGAACTGGTTCGCCTTCTTCCCGGGCATCGCCAAGGACGAGGTGGTGGGCGGCGACGTCTCCGGCTTCTTCGTCAACCCGGGCCAGAACATCGAGGCCTCGACCCTCGGCGGGCAGGGTATTTCGGTTGTGGCCTACTCCGACAAGCAGGCCGAGGCGTTGGAGTACATCAAGTGGTTCGCCCAGCCCGACGTCCAGGCCAAGTGGTGGGAGCTCGGCGGCTATGCCGTTCATGTGGACGTGGCCGGTGCGCCCGACTTCCCGGACTCGACGCCCTTCGCCGGCGAGTTTCTCAAGGCCATGGATGGCGTCCAGGACTTTTGGCAGGAGCCGATCTATGCCGAGCTGATGCTCGCCATGCAGAAGCGCATCCATGATTACGTGGTGGCCGGCGACGGCACCGCGAAGGAGGCCCTCGACAAGCTGATCGAGGACTGGACGATCTCCTTCGAAGACGACGGTAAGCTGTAGGAACCGTCTTGCGGCGGCCGGTGCCAAGGTGCCTTGCCCCAGGCGCCGGCCGCTTTCTTCTATCGACACCACGCAATCCGCTGACGCGCGGGCGTGGTAGGCTGAGCGATCGCTAGGAACCACGCGATGTCGGGCGGAGCTATGGAATCGGTGGCGGATGCGGCGGCACGGGCCACGCCGAAGCGGATGGCCGGCCGGCTGCGCGGCCTTTCCGACCGCGCCATCGCCTGGCTGTTCATCTCTCCGACCATCGTCTTGCTGCTGGCGATCAACATCTTCCCGCTGCTCTGGACCGTCTATCTCTCCTTCACCAACTACCGCGCCAATCAGCCCGGCCGCGAGGTGAAGTGGATCGGTACCCGCAACTACGAGCGCTTGCTGGGCAGCGAGGACGTCTGGGGCTACATGCAGGCGACGGCCCACTTCCTCGTCTGGACCATGGTGCTGCAGGTGGTGATCGGGCTCGGGCTCGCGCTGCTGATCAACCGCGGCTTCCGCACCTCCGGCTTCTGGACCACGGTCATCCTCATTCCCATGATGTTGTCGCCGGCGGTGGTGGGCACCTTTTGGACCTACCTCTACCAGCCGCAGACCGGCATCTTCAGCTACATCATCAACACCTTCGCCGAAGTTGGCGCGCTCAACATGATCGGCTCGGTGTCGCTGGCGCCCTGGGCCATCGTGATCGTCGACACCTGGATGTGGACCCCCTACATCATGCTGCTCTGCCTGGCCGGGCTGCGCTCCATCCCGCCCTATCTCTACGAGGCGGCGGAGATCGACCGGGCCAACGCGCTGCAGAAGTTCTGGTACATCACGCTGCCGCGCATCCTGCCCTTCCTGATGCTGGCGGTGCTGTTCCGCGGCATCGAGAACTTCAAGATGTTCGACATGGTTGTGGAGCTGACCTCGGGCGGGCCCGGCTCGACCACCGAGCTCGCCTCCATCAACCTGAAGCGCGAAGCCTTCGAGAAGTGGCGAACCGGCTATGCCTCGGCCTTCGCCGTGATCCTCTTCGTCACCGTGTTCGGCCTCGCCAGTATCTACGTCAAAGCGCTCAACAGGGTGCGGTCATGAGCGCGCGCAGCACCGCCTATTCCGTCGGCGAAAGCAGCACGCGGACCAAGTGGATCGCCGCCGTGCTGGTGATCGGCTATGCCCTGGTCGCCATGATCCCGCTGGTCTGGATCGGCATGACCGGCTTCAAGTCGCCGCCGGACTCCATCGCCTATCCGCCCAAGGTCTTCTTCGAGCCGACCCTGGAAGGCTATGTCAATCTCTTCACCACCCGCTCGCGCCAGACCGACGAGTACATCGAGAGCCTGGGGCCGCCGCAGACCTGGTACGACGAGCTGGTGCGCGAGCGAAACATGGTCATCACCGGCCCCTCGCGTTTTGCCGACCGCTACAAGAACTCCATCGTCATCGGCTTCGGCTCGACCTTCCTCGCGGTCTTCCTCGGGACCTTGGCGGCCTATGGCTTTTCCCGCTTCAAGGTGCCGCTGAAGGACGACCTGCTGTTCTTCATCCTCTCGACGCGGATGATGCCGCCGATCGCCGTCGCCATTCCGATCTTCCTGATGTACCGGGAGCTTGGGCTGTCGGACACAGCGCTCGGCATGATCCTGCTCTATACGGCGGTCAACCTCTCGCTGGCCGTGTGGCTGCTCAAGGGCTTCGTCGACGAGATCCCGCGTGAGTATGAGGAGGCCGCGGTGGTCGACGGCTACACGCGCTTCCAAGCCTTCTACAAGGTGGTGCTGCCGCAGATGCGCTCCGGCATCGCCGCGACCGCCATCTTCTGCCTGATCTTTGCCTGGAACGAGTATGCCTTCGCCCTGCTGCTGACCAGCGGCGAAGCGCAGACCGCACCCCCCTTCATCCCGATCATCATCGGCGAGGGCGGGCTCGACTGGCCGGCCGTTGCGGCGGGCACCACCGTGTTCCTGCTGCCGGTCGTGATCTTCACCGTGCTGCTGCGCAACCAGCTCCTGCGCGGCATCACCTTCGGAGCCATCCGCAAATGAGCGCCCCGGGAACAGGTACGCTACAGAAAACCAAGGGCAGAGGGCTCGCCCGCTGGTTCCGGCGCGGCCCCTGGGAGAACGTTGCGAGCGTCCTCATCGCGCTCGGGATCTTTATGCTGATGCAGCCCTTTTCCGAATGGCTCTACGGCTGGTCCTTCGCCGTCATCCTGACCGGCACCATCGGTTTCGTCATCGTCAGCCACTTTCCGGAGTAGGACGGCATGGCGGAGATCAGGGTCGATAGCCTGAAGAAGAACTTCGACGATTTCGTCGCGGTCCAGGATTCGAGCTTCACCGTCGAGGACGGCGAGTTCTTCGTCATGCTCGGCCCCTCCGGCTGCGGTAAGACGACGACCTTGCGCATGATCGCCGGTCTCGAGATGCCGACCGAGGGGAAGATCCTGCTCGACGGCGAGGACGTGACCTACAACCGTGGCTCCGAGCGCGACATCGCCTTCGTCTTCCAGCTCTTCGCGCTCTATCCGCATATGAGCGTGCGGCGGAACATTTCCTTCCCGTTGCGCATTGCCGGGATGCCGCGCCGCGAGGTGCGCGAGCGGACCGAAGAGGTCGCGCGCCTGCTGCAGATCGAGCATCTGCTCGACCGCGGGGTCGGTGGGCTGGCCGCCGGCGACCGTCAGCGGGTCGCGCTGGGCCGCGCCATCGTGCGCCGTGCCAAGGCCTTCCTGATGGACGAGCCCTTAGGTGCGCTCGACGCGGAGTTCCGCGACCGCATGTGCGAGGAGCTGCGTCTGCTGCACAACCGCATCGGCGCGACCACGGTCTATGTCACGCACGACCAGATCGAGGCCATGTCGATGGCCGATCGCATCTGCATCATGAACCAGGGCGAGGTGCTGCAGATCGGTCCACCGCTCGAGGTCTATGAGCGGCCTGCGACCAAGTTCGTTGCCGGCTTTATCGGAAGCCCGGCAATGAACTTCTTGAGAGCCATGGGCAAGTTGCCCGCCGGTGCCACGGAAGTCGGCATCAACGGCGCCACGGTGGCGATGCCGGAAACGCGCGAGCCGCTGACGGCCGATGAAGCGGTGCTCGGCGCACGGCCCGAGCACATCCGGATCTCCGAAGACGGGCCGTTGCGCGGCCGCGTTTTCGGCGTCGAGTACATGGGCGCGCGACAGCTGGTCACGGTCGACACCGAGGCCGGGCGCCTAAGGGTGCGGGCGCCCAACACGGTCAAGGTCGGCTATGGCGAGACCGTCGGCCTGACCTTCGACGCTGAACGGGTCGTGCTCTTCGATCCCGAAAGCGACCGGGCCGTCGCCAGCACCTTGTTCGAAGAGGCCGGCCATGGCTGAGGCGGCTCTGAGGGAGGTGACCAAGCGCTTCGGTGAGACCGTTGCGGTCTCTGACGTTTCGCTCGAGGTGAGCGACGGCGAGTTCGTCGTGCTGCTGGGGCCGACCGGGGCCGGTAAGACCACCACGCTGCGGCTGTTCGCCGGGCTTGAGCAGCCCGAAGAGGGCGTGGTCGAGATCGCTGGCCACGATGTCACGCATCTTGCCCCGGCGCAGCGCGACATCGCCTTCGTCTTTCAGCAGTACTCGCTCTATCCGCACTATACCGTCTTCGAGAACCTGGCCTTTCCGCTGAAGGCGCCGGGTCGGCGGCTCTCCTCTGCGGCGATCAAGAAGCGGGTGACCGAGATCGCCGAGATGCTGCGCATCGAGAGCAAGCTCAAGAACCGCGCGACCGAGCTCTCCGGCGGCGAGATGCAGCGAGTTTCCATCGGCCGTGCGCTGGTGCGCGAGCCGAGCCTCTTCCTGATGGATGAGCCGCTGTCCTCGCTCGACGCCAAGCTGCGTGAAGACCTGCGCGTCGAGCTGAAACGCATCCAGCGGGAGCTGGGAGCCACCATCGTCTACGTCACCCATGATCAGCTCGAAGCTATGACCCTGGCCGATCGCATCGGCGTGCTGGCCGAAGGCACCCTGGTGCAACTCGATGCCCCGCGGGAGATCTACGAACGACCGGCCAACATCTATGCGGCCCAAAGGCTCGGCAGCCCGCAGATCAACTTGCTGGGACGTGGCGCCCTGGCTATCCAAGGCGCGCCGGACGGCGCCAAGGCCATCGGTGTGCGGCCCGAAGACGTGGTGATCAACGGCGGGGGCGTGGACGCCAGGGTCTTGACCATCGAGCATCTCGGGGTCGAGTCCATCGCCTTGCTGGACGTCGCCGGCAGCCAGGTCCATGCCCTCTTGGGCGCGCGCACCCGCCTCCGCGAAGGTGAGGAGGTGATGGCCTCCGTGCGGCCTGGCGCGGCGCTCTTCTTCGACGGGGCGGAACGGCGTCTGGACGGTGCGGTGAGCAGGGGGGAGGTAGCCCATGAAGACTGAATTCTTGCGGGCGGTGATTGACCGCGCGGCCGAGACCATGCGCGCGCACAGCCCGGAGCTGACCGAGCTGGATCAGGCCATCGGCGACGGCGATCACGGCACTAACATGCAGCGGGGCTTCAACGCCATCGAGGCGGCGGCGGACGAGATTTCGGCCCTCGACTTCGGCCCCGCCCTGCAGAAGGCGGGCATGACCCTGGTCACCACGGTCGGCGGCGCCTCCGGGCCGCTCTATGGCTCGCTCCTGATGTCCATGGGCAAGGCGGCCGCCAACAAACCGACCGACCGGGCAAGCTTTGCCGCCGTGTTCTCCGAAGGCGTCGAGGCGGTGAAGCGTCGCGGAAAATCGGATGTCGGCGCCAAGACCATGCTGGACGTTCTGGTGCCGGTCCTTCATGCGCTGCAGGAGGATGGCGGCGATGCCGTCGTGGCGGCGCGGCAGGCTGCCGACGAAGGGCTGGAGTCGACTCGTACCATGCTGGCCACCAAGGGGCGCGCGTCCTTTCTGGGCGAGCGCTCGGTCGGCCATCTCGACCCGGGGGCTCGGTCCTCGGCGCTTCTGGTCCATGTCGTCTGCGATCTCATCGAGGAGAGCCAATGAGCGAGTCCGTCTCCATAGTGATTGTCTCTCACTCGCCCCAGGTCGCACGCGGCGCCGCCGACATGGTGCGCGAGATGGTCGGTGAAGAGGTCCAGGTCGCCCACTGCGGCGGCAATCCTGCCGGTGGCCTGGGCACCGACGTCATGGCGATCAAGAGCGCGATCGAGTCGGTCTACAGTCAGAAGGGCGTCGCCATTCTGGTCGATCTCGGTGGCGCGGAAACCAACAGCGAAATGGCCGTCGAGATGCTGCCCGCCGAGATGGGCGAGCGGGTGGTGATCTGCAACGCACCCATTGTCGAAGGCGCAGTCATGGCCGCTACGGAAGCGGCTGGTGGTGCCCCCTTGGAGGCGGTGAAGGCGACCGCGGAGGAGTTCCTGTCATGAGTGGTTTGGTGAAAGAGGCCGGCTATGTGCACGGCGCCGCCGTGATCCAGGACCCGACCGGCCTGCATGCGCGCCCGGCGGTCAAGCTGACCAAGAGCGCCAAGCGCCACGGGGCGGAGGTGGAGGTGCGCGCGGGCGAGGCGGGGAACTGGGTCAACGCCAAGTCGCCCAATGCCGTGATGAAGCTGAAGGCCGGGCACGGTGAAGAGCTGCAGTTCCGCGCGCGGGGCGAGGACGCCGAAGCCGCCGTCGCCCAGATGGTGGCGCTGGTCGAGCGGGATTTCCAGGAGTGATTGGACGCATCGAGCCATGATCGATCCGGACGGCGAGCGCGTTCTCCATGGCATCTCCGCCGCCGATGGCTTGGTGATCGGCGGCGTGGTGCTGGACGCGCCTGCCGCGCCCGATGGCGTGTCCAGCGCCAACGATGAAACCTCGCGTCCTTCGTTCGATGCGGCGCTTACCCAGGCCCGCGAAGAGCTGGCGGCGCTGATTGCGGGTGCGGACGAACTGGCCGGTGAAATCCTGGAGTTCCAAGAGGCGCTGCTTGAGGATGATGATCTCTTGGACCCGGTGAAGGCGGCGATTGCCGAAGGCAAGACGGCGGCGGAGGCTTGGAGCGCGCATTTGGACAATGAGGTCGCCATCTACCGTAGCGGCGACGACGCCTACCTAGCGGCGCGCGCCGAGGACCTTGTCGATCTCAAGCAGCGTGTCCTGAGGGCCTTGTCGGGCGCATCCGCGGTAGCCGCGGAGGTCGCTCCGGGGTCGATACTCCTCGCGCAAGACCTGACGCCCTCGCGCTTCATCGAGATCGACTGGACCCGGGTCGCAGGCGCCGCCATTTGCGGCGGCAGCAAGACCAGCCACGTGGCCATTCTGGCTCGGGCCCGCGGCGTTCCTCTCGTGGTCGGCTTGCAGGGCGATCTTTCGAGCGTCGCCTCCGGCGTGCAAGCCCTCCTCGACGCCGATCGCGGGCACTTGGTGATCGCGCCTGCGCCGGAAACCTGCGAGAGCGCGCGCAAGCGCATGGCGTTGCACGACGAGGAAGCCAAGTCTGCGGCCGAGCTGCTGGAGAAACCCGCCGTCACGGCCGGCGGAGAACTCGTCTCGGTACAGATCAACGTCGACGAGCCGTCGATTTTGGATGACATCTCCCCGGATGCTGTCGACGGCATCGGTCTCACTCGGACCGAGTTCCTGTTCCACCAAGGCCGCTTGCCCGACGAAGAGACGCAGTACGCGACCTATCTCCGCATCGCGCGGTGGGCCGGGGAACGGCCGGTCACCATCCGCACCCTGGATGCCGGAGGCGACAAACCAATCGCCGGGGTCACGGTCGATGGCGAGAGCAATCCCTTCCTCGGCGTGCGCGGGCTGCGCCTGTCCCTCATCCGGGACGAACTCTTCCGCACCCAGCTTCGTGCTCTGGCGAGGGCGGCCGCCGAGGCGCCGCTGCGGGTCATGGTCCCGATGGTCACGGTGCCGGATGAGATGCAGAGGGTGCGCAGCCTCTTCGACGAGGTGCTCGCCGATCTGGCAAAGGAAGGTGTGGCCTGCGGCCGTCCGCCGCTCGGCATGATGGTCGAGGTGCCCGCCGCCGCTCTCATGGCCGAGGACTTCATGGCCGACTTCTATTCGATCGGCTCCAACGACCTGGTGCAGTACGTCACCGCCTGCGCCCGCGACAATCCGGCCCTCACGGCCTTGGCCGACCCGCGCAATCCGGCCATCCTGGAGTTGATTGGGCGCACCGTTGGGGCCGCCCGCAAGCGCCAAGTCGATGTCAGTCTCTGCGGCGACATGGCTTCCGACCCGGAGCTTGTTCCGCTGTTGCTCGACAGCGGTCTGCGCTCGCTCTCGGTCGCGCCGGCTCTGGTCGGGCGGGTCAAGCTCGCGGTCAGCCGCTACGGCAGCCCGGCCGGTCCGGAGGCGTGAGGCGGTCATGGCAGCGATAGCGGAAGGCAGCGACGGCGATGCGGCGATTGCCGCCTACAAGCGCCTACTGAAGGACTGCCTCGACCGCCGTCCTTCGGGCACCCGACAGCGCTTGGCCGCGGCGCTGGGAACCCACAAGAGCTTTATCTCCCAGATCACCAACCCGAACTACCGCGTGCCGCTCCCGGCCCAGCACGTGCCGGCGATCTTTCAGATCTGCCACTTTTCGCCGGAGGAACGCGATGCCTTCATCGCGGCCTATGAGAAGGCGCATCCGGGCCAGGCGCCCTCCAGCACGGCGGACAGTCAGCCCCTCGGCCTAACCGTGACGATCGAGGTGCCGCGCTTCGCCGATCCGGCGCGCCAGGCAGAGGTGGCGGAAACCATTCGCGACGTGGCCGCGCGCATCATCGCGCTGGCAAAGAAGGAACGCTAGGTCAACCAACGACACCTGCGGGAGGAAGAGACATGAAGAAGCTGATCAACGATGTTGAAGACGTGCTGGCGGAGAGCCTGAAAGGCTTCGGACAAGCGCATAGCGATCTGGTCAAGGTCAGCTTCCAGCCGCAGTACGTGACCCGCGCCACGCCGAAGGAGAGCGGCAAGGTTGCCTTGGTGTCGGGTGGCGGCTCCGGCCATGAGCCGATGCATGCCGGCCTCGTCGGCCTCGGCATGCTCGATGCCGCCTGCCCGGGGGAGGTCTTCACCTCGCCCACGCCCGATCAGATGATTGCGGCAGCCCAAGCCGTCGATGGCGGGGCCGGCGTGCTCTTCATCGTCAAGAACTACTCCGGCGACGTCATGAACTTCGATATGGCCGAGGAGATGCTGGAGAACACGGCGACCGTGCTGGTCAACGACGACGTCGCCGTCGAGGACTCCCTCTTTACGCAAGGCCGCCGCGGGGTTGCCGGCACCGTGGTGGTCGAGAAGATCGTCGGTGCGGCGGCGGAGGCCGGCGCCGATCTCGCCGCGTGCAAGGCGCTGGGCGAGCGAGTCAACGCGGCGAGTGGCTCGATGGGGGTGGCGCTGACGAGCTGCACGGTCCCTGCCGCCGGCAAGCCGACCTTCGACCTTGCCGAGGACGAGATGGAGATGGGCGTGGGAATTCACGGCGAGCCGGGTCGCCGCCGCGTCGCGCTCAAGCCGGCAAGCGAGATCGCCGCCGAGATGATCGAAGCCATCTGCGAGTCCCTGCAGCCCGCCACGGGCGACGAGGTGCTGCTCTTCGTCAACGGCATGGGCGGCACGCCGGCGATGGAGCTCTATCTCGTCTATCACGCCGCTGCCCAGCTCTGCGAAGCGCGCGGCTTGAAGATCGCGCGCAGCCTGGTCGGCAACTACTGCACATCGCTCGACATGGCCGGCTGCTCGATCACCGTGACCAAGCTGGATGCGGAGATGCAGCGGCTCTGGGACGCGCCGGTCAAGACCGCCGCGCTGCGCTGGGGTCTCTAGAGTGTGACGACACCTGATCCGGTCCCGTCTGGTCGAAAGCGAAGGCAAACGGCACCCTGGTGGCGATGCGGTCATCCTGATCACCGAGGAGACACGAAACGCCGTGGGCGACAGGTTTGCGACGGAAGCGATCGGGGAAACCAAGTTGCCCGGTCGCGCAAATCCCGTGACCCTGTTCCGAGTTGTCTGATCTGAACCCAGCGAGGTAGGAGTAGAGGGAGCATGTTCGGCCTCTTCGGTCTTTTCGGGAAGTCCAAGCAGATGACGGCGCTGGAGACCGAGCTGCGCACGGCCGGCCTGCATCCGCATCTCTTGCATGACTCCATCAAGCTGACGGTGCTGCGGCTTTTGCCGGAAGGCGGTAAGGCGGCCCGGCCCGAAGAGTTGCGCTCTGCCGCGCAGCTTCTCGCTTACGCTATCCTGGGACCGCGGGACTTTGCCGAGGCGACCTCCCTGCGTGAGAAGGACGAGGTCGAACGGCGTTTGGACGCCGTTCTGGATCACCCAGACTCCTTGGATGCCCAGATCGTCATGCTGGCGCTGAAGACCGACAACGCCGATCCGGTGATAACCGAGCGCTTCCAGGTCGAGACCTAGAGCCTGATAGGGCTCTACGGCTATGTCGCTGCCGCGCTCAGCGCTGCGGCAGCGCGTCCACCTCTCCGGTGACCGTCACAATCACGGGCACGCCCTTGATTTCGCGGGGCAGCTGCGCCGCGACGCCGGCATCCACCACGCCCACCACAAGCGCTTCGCCGCCCGCGGGACCATGGCCGATACCGACAGAGGTCACGCCAGGCACTGCGAGCAGGCGCGCCTCCTCGCTTGCCAACAGCGCTCCCAGCGTGCCTTGCGGCAGGGCCTCGGCCGGGGCGTACTCGACGGGGCCGGAACCAGAGAAATCCGGCCCTGGGGTCTTGGTGTCGTCACCCATGGCGTCGTCTCCTTTTCCACCCCCGAAAAGATATGTGGCCGGCCGCCCAATTGGAAGAGCGGCCGGCCATTGCGATCAGGGCAGCAACCTGATGTTCAGTGCGCCGAGCACGGCGCCAATCGGGTTGGCAAAGGTGGTTCCGCCGCCACCTGCGAAGAGCAGGCCGACCGGCCGCACGCCTGTCGCCCAGTGCCAGATCAGCGAGCCGGAGTCACCGCCAGCCGAGAAGGGATTGGCGTTGACCGAGCGGATTGCGATCTGATTGCGGAACAGGGCGATGCGTCCGCCACCGAAGTTGACGTTCACCGACACCCCGATCTGCGTCACCCGCCCCATTGTGAGGCCGGTGGTGCGGCCGCTCTTGCCGACGGTCATCCCCAGCGAGGCACCGAGCGGCGACGTACCCGTGCGGTAGTAGGCCGGTCGACCGCGCGAAAGGTAGTACTGCTCGCCGCGAATGCGCTGATGCCATGCCCAGCCGAAGGCGCAGTCCACGAAGTTCGCCGCGCCGCCAAACCTGATCGGTACCCAGCGCGCGAGGACCGCGATCTGATCGGCGGGGTGGCGCCCGCCATCCGCCGGCCCTGGCTGGATGATGCTGTCGTTCACCCGGGCGGCGTTCGAGTTGGCCAGCACGTGGTTGTTGCTGAGGATCAGGTGACGGTTGCTCCACGGCGATGTCAGACCGATGGCGCGGCTTCCGAGCGTTCCAGCCGTGATGTTCACGTGTCCGACAGAAACGCCGCCGGGTGCAGGGCGGTGCCGCGCGCGGTGCGAGTAGGCGTCGACCGTGCCGACCGTCACCTGTTCCACCGGCACGCTGGAGAGCGCGCGCGTGCCGGCGCTCTCCGCCACCTGACTCATCAGTGCCTCTTGCGGCAGAGCGCTCTCGGTGAACAGAGTCAGGGTCGGCGCGCCTGGGCCGCCGGCGTCGAATGCCATGCTGTCGGGGTCGCCCAGACCAATACCGACGCCGACAATGCCTCCGGTGGACGATGCTTCCGAGCGGGCTTCGGCTTGGCCAGAGGCGGCAAGCAGCTTTGCCTCGACCGCGTCGCGAAGTGCGAGCAGGCCGCTCGACACGCCGGCTTCAGCGAAAACAGCTTGCTGCTCGGCCTCGAAACTGGCGGCCTCGAGGCCGCTGCCAGCCGCGTCCGGATCTTCGGGGCTGGAAGACGGAGATGTGTCTCCGACGTCCCTGATCGGGCCGTCGTCATCACCTGCGCCTGGGTTCTCGATGGAAGGGGTACCGTTGGTATCACTGCTCATGATTGTCCTCCTCCAAGTGACTAGTGAACAAAAAGTTGCACCACATTGTGAGAGGCAAAACGATGAGCGCGACTGCGCCGCGGCTAGGATTGATCAACAACACCGGGACGCAGCCCGTGTCATCACTCCCAATGTGCCTCGTAATGTGCCAGGGAGTGTGTCGGGTTATCTGCTATATCTTTGTGACCGTATGGCGCTTCATGTCGCAATAATCTTGCGCCGATAGCTGCCTCTCGGCCGGGTAAGAGCCAACGTCAGGCACGCTGCTAAGCAGCCTGGGGCGGGGGCCGGCGCGATGATTGCCTGGCCAGCAATAGGAACCAGGCGACGCTCAGGACATTTAGAACGATCATACCAGCAAGCGCCGCCTTGTAGGCATCGACTGGCTGGCCGCTGCCGCTGCTGTCGGGCCATAGGTGGAGAATGAGGCCAAAGGCGCTCTGCGCGACGAACGCAAACATGAAAACGAGAATGTTGAAGGCGGTGACGGCCCGACCGCTGAACTCGGCCCCGAAGTGCTGGGCAATCACCGCGTAAAGCACGACGGCGACCGTGGCGAAGAACCCGAACGCGAACCAGACGGCATAGCCCTGCGTTGCGATGTTGAGCAGGATGAGGATTTCCGCACCGATGTACGCGACGGTCGCGATCAGAACCAGATTGGGCAGCGACAGCCGCAAGAAACCGGCGAGCTTGCCATACAGACCGCCACCCGCCAGGCCGAGGATCATCGCAATCGATACGACCAGCAGGTAGCGCGAGCTTTCGAGCGGTGTGAAACCGACGACGTGCTGTTGCCAGGGCCCGAGCCACAAGCCCCGCATGGCCAGGAAATTGCCGAAGGGAAGCGCCATCGCCGCGACCTGCCAGAAGAAGCGATCGCTGTAGACCACTTTGAGGCTGACGACTTCGTCCCAAAGACTGGCCCGAGCTGCCCCCGCCTCGGGCTTCGGCTTGTCCCGAACCGCGAAGAGGATCAAGACAGCCACGGCCAGGGTCAGTCCGCCCATCAGGAAACAGAGGTTGCGCCACCCGAACTCCAGCTCGAACAGCTTGCTGGGCATCGTCACCATCAGCGACCCGACGCCGCCGGCGACGAGAATGATGCTGTTGAAAAAGGGAATCTCGCCCGGCTCGACCCAATCGGCGATGGCCTTGATCGCGGCCATCAGACCGCCCGCCATGCCGATGCCGAGGATGGCCCGTCCGATCGCAAGCTCGGTCGCGTTCGTGGCAAACCCGAAGATGACGATGCCGACGGCACCCAGCGCGAACAGGAGACTCTGGGTCTTGCGCGGCCCCCAATAGTCGAGAAGGACGCCGAGCGGTAGCTGGACCAGGGCGAACGTCAGGAGATAGAGGGAGGTGATCCAGCCGACTTCGAAGTTGTCGAGCTTCAGGTCCTGACTGATGGGGTGGGCGAGAATGGCGTTGATCGCCCGAAACCCCATGGCCAGGAAGTACCCGAGCGCGAAGGGCAGGATGACCGACAGCCAGAGCGCCGCTCGTCGGGTGCCGGGCTCTCGCCGCGCCTCGGATGGTGGGCTGGATTCGTCCCGCCGCGTCATCAGCTCAAATCTGTCTCGACCGCTTCCTCGATCGGCCACTATGCGGCAAGCGCGCCTGCAAGAATAGCCTGCGCGTCGCCTCGGCATCGATGATGAGTCCGGGAGCCGGTGCCGCTCGCGCGTGCGTGTTGTGCACCGCTTTCTGCGCGATGGTTGTAACCGAAACAGACAAAAAAGTTTCCCATAGTCTTAACCGACCGAAGCGGCGGGACGGGAGTAGGTTCGCCCGGCAATTGCCGAGAGCAATCGGTTTTTTTGGGCCGAATTTCCTGACTCTATTCTCACTTGGGGAGCTTTAAGATGGCGCGCGACCTGAACGGTGCGACTCTGGGTACGGCAGACGAGACGGGCATTCCGAGGATCGACGGAAACGATACCGCCCTGTTTCGGTTCTCGGCTTTCGCGCCCGATGAGGCGCTGCGCCTGGTGCCGGGGACAGCATCGCTCGAGCCGATCTCGACCTGGGCGCTCGGCCTGGATGCCTACATCGAGCAGCCCAGCGCTGCCTTTGTCAGCCTCCTGCAAACCGGTGACGGCGACGGCGATCTCTTCCTGCGCGACAACGGCGATGGCACCGCCGGAATCGGGATCGATGGCGTGTACGATGGCGCCGTGTCCTTCGATGCCTGGAACCGCATCGTCGTGACCGTGACCGAGGAAGGCGGCAACGCGGTCCTGCGCACCTACGTCAACGGCGAGCCTGTCGGAACCCAGGACCTTGGCGTCACCGACCGTTGGGACATCGACCCGGACTTGGGCCTGAAGCTGTTCAGCGACGACAGCGGCGAGACGGCGGGCGGCGCTGTCTCCTCGGTCTTCTTCTCCACCGACGTGCCGAGTCCGGCGGAAGTCGCCGGGCTGTTGGCGACCGTTCCGACGGCGGACGCGGCAGGCTTCTTTCCCGCCCAGCCGACCCAGTCGGCGGTGGAGATCAACTTCGACAACCAGGACGTCCAGCCCCGCTACGGCGATGCGGAGGTGGCCCTGGACGGCTTGGGCTTCCAGACCCCGGCCGCGATCGGCGACAGCGCCATCGCCTTCTCGACCCAGTTCGGCATCGAGGGGCCCGGCGGCGCGGACATCGCGGTTCTCGACTATGCAGGCTATGCCCCGAACGAGGGTGTTCTCGTCGAGCTGCCGCTCCTCTCCTCGGATCTCTCCACCTACACCGCCGTCTGGGACATCCGCTTCGACGAGCTTCCCGGCTTCCAATCGCTGCTGCAGACCGATGTGAGCCAGGGCGGCGACGGCGAGCTTTTCATCCGCAGCGATGGCGGCATCGGCATCAACGGCGACTATGACGGGACAGTCTCGGTCGACACCTGGCACCGCATCGCCATCACGGTGGAGGACCAGAACGACGGCACCGCCATCCTGTCGAAGTACCTCGACGGTGCCTTCCTCGACAGCCAGACCGTCAGCGCCGACCGCTTCACCCTCTCGGCCGAAACGGGCTTCCTGCTGCTGAGCGACAACGATAGCGAGACCTCGACTGGCTATCTGGGGCACTTCGGGCTTTCGGAGGCGGTGCTCGACGCAGCGGAGATCGCCGCGCTCGGCGGGGCGGACGGCGACGGGCCGTTCGAGGCGGTGGACCCTGTCGGGACGCGCAGCCTGACGCTCAACTTCGACTCGAGCTTCCGGCCCTACGACAGCCAGACCGGCTCCGTGCTCGTGTCTCTCGACGGCGGCGCGTTCACCTCGCTCTTGACCCTCGACACCTCGACGGTGCCGGGCGGGGCCAGCGCGCTGACCCGTGTCAACGAGGCCGTCTCTCTCAGCTTCGAAGTGCCGGAAGCGACCCAGACGGTCAGCTTCCAGTTCGCTTACGAGAACGCGGACAATGACTGGTGGTGGGCGGTCGACAACCTGTCGGTCACCGAGAACGGCTCTGCCCTCTTCTCGGAGGACTTCGAAGGCCTCCCCCTCGACCCCTTCGTCTCGCCGGGCGAAGGCGGCGGTGACGGTACCGACTGGACCAATGTCGCGCCGGACGCTTGGAGCCGCGACAACACCACGACGCCGACCGGCGGCGTCGTCGAGTTCGAGGGCTGGACTTTCCTAGACAAGAACAGTTGGGTCGCGACCGCGGAAGACCAGGGGCGTGGGCAGTTCACGCTCGGCGAGGGCATCGTGGCGGTGGCCGATGGCGACGAGTACAGCGACCTCGGCGCCATCGGCGGCGATTCGATCAATGTCCTCCTGACCACGCCCGACATCGCTCTTCCCGGGAGTGACGGCGACTCCCCCGCGGCGGGGGACGAGGGGGCGCCGACCTACCAGATCGGCTTCGACAACTACGCGCCGACGGTCGAGTTCGGCTTCGGCGACGTGGCGGTGATCGACGAGGAACCTGGCGCGCCCCTCCAGGACAACATCAACGACCTGCTGATCACCGAGGGCGAGGAGTCGCCCGAGATCGACCTCGCGGCGGTCTTCGGCGCCGGCGCAAGCAACTTCTCGGTCACCACCTCCGACGGCAGCTCGGTCGAGGCGGAAATCGACGGCACGACGTTGACG
This sequence comes from Rhodovibrionaceae bacterium, assembly GCA_028282405.1. GTDB lineage: Bacteria > Pseudomonadota > Alphaproteobacteria > Kiloniellales > DSM-21159 > JANQMX01. The sequence goes on from JANQIA010000164.1 coordinate 26,476, forward strand.
CTGAGCGGGCTGGCGCTCGGCCACTCGGACATCACGGTTACGGCCGTGGCAGAGAACGGTGGGGAGCTCGTCGAGAATTTCCGCGCCATCGTCGCCGGCGAGAACGCCTATGTCTTTGCGATCATTCCCGACACACAGGACTACACCTCGAACCCGGGGATCGCCGAGACCTTCGGCAACATGACCGACTGGCTGGTCGAGCAGAAGGACAGTCTGGCAATCCAGCACGCGATCCACGTCGGCGACATCGTGCAGTTCGGTGCGGCCAACCAGTGGGAGATCGCCGAGGACGCCATGGAGCGGCTGGACGGCGAGATCTCCTACACCCTCGCGGTCGGCAACCACGACCAGCAGCGCCCGGGATTCTCCTCGGCCTTCAGCTTCGAGAGCGACGTCGACACCTACTTCACGCCCGAGCAGGTGGGTGCGACGGCGGCCCAAGGCGGTGGAACCTACGACGGCTTCGACGTGGGCGAGGACACCTTCCAGAACGGCAACACCTACGCGGACTCGATCCGAAACCACTACACCACGCTGACCACGCCGGACGGCACCGATTGGCTGATCTTCAGCCTCGAGTTCGGCATGCCGGACGACGTGCTGCGCTGGGCCTCGGAGGTGATCGAGAACCACCTGGACCACCGCGTCATCATCGACACGCACTCCTGGAATGGCGGTGACGGTCGTATCACGCCCACGACCGAGCCGCTCAACACCGACAACGGCGGCTGGGGTTACGCAATCCGTGACAACCCGCGGAGCGTGAATGACGGCGAGGACGCCTGGCGGGAGTTCGCCTCGAAGTATCCGAACATCACCTTCACCTTCAACGGCCACAACTTCATGGGTGGCGCCGAGACCGTGGTGAGCTACGGCGCCGGCGGCAATCCGGTCCACCAGGTCTTCGTGAATTACCAGAACGGTGCCTGGGCCGGTGTCGAGGGCGTCGGCACGAACGGTGGCAACGGCGCGATGCGCCTGATGGTGATCGACCCGGACAACGACCGCATCACCACCCATACCAAGGTGGTCGAGCTCGACAGCTACTACGACGCATTCCCGGACCACCAGGAAGTCTTCGAGGGCGTCAACCTCGGCACGCCCGAGCAGATCGCCATCGCCAAGGCCGGCGAGACCATGACGGTGACCGGCGACGGCATCTCGGCAACGGTCGAGCTCGATCCCTCGGCGACGATCGGCGATACGGCCGGGGCGACTTTCGAGTGGTTTGCGGCCGATGGCGAGAAGCTGGGCGAGACCGACGGCGGCGTGCTCTCGGTCGATCTCAAGACCGGCACCAACCGCCTGCTGCTGGAGGTCACCGACCAGAACGGTAACGTGTCGACCGATGAGAAGGTGGTGATCGTCGAGGCGCCGGACGCGCTCTTGACCGAGACTTTCGACGACGGCGATTTGGCGGGATGGGGTTCGCCCGCGGGCGACCCCGCCAATCTCTTCGACCTCGGCACCGATCTCGGTTTCTCGCTGCCGTCGATCGGCGGCGTGGCGCAGATCCCGATCACGCTGCAGTTCGACTCTAGCTTCCGGCCCTACGGCGCCATGACCGGCGAGGTGATGGTCAGCTTCGACGGCGGCCAGAGCTTTTCGACGCTGTTGACGCTCGACCCGAATACGGTCCCGGGCGGCTCCAGCTCGCTCGACCGCGCGAACGAGGAGGTCACCCTCGAGGTCTTGGCCCCGAGCAGCGCCAGCGACATCCAGTTCGCCTGGCGTCTCAGCCAGGCCGACAACGATTGGTGGTGGGCGATCGACAACGTCGAGGTCACCGGCCCGCTGGGCGTCGGCCAGACGCTCCTCGTCGAGAATTTCGACGGCCTGCCGCTGCAGGACGTCGTCGACGAGCCCGCACCCGATCCGAACCGCCCGGTCTGGACCCCCACGCCGCCGGCCAACTGGACTCAGGAGGTTGCGCCTACGACTTCGCAGGGCACCACCGAGTGGCAAGGTTGGACCTTTGCCGACAAGGACTTCTGGATCTCCGTTGCGGGTAATCAGGCGCGCGACACTTTCGCGCTGGGCGAGAACACGCTCGCCATCGCCGATCCCGACGAGTGGGACGACAACAACGCCGGTGCGGCCGGGGACACGGACGAGTTCGACAGCACGCTCAAGACCCCGGCGATCGACATCACCGGCATCGGCGGCGGTCAGCCGGCCGGGAGCGAGGCCGGTGTCGTCCGGGTCCCGCCGCTCTCGGGTGTCGATGGCCTGCTGGTGACGCCGACCAGCTCCAGCGGCGAGATCGACACCTACAGCCTGATCTTCGACATCCTGCTGACGGAAACGACGCAGAGCTTCACGTCGCTCTTCCAGACCGACGTGAGCAATGGGGGCGACGCCGAGATCTACCTGCGCAACGATGGTGCCACGGCCAGCATCGGCATTTCCGGGGACTATGACGGCGCACTGACCTACGGCGAATGGGGCCGGCTCGCACTCGTTTTCGAAACTGACGAGAACGGCCAGCAGTCCCTGTCCAAGTACCTCGACGGCGTCTTCCTCGACAGCCAGGTCGTCGACAGCGACGTCTCCGACGGCTCGCGCTGGACGATCGATGCGGACGAAGGCTTCCTGCTGTTCTCCGAACCGAACGGTTTCACTTCGGAGATCTTCACCAACGCGGTCCACTTCACGCCGGAGGCGCTGGACGCGGCGACCATCGCCGCGCTGGGCGGCGTCGACGTCGATGGGCCGGTGGATGCCGCCACCAACCCGGAGGCCTTCCAGTTCAACTTCGACAGTGCGCTCGACAGCTTGGACTACGGCACGGCAGGCCTCGCGCCGGTCAGCCTGGCCGGGCCGGACGCCACCTCCTACCTGGTCAAGGGCTCCATCTTCGGCAATCCCAACGGCGAAGGCGAAGCGGCGCTCTATCAGCAGTCCAATGGGGCGAATGAGGTCCTGGTGTGGCTCGGCGAAGGCGCGGAAAGCTGGAGCGACTACGTCTTCGACCTGGTGGTGGAACCGGCGGATAACGATACCATCGGCGCCGTGTTCTACTACCAGGATGACGAGAACCACTATCGTCTGACCCTGAATCAGGAAGGCGATACCCGCACGCTGTCCAAGTTCGAGGAGGGTGTCGAAACGGTTCTCGCCACGGAGGCCGGGTCCTATCGTCACTTCGCGGCACAGGATCTGCGCATCGCGGTGCTGGGCAGCGAAATCGTCGTCACGCTGGACGACGAGCTGCTGTTCGACGGACCGGTGACCGATGCAAGTCCGCTCGCCGGCGGCACCGTCGGGGTGCTGTCGCAGCTCATGGACCGCGCGATGTTTGACAACATCTCGGTCAATCCGATCGACTTGGCCGCACGCGCACTGACCTCCGAGCCCTCCGGTCGCTGGGTCGCGGACCTGGACGGCAACGGGACGGCGACGGTGAACCTGACGGCCGCCGCCAGCCTCTCGGCCGCCGGTGTGGCCTCCTACGAGTGGCTGGTCGACGGCGAGGTCAGGGCAACCGGCGAGGCGGCGGCGCTGAACCTGGTCCCGGGCGAAACCACGGTCACCCTGCGGGTCACCGATACCGACGGCGCGACGTCCGAGGACCGGATCACCGTCGAGGTCGCCGACAGCCGCGCCATCCTGGCGGCGGACGACTTCGAGGACGGCAATCTTGCCGGTTGGACCATCGTCGACGAGGGCACCCAGGAAGGCCCCTCGGACTGGCAGGTCGTGGACGGCGAGCTCGTGCAGGCCTCGGACATCCAGTCGGATCAGCAGGGCACCGGCAGTACCGCGTTCTCCGTGGAAGGCGATGGGCCCTACATCCTGCGCGACGGCACCTATGCGCTCTGGGATGAGCCGGATGCACTGGAGTGGACCAACTACGCCCTCGAAGCGACCATCACGCCGAACGATGACGACGGCATCGGGCTGCTGTTCCGCTATACGGACCAGGATAACTACTACAAGCTCGAGGCCGACGCACAGACCGGGCTGGTCATGCTGACCCGGCATCTCGACGGCCGAGAGACCATCCTGGCCCGAGGCTACGACGACTATACCCCGGGCGAGAGTCAGCACTGGCGCATTGAGGTCAAGGACGGTGTGATCACGCCGTACATCGACGGCAAGAAGGTCTTCGGGACCGAGATCGAGGACCGGACCTTGGACAGTGGCACGGTGGGTCTCTACGCATGGGCCTCGGAAGACCTCGCCTTTGACGATGTGTTGGTGACCGAGCTTGGTGAAGCGTCCGGCGTCACCGAGATCGTCGGCACGGACGGCAATGACCGCCTCGTCGGCACCGACGGTGACGACATTCTCAACTCCCTTGGCGGCCGCTCCGATGTCCTGACTGGCCTCGCCGGCTCGGACATTTTCGACTTTTCGGACACGACGAGCAACGGCGTTCGGGAGGTCCGGCGCATTACCGACTACAACGAAGAGGAAGACAGTATCCTCCTCGGCCCGGACGTAGAGGTCGCACGTGTGCGGGAGACGGGAGTGGGAACGCTCCTGTACCTCGACGGCGACCAAGACCTCATCATCCTGGAAGGAATCAGCGGCCTCTACAGCGATGGGTTCTTCTAGACGAGGCCGTTCAAACACAACCCGGCGACACGCGTGAAGTGACGAGAGGAGAAAAAGATGAACAAACTCCAAGCGGCCATCCTTGGCCTTTTCCTGGCGACCGGCCCATCACAAGTAGCGGCCGTTCCCATTGATACCTCGGACTTCGACAGCCAAACGCGGCTTGTGGAGACAACGGGGTCTGTCGTCTTCGACGGCTTTGGTGACATATTCATTGCGTCCGATGCCGGGTCGACAGTCAGCGTCGATTCCTTCCTGGTGTCGGACCCGACCAATGCGTCTCTCGATTTCGTTGACCTGCCGAGCATCCTCTCGCCGGCCACCGCTGTGTCGATCATGGAGGAGATAGTCGAGTTCTTGTTTGAGGACGGCGGCGTTGGCTATTTGCTCGTCGTTGATGTGACCGGCGGGGGCGTCGATTTCACGGACGCAACGTCCTTCGTCGACAGCGATGCCTTTATCACGCTCGATGAGCTGACCCGTGCGGCACCGCTGTCGGTCCCTCCTACGCTTCCGTTGTTGATCGCTGGCGTCGCTGGTCTTGCGCTCATCCGGCGCGCGCGTTCGTCTTAGAGCTTTATCGGGCTCGATTGAACCATTCTGACGGAGCGCCTTTACGGTCAAGAGAGAAGCAGACTTGTTTCCATCTAGCCTGACAAGGCTTTGACAAGACCGCCATCGAGGGCGGTGATCGAGGCTTCTCAGTCGTACCCGAACGCCTTTATCATGGGCTTGAGCCGGTGCATGTGGGGCTCGAGGTACTGGCGATAGTGCCGCCAGCGCCCGATCGAATCCCTGTGTATCGGCTGGCGCACCTCGGAGTGGGTCGGCGAATTGACATGCCTGTTCGCGATCTGGCTTCGGTAGTCCCGAACAGCCTCGTCCCAGGACAGGCCGACCGCGTCGAGTGAGCGCCGGGCTTCCCGCTCGAAGTCGGCGACCACGTCTTCGTAGCGCACCTCGACCCAGGTGTCCGCGTCGAGCAGCTCGCGGTAGCGCAGCCAGGCCTCCATCTCGAAGCGATACATCTCGCAGGCCGTCTCCCAACTGAGCAGCATGGCGCTGGTCTCGGTGAGGCGGAACATGCGGAGAATGCAGCTTACGATCACATCCCGCGGATCGCGCAGGGCGACGATGAAACGCGAGTCTCCAAAGAGGCGCAGCAAGCCGGGAAGCAAGGAGGTGTGGTTCGGGTTCTTGTCTAGGTGCACCCGTCCGGACAGGGGCTCTCCAAGCGCGGCCGCCATGTAGTCGATGTAGCGCGTCCTTTCCCGCGCGATGGCCTCGGGCGGGATGGCATTCAGGGTCTCGACCGTCAGCGCGCCGCCGCCGGCCCTGCACAGGCGGGGAAAGATGTCGCGGCTGAAGACGACCCGCTCGGGCGAGGCGACCAGATCGGGATGGGCGTCGAGGCATCGCTCCAGCAAGGTGGTGCCGGAGCGGGGAAAGCCGATCAGGTGCGCGATGCCGGAGCAGCGAGGGTCGGGCGCGAGCGCCGTGCGCTGCCAGGACTCGATGGTGCGGCGATCCAGTCGCTCCGCCAGACGGCCAAGCGCGGCGTTGTTCGCCCGGGCTCTTGCGATGAGCTGCCCGGTCTGGGGTAGGCCGAGAACGAGGGCATGCGCCCGGCCGATGGCCTTGGCCGCGGCCTCGTAGTCGCCCTCGGCATCTCTGATGTGGCAGAGCTCTGACCAGGCTTCGGATTGGACGCGGATATCGAGGTCTTCTTTTGTCAGCGAAGCGAAGGTCGCTTCGGCATCTCGGAAATGGCCTATTCGCCGCAGAATGCGACCGCGCACCAGCTTGGGCTCCGGCGCCCCTGGGGCTTCGCGAATGCAGGCTTCGATGGCGGAAAGCGCATCGTCGAGGCGTCCCGATTGTTCATAGAGCACCGCCAACTCGGCCCGTATGGCCGGCGGCACCTGCTCTTGCCGTTCCAGCAGTTCGATCGCCCGCTGTTGCCGGAAGATGCGCGCATAGCTCTGGGCGATGACCGGGGAGACGCGACCGTCAGCCCCGCCCAGGCGCGTGGCTTCTTCGAGCAGTTGTTCTGCGCGCAGGATCTCGTGCCGGCCGCCGAAGGCGCGCGCAGCTTCGAGAAGGGCGCGCACGTTCTCCGGCCGTTCGCGGAGCGCCGCATCGAAAGCCTGAAGCGCCGCGTCGAGGTCGTGCTTGGCCCAAAGCGCCCGCGCCTTCTGCAGCGCGCCGAAGTCGGAGAGCTGCTCGGCAGAAACAATCATCCACTGGCCATCCCGAGCGACAGCTCCTCCAAGAAACGATCTATGGGCCGTTTTGAATCACGCGCAAAGCCGGCGCAGGTTGGCCTGTTGGCCGGGTGCACAGCGACCGAGCGTTCGGTCCGCCGCGCATGGTAGTGGGGTCCTCACCAGGTGCAAGAAGAGCTTCGGGTGGTAGACGGGCGTCAGAGGTCAGGGCGCATCCGCAGGGCCGAACGACCCGATAAGCCATGTCCGGAACCGCTTTACGAAGTCCAGGTGGGCGGCGTGGTCGGGGACGACGACCACGTAGGGCTGGACCGAAGGAATGCTCCGTTCGAGCGGAGCGACCAGCTCGCCCCGGTCGATCATGTCGCGCAGCAGGAGCCGGTGCCCCATGGCGACGCCGCCGCCTGCGCGCGCCGTGTCGATCGCCATGCTGTAGTGGGTGAAGAACTGACCGTCCCCGCCCAGCCTGTCCGCGACACCCGCATCCGTCAGCCATCTCGGCCAATCGTCCGACCAATAAGTGTCGTGGAGCAAGACGCAGCGCGCGAGATCCTCGGCTGTTCGGATTGCGTGAAGCTCCGCGTATTCCGGCGTGCAAACGGGCGTCAGCGCGTCATGTCCGAGCAGGGTCGATGTCAGCCCGCTCTGCGCGGTCGCCCCGTAGCGAATGCCGATCTGCGCGTCCGATTTTGCAAAGTCGACAACCTCCGCCTCGGCCGCGATCACGATGTCCAAGTGGGCCGCCGATTTCTGGAACTGCGGCAGGCGCGGCACGAGCCAGAGCGCCGCGAAGGCGGGCAGGACGGTCAACTTCAGTTGCCCGCGAAGGCGCGAGCCGGCGAGCCGTTCGGTCTCCGCCTCGAGGATGTTGAAGGCGTTTCTCGCTGCAGAGTGATACCGCCGGCCGGCGTCCGTCAGGGCCACGCGTCGACCAACTCTTCTAAACAAAGAAATTCCGAGATACTGCTCCAGATGACTGACCTGCTGGCTGACAGCGCCTTTCGATACCCTCAGCTCGTCTGCGGCCTGGGAGAAACTCTCGAACTCGGCGGCCAGCTCGAAATAGCGTACCGCCTTCAAGGGAGGCATCAGCCTTGTCATCGTTTAGAAAACCTATTCTGTAGTACAGAATCTCGTTATTGATGTTGTCGCCGATTGCGTCAAACCTGACCCGGGTGGTGAGCCCAAGACAGCCGGAGGCGAACATGCAGTTGAGCGACCAGCAGCTTCGAGACCTTGAAACGGACGGGTTCCTCATCTTGCCTGACTGCTTCACCCAGGCCGAGGTCGAGGCGATCCGCGGTCGCCTGCCGCGCCTCTTTTCCGAGGACAGCGAAGCCAACATCATCGAGCGCCATTCCGGTGAGGTCCGCACGGCGATGGGGCTGCACCTGCGCGACGCGCTGTTCGCCGACCTGGTCCGTCACCCGCGGCTGATCCAGCCTGCGCTTCAAGTGCTCCAAGAGCCGGTCTACGTTCAGCAGGTCAAGGTGAACGTCAAAGCGGCCTTCTCCGGCGAGGTCTGGCAGTGGCACAACGACTTTGCGACCCATCACCAGGAAGACGGGGTGACGCTGCCGCTGGCGCTGAACCTGCACATCCTCCTGGACGAGGTGTCGGAGTTCAACGGGCCGCTCTACTTCCTGCCGGGCTCGCATCGTGCCGACGAGCACCCCTCACGCCTGGACGACGAAACCACCAGCTATCCCCTTTGGGTGACCGATCTCGACCGCGTCCGCGACATGGCGAACAGGTTCGGCATGGTCTCGGCGACCGGCAAGCCCGGCACCGTCCTGATCTTCCACGACACGCTGCTGCACGGCTCGCCCAACAACATGTCGCCCTGGGACCGCTCGATTTTCTCCTTGATCGTCAATCCCGTCTCGAATGCCTACACCGCCCCCACGCGGCCCGACCACAAGCACCACCGGGATCTGACGCCGATCGCGCCTCTCGCCGACGATTGCCTCGCGCGTTACGGGACGCCGGCCGCGGCGCTGTCGGCATGAGCCCGGATGCTTCGGCCCAGGCAGGCAACGCCTTCGACGACTCGCTGGGTGCGTACTTCGGATGCGATCTCGCCGACGCCGATGGCGATGTCGCCGCCTTGGTTCGCGCCGAAGGCGACCGCCAATCCCGCAACATCGAGCTGATCGCGTCGGAGAACGTCGTCAGCCGAGCCGTCCTGGAGGCGCAGGGGTCCTGGTTCTGCAACAAGACGGTCGAAGGCTATCCCGGTGCCCGCTACCACGGCGGGGCGGAGATCGCGGACTCGCTGGAAACGTTGGGCGAGCGCCGCGCCTGCGCCTTGTTCGGGGCGCAGCACGCGAACCTGCAACCGCATTCGGGCAGCCAGGCAAACCTCGCCGTCTTTTCGGCACTCTTGAAGCCGTTCGAGTCCGTTCTCGGCCTGGACCTGAAGTGCGGCGGCCATCTCAGCCATGGGTCGCGCGCCAACATCAGTGGCAAGGTCTACCGAACCCAGGCCTATGGCCTGCGTCCGGGCGATGGGCGGATCGATATGGACCAGGTGCGCGACATCGCCCGGGAGCAACGCCCCAAGCTGATCGTCGCCGGCGGCTCGTCCTATCCAAGAGAATTGGACCTAGCGGCTTTCCGCGAGATCGCCGACGAGGTCGACGCGCGACTGCTGGTGGACATGGCGCATTTCGCGGGGCTCGTGGCGGGTGACGTTCTCGCCAATCCCGTGGAGCATGCCGACGTGGTCACGACCACGACCTACAAGTCTCTGCGCGGGGCACGAGGCGGCATGATGTTGTGGAACGACGACCGCCTGTCGCGCCCGCTGCGCGCCGCGGTGTTCCCGGGCGTTCAAGGCAGCCCGTTGCTGCACATGATGGCAGGGAAGGCCGTCGGGCTCGGCGAAGCGATGCAGCCGGCCTTCAAGATCTATGCGCAGCGCGTTCGGGATAACGCGCGAGCCCTGGCGGACGAGATGATGACGCATGGGCTGACGGTGGTGACGGACGGCACCGACACGCCGCTGATCCTGGTCGACCTGACCGATCTGGACATCGACGGCCAGACAGCCTGCGACCGGCTCGCCGCCATCGGCATCACCTGCAACAAGAACCTGATCCCGAACGATCCGCGGCCACCGTCGACGACGTCAGGCCTGCGGTTCGGCGTCTCGGCGATGACGTCGCGGGGCATCAGGGAACCCGACATCCGTTGTGTCGGCACGTGGATCGCCGATTGCTTGCTGGGCCGCACGGGCGACCCCAGCGAAGTGCGTCAGGACGTTGAACTCATGGCGCGCAACTTCGGATTCTACCCGATGCCCTAGCGCAACAGCGCCTTCGCAAACCAGAGGCCTTCCCAACAAATCCAGCCCCTGTCCGGCTACTCGGCAGCGCCGACCCTATTGCGGCCAGAGCGCGGTTTGCGGATGGAACTGAGACCAGGCAAACCAGAAAGCCTGATGACTGACGAGATCGCTGCCGTCGGAATCGACCGCTCTGACGCCACCCCCGTCGAGCGTCAGGCGTATGTTCTCATAGGCGATGTCGTGGCCGCTTCTGAGGGCCGCGACGGCCGTGCTGCGTTGAAAGGCAACCGGGTGACCGGATGCGGCGATCACGCCGATCACGTCCTCATGGACCGGCAGACGCGGGTCGACATTGCCGATCGGAAAGATCGGACCGTTGGCGTCACGGCCCTGGCGAAAGTTGTAGTTCCGGCCGAACGCGAGGGCTTCGACCAAGACCGTCGTCTCGGGATGGGCTGTCTTCCAGGTGCCCCAGTCCGTCGTCACGACACTCGTCTGCTCAAGCTGCAGCTTCTTCTCCGCAAGCGGGCCCGTGACCGCCTTTCCCAGAAAGGTGTCGAACACCGAGTGGGTCACGATGTCGTACATCACTTTGTTGGACCGAATGAGCAGCCCCGAGGTGCGCAGGATCGGACGTTCGATTTCCTCCGGCAGTCGATCGGTGAAGTAAGCCTGCGCGGCACCGCAGAGCGTGCAGTAGGGAATGGCAAGATGCCGACCGCCCAAGGTGTCGTTGACCATCTCTCGCACTTCCATGATACGCCGCGGATAGGCCCGGTACGCGCCGTTCACCGCGACGCCGAAGACGATGTCGCTGTCCTTCAGCCATGTTGCCTCCGCCGCGCTGCTGACCTCGGGATTGTCGGCGGCGGGAATGCAGTGGCAGGGCACGTCCGTCGTGTCGTAGGGGCGATCGTCTATGTTGACGCCACCCCAGGACACGAGCCGCCAGTCGATGTCGCCTTCGACGAACAAGTCGTCCCAGCCCGTTCCGAAATGGGTGAAGATGGCGCGCTTGTCCGCGAGGTAGCCGGGATAGGAGGGAACATCCCATGCAATGAGGTGGTTGGTTATCTCTTCCCAGAGATCCAGCTCTTGCAGCTCCAAACCGAGAACCTCGGCCGCCGCATCGGTCATGTCTTCGTAGCGCTCGCGGTCCCAGGCATAGCGGAGCGCATCGCTGAGGATCCAGCCGATCCGGGGATCTTGTGACGTGGCGAGCTTTTCAAGCGCTTGCCTGTGATCGGCGCCCCAGTTCGCTTGCGTCGCGCCCTCGATGACAGCCAGCCGCACGGCGGCTTGAAGCTCTGCGGATAGCGGCCCTGCCGGACTCTCCGGCGGAGTGCCGAATTCCTCGATGACGTAGTCCGGAAGCGGCGGCTGTTCCTCAGCCGGCAGGCTGGTGCCCCAGAACAGCGACAGCAGAACCGCCAAGAGCACCAGGACAGTGCGGTGCCGTGATCCGCTTGCAAACGTCATCGAATGGTCTTCCGTCTGCCAATCGCTCGCTTCGTACAGACATACTGCGCTTTTCGATGCTGGCCGCCGCACGGCCGCGCGGCCAATCAAGCGCAATGAGAATTCGGTGAGCTGCTGTCAGACGCTATGCCGAGCCATCAAGCTGCCGGTGCGGTTCGCCGTTTCAGGCCTCCGCCCGGCGGGCGCTGGTGGCTTCCAGGTACTGAATGACTTCGTCGCGGGCGACGACGTCGCCGTACTTTGCGTTGATGTCGAAGAGGTTCGCTTCGTGCGGGCCCTGGTGGCGGTCGCCGACGCACTCGCGCGGGACGATAACGTGGAAGCTATGCTGCATGCCGTCGATCGCCGTCGCGCGGATGCAGCCGCTCGTCGAACAGCCCGCCAGGATGAGGGTGTCGATACGATCGGCCGAAAGCGTCGCCTGCAGCGAGGTGCCGAAGAAGGCGCTGGCGTAGTTCTTGACCACGACGAGCTCGTCCGCGGTCGGCCGGACCTGTTGATCAAACTCGCCGAGAGCGGCCCCGGGAACGAGCTTGCGAAGGGACGGCACCTTCTTGACGAACAAACCGCCGTCCTTGCCGGAGGGATGGAACGACACGCGGGTATGGATGATGGGGATCCCCACCTTGCGGGCGACGGCCAGCAGGGCGATCGACTGCCCCACCGCATCGACCACGCCCTCGGCAAAGAAGTCCGAGCCCGGCGTCGTGTAGGCCGCCATGAAATCGATCACCAGGAGCGCCGGACGCGTGCCGAAGCCGACCCGGCCGTCGAAGACGCCCGCGTAGTTCTCCGCGGCGCTCGATTCGCTAGCTGCCATAGCGCTTCTCGAATTCCCAAACGTCTTCGAAGCCGACGGTGCGGCTGAAGTTGTCGAAGTCGTCGAGCTGGTTCTGGACCGCCGCCGTGGAGCCGTCGCGTTTCAGCGCGCCATAGACATGGCGCAGGATCTGCGCGGTCGCGAGGAAGCCTGTCGCCGGGAAGATCGCCAGCGAAAAGCCGAGGTCGGCCAGGCGCTCGCGGCTCAGCACCGGCGTGCGGCCGCCCTCGACCATGTTGGCGACCAGCGGGCAGTCGAGCGCGGCGACCACCTGCTCCATCTCGGCCTCAGACTCCGGCGACTCGACGAAGACGACGTCGGCGCCGGCATCCCGGTAGGCCTGGCCACGGCGAATCGCTTCGTCGAGCCCCAGGGCGGTGCGTGCGTCGGTGCGCGCGATGATCAGAAAATCCGGGTCGGTCCGGCTGTCGACGGCAACCCGCACCTTGGCGACCATGTCTTCCATGGGAATGCACTCGCGTCCCAGCGTGTGGCCGCAGCGTTTGGGGAAGGTCTGGTCTTCAAGCTGGATGGCAGCGGCGCCGGCCTTCTCATAGCCGCGCACGGTGTGGCGCACGTTCAACAGCCCGCCATAGCCCGTGTCGCCGTCGGCGATCAGCGGCGTCGAGCAGGTGCCGGCGATGCGCTGCACGCAGTCCACCATGTCGCTGTAGGTGGCGAGCCCGGCATCCGGCACGCCGAGATAGCTCGCCGAGATGCCATAGCCGGTCATGTAGAGCGCATCGAAGCCGAGGTCGTCCGCGATGCGCGCGGAAATCAGGTCATAGATGCCCGGCGCCACGACCAGGTCGCGGGCTTTGATCTTCTCTTTCAAGCGCTGTCTCTCTTGCGCTCCGTTGATCATGGCTGTTCCTTCGTTTGGGGTGTTGGTCGGGACTCTAGCTTTGTGGGCCGAGGGCTTCGGCGGTCCCGATCATGCTGTCGCGCGTCACCAGCTCGGCGAGCGCGGACTCATCGAGCCCGTCCGTGCCCGGCGGGCGGCGGGGTATCACGAGAAAGCGGAGGTCGGCGGTGCTGTCGAGCACACGGACCTTAGCCCTGTCCGGCAGCTCGAGGCCGAATTCCTGCAGCACACCGCGCGGGTCCTTGACCACGCGCGAGCGATAGGCCGTGCTTTTGTACCAGGCCGGCGGCACGCCCAGGATCATCCGCGGGTAGCAGGAGCAGAGCGTGCAGACCACGACGTGGTGCAGGTCGTCGGTGTTCTCGACCACCTGCAGTTCGGCGATGGCGCCCACATCGATCCCCATCTCGCCCAGGGTCGCGCGGGGGTCGTCGATCAGGTTCGCCTTGAACCCAGGATCGCTCCAGGCCTTGGCGACCAGATCCGCGCCGAGCGCCGGGTTCCGCGACTCCGTCGCATCGATCTGGGCGTGGAGGTCGGCGGCGGTGAAGAGGCCTTTCTCGATCAGGAGCTCCCGGATCGCCGTTTCCAGCAGCTCGAATCGAGAGATCGGGCCATCCTGATCGCTGATCGGCGCATGGTCGTGGTCGTGATGATGGTGATGATCGTGATCGTGGGTGCTCATGCGCCCTGGTCCCTCTGTCGTTCCTGGTCCGGCTCCAGCCAGTGCTCGAAGATGTCGGCCTCGATCTCGTCATCCGCCGGACCGCCATAGCCGGGCCAGAGATCGCGCTGAGAAAAGCGGATGCGATAGAGCGTCTGCAGCGGCATGCCGGGCTTGTGGTAGGCGAGACGCTCCGGGTCTCGGAAGCGGCCGGCGACGCTGACAATGGTGCCGGTTCTCCCACGCAGATAGACCGGCGTACGGCAATGCCCCAGGGACGCACGGTCGCTGACCCGGACTGTGCTCCCCGGCGCAAAGCGCGTGTCGTTAGCGGCGGTGCCGGTCATACCGGGCTCCGATCCACCTCGATGCCCTCCGCGGCATAGCGGTCGGCAATGGCCTTGATGCGCTCCTCGAGTTCTTCGGCGCCGATCACCTCCTGCTCCAGGAGCAGTTCGCGGATCGCCTTGATCCAGCGGTCGTAATAGGCGGTGCCGTCGTATTCCTGGGCACTGTATTCCTCGACCGCACGGCGCAGGGCGTCGACCCGAAAGATCTGATGCCGCGCCAACAACATGAGGATCGCGTCGACCCGCTTCTCGTAGTAGCTCAGGTCATGCTCGCTGCGGTCGATGGGCCCGAAATCGAGGCCGCCGACATCCTGCACCGTGCGTCCGCCGGCGCTGTCGCGCAGGCTGTTCTTGCGTTCTAGAGCCATATCCAAATCACCTCGCGAAGACTGTGATCACCGTCCAAATACCAAAATCGCATCGGGCTCGACCGTCAGAAACACGCTCTGTCCAATGACGAAGGTGTCCTGGGCGGCAATGCCCCGGATGCGTCGCTGAGCCAACAGCCGCAAACCCTGCTCGGTCTCGACATAGAGCTCTACATGGGGGCCCTTGTAGACGACTTCCGAGATCGTGGCGGCGATGCTGTTCTCCCTGCCCACGGGGCTCTCGGTTTCGACCAGGAACTGCTCGGGCCGGATGCCGAGCTGAACGTCGCGGCCGCTCTCCAGCGCGTCGCTGACCTTGAGGGTGTGGCTGTCGCGGATCTTGATATGAGAGCCGTCCTGTTCTGCCGAAACGGCCGTGCCGTCGAGAATGTTGGAGGCGCCGAGAAACTCCATCACGGCGCGCGAACCGGGCTCGCGATAGAGCGTGGTCGGTGTGCCGACCTCCTGGATCTGGCCATCGAACATCACCGCAACCCGGTCGGAGAGCGACAGGGCCTCTTCCTGATCGTGGGTGACGATGATGGTGGTGATGCCGGAATCCCGCTGGATGCGTTTGAGCTCGACCTGCATCTGGTCGCGTAGCTTGCGGTCGAGCGCGCCCAGCGGCTCGTCGAGCAGGAGCACGTTGGGCCGGATGACCAGCGCCCGGGCCAGGGAAACGCGTTGCTGCTGACCGCCCGACATCTGGCGCGGCAGGCGATCCGCGAGCGTGTCCAACTGAACCAGCTCCAGGGCCTCGGCGACGCGCTGTTTGCATTCCGCCGCGGGAACGCTGCGCCGCTTGAGGCCGTAAGCGACGTTCTCGGCCACGGTCATATGGGGAAACAGCGCATAGTCCTGAAACACCAGCCCCACGTTGCGCTTGTGCGCCGGAACGCCGACGACCGGCTGGCCGTTGAAGCTGATGGAGCCCGATGTGGGCTGCACGAAACCGGCGATGCAGCGCAGGGTCGTCGTCTTACCGCAGCCTGAGGGACCGAGCAGCGCCAGGCAGGTGCCCTCCTCCACCGTCAGGTTCACCGAGCGCAGGATGTCCAGCGCGCCGACGGAGAAGCAGAGATCCGAGAGGTCAAGTCGCGCCATGCGTCACCGTCCAACCGAAAGCGAGATGACCTGGTAGCGTTTCTCGACGAACATGATGACCAGGCTGATGATCAGAATGTAGAGCGTCGAAAAGGCCGCCGGGGTCGGGTCGAAGTTCTGGGAGATGTAGTTGAACAGCTCGATGGGCATGGTGGTCAGGCCGCCGCGCACCAGGAAGATGCTGATCGGGTAGTTGTCGAAGCTGATCAGGAAGGCGAAGAGGAAGCCGCTGATGATGCCGGGTTTGAGCTGCGGCAGGGTCACGGTCCAAAACACCACCCAGCGATTGGCGCCAAGCGACGAGGCGGCCTCCTCGATGTTGGGATTGTAGAGCGTCATCGAGGCGACGATGGTGCGCACCGGATAGGCGGCCACCAGCACCATGTGGCCGATGACGAGGCTGTACCAGGTGAAGGCGATGTCGAGCCGGATGAAGAACTGCACCAGCGCGATGCCGATGGCGACGATCGGCACGGCGACGGGCGACAGGAGAAAAGAGGTCAAGGCGGCCTTGCCGGCGAAGTCGTAGCGCACGATCGCCATCGCCGTGCCCAGCGCCATGACGGTCACCAGCGTCGCCGCAATGGTCGCGATCAACAGGCTGATCAGCGTCGCCTCGCCGATCTTGTTGATGTTGGCGATGTTCCGGTACCACTCCAAGGAATAGGACGAGGGCGGGAACTCGATGAAGAACGAGCCGTTGAACGACACCAAGAGGGTGACGATCACCGGAAAGACCAGAAAGGCCATCGCCGCCCAGCCGAGGACGTTCACCACCAGGCGGAAGTCGCGTTCTTCAGACATCGACCCGCAACATTCTGCGCACGAGGACCGCGTAGACGAACACCAGCGCGAAGGTGAAGGCGGTCAGGATGAAGATGATGGCCGAGCCGAGCGGGAAGTTGAGCTGCACCAGCAACTGCTCGGCGGCGACCTGAGAGATCATCGCCGTCGAGGGTGAGCCCAGCATTAGCGGGGTGACGAATGCGCTGGCGCAGATGGCGAAGCACAGGGTGGTGCCGCCAAAAATGCCGGGTGCGGAAAGCGGCAGGATGACCGTGCGCAGGGTCGTCCAGGAATTGGCGCCCAGGGTGCGCGGCGCCTCCCACTGCGAGGGCGGAATGCGAATCAGCGCGCCATAGATCGGCAGGATCATGAAGGGCATGCAATAGTGCACCAGCGCGACGATGATCGCGCCTTCATTGTAGACCAGCCGCTGGGACCGCTCGAAGATCCCGAGCCCGACGAACAGGTTGTTGATCGGCCCCTGGTCGGCCAGCACGACCAGCCAGCCGTAGTTGCGCACGATCAGACTCGCCGCCAGCGAGATGAAGACCACCATCAGCACGGCTGAGCGGATGCGCGGGCCGAGCCACAGCATCATCACAGCGACCGGGTAGCACAGCAGAAAGGTGATCAAGACCGAGATGAAGGAGAGCTCGAACGTGCGCCAGAGGGCGCGCATGGTGCGCGCGCTCTCGAAGGCCTTCTCGTACTGATAGAGCCAGGTGCCGGTGGCCTTCACCTCTTCCGGATCGTTGACCCAGAAGCCGAAGCTGACCCGCAGCATCTCGGCGAAGGGAATGACGTAGAACGCCAAGAGAAAGACCAGCATGGGCGCGAGCAGAAGCGCTGCGGGCCCATGCCGGAGTATGTTGTCGAGTGGTGCCTGCCGGACAGCCATGGCGGGCAGTCTGGCGTGAGATCAGCCGAAGATCTCGTTCCACTTCTCGGTCATCTGGGGCCGGTTTTTCGACAGGTAGCCCCAGTCGGCATAGGTGATGTTGTCCGGCGGGCCCATCAGATCGAGCGTCCGTGCGGAGGCGTCGACCTCCTTGTGCGCGCTCCGGGTGCGCAGCACGCTGTCGATCTTCTCCTGGAAGGCCTTGTCATAGCTCATGTTGACGTAGACCTCGGCCAGCTCGGCATTCTTGGCGTTGACCGGCATGTTCAGGCCGACGATTTCGCCGTGCATGCCCTCGGCCAGCGGATGTGCCGGCGCGATCGGCGCGCCCTTGTCGATCAGCGGGTTGATGAAGATGCCGTAGAAGGGAACGATCGGAACCTGGCCGCTTTGCAGCATCTGAATGGCCTGCGGCGCACCGGTATAGACCGTGACCCCGTTCTCCTTCAGCTTGGCCAGGTGCGCGAGGCCGGCCTCCCACTCGTATTGGGCTTCGGACAGCGGCTTGCCGGTCGCGACCTGCGCGGCGCTGGTGACGATGCGCACGCCGCTGTTCCAACCGACCGGCGCGATGGCGATCCTGTCGGCGTTCTTGGAGTCCCAGAGATCGGCCCAGGCTGCTGGCTTATCGACACCTGAGTCGGTGTTGTAGAACAGCGTGTGCGTGGCATCGATCACGCCGGCGGAGAAGTTGTCCGCCAGCAGGAAGGCCTCGCGGACGTTCGCCATGTTGGGGATGTTCTTAGGCTCATGCGCGCGGAGCAGCCCGTCGTCGCGGGCGATGAAGACACCGGCTTCGGAAAACTGCAT
>JANQIA010000194.1 GCA_028282405.1 Rhodovibrionaceae bacterium
CGCCGTCGGACCTATCCTCGAGCGCTTCGAGCCACAGGAATGCGCAGCCTATCTCGCAAACTCAGGGTACGCTTCCACCTAAAACCGGAACGCTCTAGGTCAGGGCAGTCTCGCCCCCGATGGGCACGTTGCGTTGGAAGTCGCCCCGATCATGCTGCCTGACGGCGACCCTCTCGCCGCCATCGAAGGCCCAATCAACGCCCTGACGCTCGACACCGATCTGCTCGGCCCGGTGACCATCTCCGGCGCTGGCGCGGGACGCATCGAGACGGGCTTTGCGCTGTTGGCCGACATCCTTGCCATCCACGCCCAAAGTCAGCCGCCGCGCTTCCGGCGGTAGGCAAGGGGGATTGGAGCAAGCGCGCGACGCACCGATGAAGAAGAACGGCCCCAAGAAGCGGATAGCGGTTTGTCGTTGTCGGTGATGTGCTGCGGCTCGGCTGTGAAGCCGAGCAACTGCATTGAAGGAGCGCCGCCATGGCATTTCGCATCACCGGTCTTTCGCCTGAGCCCTTCCGCCATCTCTTCGGCCTGAGCGAAGAGGCGCTGGCTGAGCAGGGTGTCGTGCGCCGCGTCGTCGGCGCGGACTCCGGATTTCCCGACCGTATCGAGATGCGCGAGGGTCGGCCGGGTGAGGTCTTCCTTCTGCTCAACCACATTTGTCAGCCGGCCGACAGCCCTTACCGTGCGACCCATGCCATCTACGTGCGTGACGGCGCGGAAGAGACCTACGACCAAGTCGATAGGGTGCCGGACGTGATGCGCCGGCGACTCCTGTCCCTGCGCGGTTTCGACGCCGACGGAATGATCGTGGATGCCGACGTGGCGCCAGGCACGGAGATAGAAGCACTGATCGAGCGACTCTTCGCAAATCCGAAGGTTGCCTACATCCATGCACACAACGCCAGGCAAGGCTGCTACTCGGGTCGCATCGACCGGGCTTAGGCCCCCCTGCATTTCCGCTATGTTGGCAGGCGGTCTGGTCGGCCCTCGCCATCCATCATCTGACGGCGCCGGAGAAGCAGGTGCTCTTCGCGGAGATCTTCAGGCTGCTGCGGCCGGGCGGGGTTTTCATCAACGCCGATCAGTCGCTTGGCGAGAGCCTCGAGATCGAGGCGGTCTACCGCGCCGAGTGGCGCGCCAGGTTCAGGTCTTGGGGGCCGGCGAAGAGGATATCGCCATGGCGCTGGAGCGCATGAAAGAGGACCGCATGGATCCTCTGGCCGCTCAGCTCGCCTGGCTGCGCGCAGTGGGCTTCACCCACGCCAACGTCTGGTTCCAGGACTTCAGCTTCAATGTCTACGCCGCCCTTCGGCCGGTGTGACGCCGGTCGCGCTGCGCGCTACCGCAGGAGCTCTTCCTCGAAGGGGAATTGCGACAGCAGCTCGTAGCCGGTCTCGGTGACTAGCACCTGCTGCTCGAGCTTTACGCCTTCCATACCATCGAAGCGCCCGGCATAGGCTTCGATGCATACGGTCATGCCGGTCTCCAGCACGGCGGGGCCGAGGTGGCTGGTCGCGCTGCGCTCAGGGGCACTCTTCAAGAGAAAAGGCAACTCATCGCTCATGCCGATGCCGTGCAACATCAGGTCGATGGAACGGAAGCCATCCGGGTGACGGTAGGCCTGCGTGTGAAAGTCGTCATGGGTTACGCCCGGCCGGACGAGGGTGAGATTGTGCTGCAGTTCGGCATAGGCGCGCTGATAGAGGTCGCGCTGCTCCGCGCTCGGCGCGGTGGGGCCGCAGTGGAAAGTACGAGAGATGTCTGCGCAGTAGCTGAAGGGGCCGATCATGTCCGTGTCGAAAGCCACTAGCTCGCCGGCCTGCACGGGGCGGTCGCTCGCCTCCTGCAGAAAGGGGTTGGTGCGGGGCCCCGAAGCGAGCAACTGCGAATCGAGCGCCTCGCCGTCGTTGGCGAAGTTGACCGCGGCAAGCAGCGCCCAGAGCTGATTCTCCCTCACGCCGGGGACGAGTGCCTCACGCATCCGGGCCATGGCATGCTCGGCGACCGTGATGGACCAGCGTATACAGGCAAGCTCTTCCGCCGACTTGATGCGCCGGGCTGGCTCCAGCAGCGCTTGGGCATCGAAGACTTCGAAGCCTTCGTCGATCAGTGCGGCGATCGCCAGCGGGCTCATCTGCTCCAGTGCGATCCGACGCTTGCCCAATCCGAGCTCGTTGAACAGCGCTGCGATGTCGCTGCGGAAGAGCCGCAGTTCTTGGGCGAAGTCGCTGCCGCCCTCGAAGAGGGTCAAGGCGTGCCCCGGCCGCCGTTCGGCGAGTGGGCTCGCGGCATCCTCCATCACCTCGGCCAGGCCGCCGAAGAGAATGACGGGTCCCTCCAGCGGAACGGCGAGGTACATCATCGGCACTCGGGCCTGGAAGCTGGCAAACTGCCGGATGTCGGCGGCATAGCGCAGGCTCAGCGGGTTGGTCAGTAGACAGAGCTGAATGTTCTGCGCCGCCATGGCTTGGCGCAGACGGCCGAGGCGATAGGCGTTGAGCGCGCTGCGGTCGATCTCCGGTGGAGGCAACCGATCGGGCAGGGCCTCCCTGCCTTCTGTACGGGCGTGCGCATCGGCCTGTTCGGCAAGCGCCATCGTCGCGCCTCCAACCTGGTCGTCCATTTCGATCCGAGTATGACGCTGCTTCGGAGGCGTTGGGCCGCCAACCAGCGACGCGCCCAGGTCGTTCTTTATGAGTCTCGCTGGTCGGTGCATCGCAAAGTCCAAATCTGTAAGACTTGCGTACAGCATTTCGTTACGACAGTTGTGTCGGTCATGCTTTGCGCCACCAGAGAGAGGAACAGGCGATACTCTACGCGACAGCATACGCGGTCACCTTGGTGGCCTTCTTGGTCATCGATCT
This sequence comes from Rhodovibrionaceae bacterium, assembly GCA_028282405.1. Classification (GTDB taxonomy): domain Bacteria; phylum Pseudomonadota; class Alphaproteobacteria; order Kiloniellales; family DSM-21159; genus JANQMX01. The sequence continues at coordinate 2,868 of JANQIA010000194.1, forward strand.
CTTCTGGCTCGGTGTGGTGGCCCGGCGCTTTTACAAGGCCCAGCTCGGTTCGCTCATGCGCGCGCGCGTCAACTGGGCCGCGGCCGGCGGCTTCTATCTCGTCTACGTTGCCGGCATTGTCTTCTTCGCCGTCGCGCCGGCCCTGACGGCCGGGTCCTGGACCACCGCCGCCGTTAACGGCGCCTTGCTCGGTCTCTTGGCGTACGGCACCTACGACATGACCAATCTTGCGACCCTGAAAGGATGGCCACTGCAGATGAGCTTGGTCGACATGGCTTGGGGCACGTTTTTGACCGGCGCCTGTGCGGCTATCGGCTATCTTGGCACAGGCCTGCTCCAAGGTCCCTGACCTGTCGCTCTGAGCATCCGCGCAAAATCAGCTTCCCTCTGAGGCTTTGCCTGTGGTCTTGTTGCCTGATCGGGAGTTGGACGGGGAGCCGAGGCATGAGCGCAGAAGAAGCCAAGAATTGGGTCGAGAAACTCCGGCATATCGCACACCAAGCGGCTGAAAATGCCGAACTGGCACGCGAGCGTATGAACCACGCAATGGCTGATGGTGATGAGGTGCTGGCGGAGTTCCTGAAGCAGCAGGTCGCTGTTGCCGAACGGGCGGCGCAAGACGTTCACGTCGCTTGCGACCAGCTTGAGCGCCAGTTGCAAGAGCGGTGGTAGACCTCGAGCCTCCAAGGCCTGACGCGCTAGATCGCGCTAGGCGATTCGCTCCCAATAGGGCGGCGTGCCGAAGTGGCCGACGAGAAAGTCGATGAAGGCGCGGACCTTCCGCGCGCCGCGGCGGTTCGGCAGATAGACAGCCGATATCGCATCTCCGATATCGCCCGGGCTGGCCTCCCATTCGGGCAAGAGGGTTTGGAGCTGTCCAGCCTGGATGTCGGCACCGATCAGCCAGCTCGGCAACAGCACGATGCCGGCCCCTCCAAGCGCCGCTTCACGTAGCACTTCTGAATTGTTGGATCGCAGGCTGCCCTTCACTGGCACCGTCTTCCCGCCCTTCGCTCCTACGAAGCGCCAGCTCTGCCTCCCTTGGCTGTATGCAAAGTTGAGGCAGTTATGCTGTGCCAGATCGGCGGGCAGGTCGGGCGTTCCTTGGTCTCTAAGATAGGCCGGGCTGGCGCAGAGCATCCGTCGGTGCGGAGCCAGCTTTCGCGCCACCAGGCTGGAAGACTCCAAGCGACCAATGCGGATGGCCACGTCGATGCGGTCCTCCACCAGATTCGCGACGCTGTCGCTCAAAGTGGCGTCGATCTCGATCTCAGGGCAGAGCGCCATGAAGCGTGGGATAACCGGTGCAACGTGCAGCCTGGCAAAGGCGACCGGCAGGCTGACACGCAGGAGGCCACGCGGCGCGCCTTCGCTCTCCGAGACGCTGCGGTTGGCTTCGTCTAGGTCGCCGAGAATGCGCACCACCTGTTGATAATAGCTCTCGCCCGCCTCGGTCAGGGTGACGGCACGGGTCGAGCGGTTGAAGAGCTGGACGCCGAGTTCCTCCTCCAGCGCGTCGACCTGGCGGGTGAGCGAAGAGGTCGCCATGCCTGCGCGGCGTGCTGCCTTGGCGAAGCCGCCGTCCTCCACGACAGCGACGAAAGCGCGGAGGCCCGAGACCTTGAGACCGGCAAAGGGATCCATGGGCATATCTTTGCGTTTTATGCAATGAAGAAGAGTATTTTCTCTATATTATAGATCTTGAAGCAATGCGCCATCTTTCCGTTCGAGATCATTCGAACCGGAAAGGAGACCGGCCATGAGCGTCACCGTAACCGTGAGATCGGATTTCATCTGCCCCTGGTGCCTGATGGGCGAGCAGCGCCTGTTCGAGGCGATCGACAGTCTGCCGCCGGGGCTCGAGGTGCAGGTCGACTGGCTGCCGTTCGAACTCAACCCCCACATGCCGAAAGAGGGCATGGAGCGGAAGCTCTATCGCTCGCAGAAGTTCGGCAGCTGGGCGCGCTCGCAGGAGCTCGATGCCCATACCGTTGCGGCCGGCAAGCGCGAGGGCATCGCCTTCGACTACGACCGCATGACCCGCACGCCCAACACCTTCGCCGCCCACCGCCTGACCTGGTTGGCGGCGCGGGAGGGCCGGCAGCGGGCGGTCGTGGACGGCATCCTGCGCGGCTACTTCACCGAAGGCCGCGACATCGGCGACCTCGATACTCTGGCGGAGATCGCCGGTGAAGCAGGGCTCGACCGCGAGAAGGCGCAGGCCTTCCTCGCCAGCAACCAAGGCGAGACCGAGGTGCGGGCCCTGATCGACAGCGCCTTGGCCCGCGGCGTTGCCGGCGTACCGCACTTCGATTTCGACGGCAGCGTTGTCACCGGCGCGCAGCGGCCCGAGACGCTCCGCCGTGCGATCTTGGCTGCCCATGCGCGCAAAGTGCAGGCGGCGGAATAGGAGGCGATCGTGAACAGAGCACATCACACGGAGCCGCCGCGGGCGCTGGTCATCGGCGGCTCGCTCGGCGGCCTCTTCGCCGCCAACCTGCTGACGCGAGCGGGCTGGGAGGTCGAGGTCTTCGAACGGTCGCGCCACGACCTGGACAGCTGCGGCGGCGGTATCGTGCTGCAGCCCGACGTGGTGGCGGCCTTCCGCGCCAGCGGCTTCGAGGTTGCTGGGATGGACCTTGGTGTCGCCTCGCGCCACCGCACCGTCCTGCATCCGGACGGCAGCATCGAGAGCCGGCAGTTCGCGCCGCAGACCCAGACATCCTGGTCGCTGATCTACAGCACCTTGAAGCGGGCCTTCGGCGAAGCCCGATACCATCGCGGCAAGACACTCGTGGCCATCGACCAGGATGATCTACGCAAGACGGTCACCGCCCGTTTCGAGGACGGCACGGAAGCGACAGGAGATCTTCTGATCGGGTCCGACGGCAACGGTTCGACCGTCCGCCGTCTGCAGTGGCCGGGCGAGGCGCCAAGCTACGCAGGCTACCTTGCCTGGCGCGGCCTGTTACCGGAAGACGCTATGCCGGAAGAGGCGCGGGACGCCCTGCACGGTGACTTCGGCTTCGCCAACGGTGCAGGCTCGCACATCCTGGGCTATCTGGTGCCGGGCGAAGGCAACGATACGCGCGCAGGCCGGCGGCTCTACAACTGGGTCTGGTATCGCATTGCCGACGATGCGCAGCTACGCGCGATCATGACGGACAAGGAGGGCCGCGACCGCGGTTTCTCTCTGCCGGAGGGGGCGTTGGTGCCGACGCGGCGCGAGGCGCTCTACGAGGAAGCCGGCATGCTACTTCCGCCGCCCTTTCGCGCGGTGGTGCAGGCGACCGAGACGCCCTTCGCTCAGGCTATCCGCGACTTCGGCGTCATGGAGATGGTCAAGGGGCGGGTCGTACTTCTCGGGGATGCCGCGTTCATTCCACGCCCGCATACCGCTGCCAGCACTTCGAAGGCCGCACGAAACGCGATAGACTTGGCCACGATGCTCAAAGCTATGCCGGATGACATCGACGGGGCGTTGGCCCGTTGGCAACCGGAGCAACTCGAGCTTGGCCAAGCGCTCTATCGGCAAGGACGGCGCATTGGCGATGCGCTGCTGTTCCATCAGCCGCCCCTGACCCGTGTGGGGTAGGGGCTGATCTTGAGATCAGGGCGCGCGGCGGCTGCGGGCCAAGATGCGGAGGCGGGAGTGCAATTCTTCCCGCTCGCCGTAGCAGCCTTGCAGCCAGCGTTCGCCGGAGGCCGAGTCATAGGCCTCGCGGCCGTGCAGCAGGCGGCGGTTGTCCATGCCGAGCAGATCGCCGGGCCGGTAGTCGAAGACGAGCTGCAGGTCCGGCTCGGCAGCGGTGGCGAAGAAGACGCGGAGCGCGCGGTAAGCCTCTTCGACCTCGTCGAAGGTGCTGTTGAGCGGCGCGCGCAGGAAGGGGGCGACGCGCAGCTCCTTCACCGCGCCCTTGTCGTCCAAGCAGATGACCGGCGCCTCCCAGCGGTAGTCGCTGTCGGGCGCGCGGTTGGTCATGGGCCAAGGAATCTCGGTCAGCGCTTTGTAGGCCGCCGGGTCGCGCGCGGCGATGACGGCGGCGGCCTTGTAGCCGTCGACCATGACGGCGCGGCCGCCCATGGGGGAGGCCTCCAGGCAATGCAGGAATTGCAGGCCCGGTTCGTACTCGCGGGTCGGCAGGTCCGTGTGCGGGGTCAGTGCCTTGTCGGTGTAGGCATTGGAGCCTGGGCCGGTCTTGACCCGCACGTCGAAGACACGTCCGAAGTTGCTGGGGCGCACCGGGCCGATGCGCTCGGCGACGCGCGTCACCATGCCGGGCTCGCATGGCACGCTGCGCAGGCGGGCGATGCCGTAGGTGGCGATTGCCGTGAGCCAGCTTTCCAGCGCGGCGTCGTCGTCCAAAATGGTGGCGCCCTCGAAGCTTGACGGTTCGGCGAGGTGCGCATCCCAAAGGACAGGCGCGATCTCCGCCGGATCTTCGCTGCGCGTTTCGCGGGGGTTGGAGTAATCGTGCGCTCTAAGCCAGCCAGGGTGATAGCGGCTGACGAAAGGCTCCACGGCCCAGCGCACTTCCAATGCTCCCGCGGAGTCGACGGCAGTCGAGGCGATGCGCGGATCGGCCGGCAGCGCCGTGACGTCGGTCCAAGCTTCCCGCGTTTCCAGGTTCATCACTTCTGGATTGCTGGCGTTGTCGCGCAGCCAGATGGCGTGATAGCGGCTGCGGCGCCCGTCCGACCAGACGAGCGCCAAGACGCGGCCACCGCCCTCCGGCTCCACAGCGGCAATCGTCTCCGTCACCGGATAGTGGTCAAAGTCCGGTGTCGGCGGCAGGGTGGGCGGCGTTTGCCGCCTCGCGGCGTCCCCGCTCATGGCGTCACGGTCAGCTCTTGTAGTCCGGCTGCTCGCGGTCGAGCTTGCGCAGCAGCGCTGCCCACTCGGTCGTGCCGTCGTAGTTGTAGTGCTCGGAGCTGTACATCTGGTCCTGGAAGCGGGCGACCGTCTGCGGGTCGATCACGTTGGGCTCATCGCGCATGGAGAGCACCTTCACCTGCACCTCGCAGGCCTGGCGCAGGAAGTAGGTGCGGAAGAAAGCCTCCGACGCCGAACGCCCCAGCACGTAGTAGCCGTGGTTGCGGGTGATCATGATGTTCTTGTCGGCGAAGGTCTTCTTGAACTTCTCGCCATAATCCTCGTCCTCGAAGAACTCGTAGTCGATGTAGGTGAGCATGTGCATCAGGTAGACGGCCGCTTGCGAGACCGCCTGGAGGCCTTTCTTGGTCGCGCTCACCGCCATCACGTCCTCGCAGTGGCCGTGGATAAAGTAGTTGATGTCGGGACGGTTGCTGAAGATCCACTTGGCGAGGTTCTGGCCCCCGTCCACCGGAGACGGAAGGTCGGGGGAGATGGGCCGTCCCTCGGCATCCGTCTTGATCAGGGACGAGGCCGTGATCTCCTCATAGAACATGCCGTACTGGTGCAGCAGGTAGTTCTCCGGGCTGTCCTTGATGCGGGCACCGACCACCTGGTTGGCCAGGTCGGACATGCCGTAGTGGTTGAGGATGCGGTAGAGCGCTGCTTGATCGCAGCGCGTCTCCCACTCGGCGGGGCTGCAGGCACTGGAAAGCTGTTGCGGGGCGGCGATCACGGCCATGGTCTTTGCTCCTGGGCAGGTTGTTTCCTTTCAGAAACGCTAGGGCCGCCAGTCTTTGTACGCTTGCTCCCAACAGGTAAAATCTTGTTTAGAGTGCGCATTGCTGGCAGCGTCTTCTAGCTCGCTTATCTGCCGGAGACAGATGCATGGACGGCCCGCTACCGGTGACCCTGGTTCTGGCGCCGCGTTTTTCGCTGGTTTCACTCGCCATTTGCATCGACGGACTGCGCATCGCCAATCGGGAGAGCGTCTCGCCCGTCTTTCACAGCATCTTAGCCAGCGAAAGCGGCCAGGCGGTCGCTTGCTCCAGCGGACCGGCGGTGATGCCTGATGCGGCCCTTACGGATCTCGCGGTTTCGCCGGTCACCATCGTGCTCACGGCCTACGAGCCGGAAGCCGCTTGCACCCCCGGCCTCCTCGCCTGGCTGCGCCGGCAGGACCGTCAGGGCGGCATTCTCGGTTGCGTCGACACGGCGGCCCTGGTGCTCGCCCGTGCCGGCCTGCTGCGCGGCGAGCGCATTGCCGTGCATCACGAGGTGGTCCAGCCTTTCCGAGAGGAGATTGGGGAGGCCGTCCTGCTTGACCGGCGCTACGCCTTCGAAGGTCGGCGTCTCTCCAGCGCCGGTGGCATGGCGACCCTTGAGATGCTCTTGGCCTTGATCGAGCGCACGCAGAGCGCGGGGCTCGCCCGCCGGGTCGCACATGCCATGAGCTTCGATATGGACCCGGTTCAGAGAGCCGCGAAAGAACGGCTGCCTGAACGCGAGGCTCTGCCTGCCGGCGTCTCGGCGGTCGACCGGCGGCTCGGGCGCATGGTGGCGATCATGCAGAGCCACCTGGAAACGCCGCTCGCCATCGCCGAGGTCTGCCGCCGGGCCAACGTGGAGGATTCCACAGCCCGCCGGCTCTTTCGCAGCCAGCTCAAGGAGACGCCGGTTGCCTACTACACCAGACTGCGGCTGGAGCGCGCTCGGACACTCCTGCGCTACAGCCACCTCAGCGTGGCGGAGATCGCCGCGGCGGTGGGTTTCGCCGACACGCCCTCCTTCTCCCACGCCTTCCGCCGGGTCTTCGGCCTGCCGCCTAGCCATGCTCGGGCGGATTTCTCTGGGCTGGACTGAGTGAGAGGAGGTGCTCCTCGATAAATAAACTAATCGTATGGCAAGAAGGTGAGTTCTTGATAGGGCTTTGTGGAAGAGCAACTTGGTGAGACAATAGCGAAATCGCGGAAACCGGGGATGTTGCGGAGATTCTCCGCGTATTGGACTGCGAAAGGTGCCGCTCTTTTGAAGAACAGAACGACAGCCACGTTCCTGCGGCTCGCGACCGTGGTCGCGGTGCTGGGCGGTGGCCTGTGGGCGACACACGACAGCTGGGGGCCCTTGTTGGCCAAGGCCAACATCGCTGCCCATCTTTCCGTGGGCGGTGACACACTGAGCCAGGCTACCGAGGAGACGGCGCCCGAAGCCTCGCGGCAAGCCGTTCCGGTCATCGTCGAGGCCGTGGGCGAGGCCAGCGACGAAATCCTCATCGAGGCCATTGGCACGGCCCGCGCTGTTCGGTCCGTGACGCTCTTTCCCGATGCCGACGGCGAGGTGGTCGATGTTCCGGTCACCGCCGGCGAGGCGGTTGCGGATGACCAGGTTGTGATGCGCCTCGACGATGAGAACGCAGTCCTGGCCGTTGCCGTCGCCGAAACCCGCGTGGCCGAGGCCGAGAGCGCGCTCGACCGCGCCAATCAACTGCGCCGCGCCAATATCCTCGCACGTGCCAACGTCCGCGACGCCGAGATTGTGGTCGAACGCAGCAAGCTGGAGCTGCGTCAAGCCGAGGAGGCTCTAGCGGACCGCATGCTCAAGGCGCCCTTCGCCGGTATCGTCGGCATTCCCAAGGTGGAGGTTGGTGACCGTGTCACCACCGAAAGCGAGATCGTGACGCTGGATGACCGCTCCACGCTCTGGGTCGAGTTCGAGCTCGCCGAGCGCTACCTGTCTCGCCTTTCGCTGGGCATGGCGCTTTCCGCACGCACCCCGACCTTTCCGGACCGCCACGTGCAAGGGCGGGTAGAGAAGGTCGACAGCCGGGTCGATCCGCTGTCCCGGACGGTGCTGGTGCGCGCTGCCTTTCGAAACGACGAGGACATCCTTCGGCCTGGCATGTCCTTCTTCGTATCCCTGCGGCTACCGGGTCCCCAACTCGCCTCCGTGCCTGAATTGGCGCTGCAGTGGGAAGCCGGGTCGAGCTACATTTGGCGCATCGTCGGCGGCGTCGCTGAGCGCGTGGACGTGACCGCTCGCCGTCGGCTGGACAATCGTGTCTTGATCGACGGCGACATCCGCCCGGGAGAGCTGGTGGTGGTCGAGGGGGTGCAGCGGCTGCGCGCTGGTCGTCCGGTGAAGATCTCGGCCGCGGAAGGCAGTTGAGATGCGGCGGGCTTCCGCCTCGGACGCGCTCAACGATCTTCCGGCGATTAGTGTTCGCCGGCCCTATCTTGCCGTCGTCCTCAATCTCCTGATCATGATCGCCGGCTTCGGAGCCATCCTTGGCGTCGAGGTGCGCGAACTGCCCAACGTCGACCGTCCGGTGGTCTCCGTCCTCGGAGAGTACCCTGGCGCTTCGCCGGAAACCCTGGATGCCGAAGTGACCAGCTTGGTTGAGGCATCTGTCGGACGCGTCAGCGGCGTGACCGAGGTGCGCTCCTCCAGCGAAGAGAACAACTTCCGCATTCGAGTGGTCTTCAGCCCCGACGTCGATCTCTCGGAAGCCGCCACGGAGGTGCGGGAAGCGGTCAGCCGTGTCGAACGGCGGCTGCCTGATCGCGTGGAGAACCTGTCGGTCATCAAGGCCGACGCCGACTCTCGGGCGGTGCTCTGGCTTGCCGCCTGGAGCGACAGTCTGCCGATCGACGCCTTGACTCGTGCCGTGGAAGACCAAGTTGTTCCGGCGCTCACAGCCGTCGAGGGCGTTGCAGAAGTGCGCCTCTGGGGGGCTCGCGAACGGGTGCTGCGCGTCCGACTCGATCCCATGAAGTTGGCGAGCTATCGACTGTCGGTCGCCGACGTCGCTGAGGTGCTGCGCAATGCCCGCTACGACGTGCCGGCAGGCAGCTTTACCTCACGCGAGCAAGAAGTACTCGTACGGGCCAATGCGTCCGTGATCGATCCGCAAGAGATCGAAGAGCTGTTCGTGCGCGCGCCGGTGCGCATCGGCGACGTAGCGAGCGTCTACTTCGCGCCGGCGGAGGCTGAGAACTGGGTCCGACTGGACGACCGCCAAGTGATCAGCTTCGGAGTCGTGCGGCAGGCCGGCTCCAACACCATCGCTATCGCTGACGGTACCCACCGGGCCATTGAGCGACTGAGCCGTCAGCTGCCGCACATCACCATCGCGACGATTTCCGATGACTCGCTTTTCATCCGAAGCTCGGTCCAGGAGCTGCTGACGACGCTCGCCTACACCATCGCCATTGTCGTCATCGTCATAGTCTTCTTCACCTTGCAGCCGCGTGCCGCCAGCATCCCGACGGTCGCCATTCCAGTGGCGCTGGTCGGTGCGCTTGCTGCCATTTGGCTGCTTGGCTTCTCCATCAACCTGGTGACCTTGCTGGCCATGGTGCTGGCGACCGGCGTGGTGGTCGACGATGCCATCGTCGTGCTCGAAAATATCCAGCGCCTGCGGGCCCAGGGCATCAAGACTCGGGCGGCCGCGGTGCTCGGCACCCGCCAAGTCTTCTTCGCCATTCTGGCGACCTCCGCGACCCTGATTTCCGTCTTCGTGCCGATCTCCTTCCTGCCCTCGCAAGCCGGCCGGTTGTTCCAGGAGTTCGGTTTCGTGCTGGCGGTGACCGTCGCGATCTCGTCCTTCGTTTCGCTGACCCTGGTTCCCATGCTGGTGTCCCGCTTACCGGATCGCACTCCGAACAACCGGAACGCCATCGCTCGTGCTGGCGCAGCGCTCGGTCGGCGCTTGATCGTTCTCTATGCCTGGCCGCTCGAACGGCTGCTCCGTCACCCTTGGGTCATGCTGTTGATTTGTCTCGCTGCCGGTGGCGGCGGAGCGCTGGTCTACAGCGGACTAGGCGAGGAACTCGTGCCGAGCGAAGACCGCGGCGAGATTGTCGTACGGCTGACCGGGCCGGATGGCGTTGGCCTTGCGTACACCGACCGGCAGGTGGAGGCCGTTGAGGACATACTGCAGCCCTATGTCGATCAGGGCGTGGCCCTTCAGCTCTACACCATCACCGGGCGCTACGACTTGAACCGAGGCGAAGTTTCCGCACCGCTGGTCGATTGGTCCGAGCGCGATGTGTCCGAGGGCGAGATCGCTGCGGAGGTCACGCCACTGTTGGCGGAAATCCCAGGCGCCCAGGCGCGGGTGCGGCGAGGCAACAGCCTTAATCTGGGCGGCATCGCCAGCGGCATCGTGGACTTCGCAGTAATCGGCAGCAACTACGCGCGCATCTTTGCGGAGACGAAGGCCTTCGTGCGCCGCGTTGAGCAAGAGCTGCCTTGGATCGACAACCTGCGCATCGAGTTCCGGGCCACCCAGCCTGAGCTGTCCATCGAGATCGATCGCGAGCGTGCCACGGACCTGGGGGTCGACATCGCCGATCTGGCCACCACCATCCAAGTTCTGATCGACGAGTTCGAAGTCGCCGAGTTGACCGTCGACGACCAGGCGGTGCCGATCCTGCTACAGGCGACCGACGGGGCCGTGCGCCAGCCGAGCGACATCGCTAATCTCTATGTCAGCGCTGCCGACGACCGCCTCGTGCCATTGACTCAACTCGTCACTTTTTCCGAAAGCTCGGCGGCTGCCGAGCCCGACCGTCATGCCCAGCGCAGGGCGATCGAAGTGCAGGGTGACATTGCGCCAGACCGAACGTTGAGCGAGGCGGTCGATGCCTTGAGGGCCTTGGCTCGGGACAGCCTGAGCCCCGAGGTCGGTCTCATTTTTCTTGGGCAGGCCAAGGACCTGGAAGAGACCTCGCACGATCTCGCCATCACCTTCGCGATTGCCTTTCTGGTGGTTTTCTTGGTGCTTGTGGCTCAGTTCGAGAGCATGACCAGCGCTCTGGTCGTGATGATCACCGTGCCCTTCGGTCTCGCGGCGGCGGTGTTCACGCTCGCGCTCTCCGGAACCACGATCAACCTCTATTCTCAGATCGGGGTGCTGATGCTGGTCGGCATCATGGCCAAGAATGCCATCCTGATCGTCGAGTTTGCCGATCAGCTGCGGGAGCGAGGCTATGCGCCAAGACAGGCGGCAAAGGAGGCTTCCCTCGTCCGCTTGCGGCCCATCCTGATGACCATGCTGTCGACCGTTTTTGCTGGGCTTCCGTTGATCTTGGGTTCGGGGGCCGGGGCCGAGGCGCGGAACGCCATCGGTTGGGTGATCTTTGGCGGACTCGGCATGGCCGGTCTGATCACCCTCTTCCTGACCCCGGTGCTCTATGCGCAGATTGCCGGCTATGCGAAGCCGCGCAGCAGCCGGGCTGCAGAGCTGGAAGCCGAGCTGCAGGAGGCGCTCGCCCGGGACAGCGACCTGCCGCCGGCACGAGAGCAGCCGGCGGAGTAGTTTCCGAGCTACACCGCCAGTGCCTTGCGCCCGCAATCGCTGCGGGCTGGCCCTACTCGGCGGCGTTGCCGAGCTTGGTGACCTTCACTTGAGCCGACGTCAGCGGGCTTTCTTGGAGCGGGTCTTCGAGAACGTCGGCGGTCACTTGCGGGAGGTCGAGTATCTCGCGGAAACGCTGCAGCATGGCCAGAGTGTGAGGCGCCATCTCATCGATTGCTCCCGGCACGTACTGGGCGACGGCGGCGGCCAGCGCCCGCTCTTCCGGGCCGCGAAGCAGACTGGGCAGCGTCTCGATGGCACGCTCCATCTCAAAACGAACGATGAGGGTCTGTTCATGGATGATGCGGGCCCGCTCATCCATGGAGAGCGAACGGAAAGGCTCGTCTTGGGTCAGCACTCTGGCCGAGCGCTCCAGCCGGTCGCGGCGCACGTTGCCGCGCGATTCGGCGAGCAGCACAAGCATGCGGATGACGGCTTCGACGAAGCCGCCGTCCGAGATATGTCCCAAAGCGGCCTGCACTTCGGGAAGGCTGTGTAGCTCGGTCTTGTCCTTTAGCGTGCGGCGGCGGACGTGACCCCGGCCGAACCAGTGCGCGAAGGGGTTGGTCCAGAGGCTGAAGAAGGCGATCTCGCAGCTCATGTCGCGCAGCGACTTGTACATGTCGAGCCACTGCTCGATCAGGTCGGCGCCGAGCTGTTCAAGCTCCAGGAAGGGGTTGTCCGCTGCCACTGGTGCGCGCTGCCCGGCAATGCTGTTTGCCATTCCCTGCAAAGGGGCGACCAGCGGATTGCGGCTGGAGAATAGGGCGCGTTGGGCCCGCAGGGGGTGCATCATGCGGGCATAGGTCGCCATTGGCCGGTTGACTGTGGCCTGCACGAAGGGGCGGACAAACACGTCGTAAGCCTCTGCCTGCATCTCCGAGGTACGGGCCACGGCGGCGAAAGGCAGCTCGTCGTCGAGCCCGTCGTCCATACTCCGCACGTCGCTCAACTCCCGCTCGTGGAAGCTGACCACGAAGCTCCGTTCCACGCCGGAGCCGCTGACGCCTTCGATCTTCATCTCGTAGAGACCGGGCGCCAAGGCCTCGATGGTCTTCATCGTCGAAGCGACTTCGGAGTGCTCTTTCTTGGCGATCTTCGACGAGACGAAGATCCCGAGGTGGCCGATCTCGTCATGCACCATATAGACGATGCGCTGCCCGCGGATGCGGATCTCGTCAACGTCGGCGTAGCTATCGGCAATCCAGTTAAGCGCCTGCTGCGGAGGCGTGATGTTGTCCCCATGGCTGGCAAAGACGATGATTGGCGAGCGGATTTGCTTGATGTCGACCGTCCGACCGGGCTCCAGCCTCGCTTCGTTTTGCACCAAGCGGTTGCCGACGAAGAGCTGTTCGACGATCCAGCGGATCTCCGCTTCGTTGAGTAGGAAGAAGCCGCCCCACCAGCGCTCGAACTCCAGGAAGCGCTGCCGTTCCGTATCGACCTTGGCATAAAGGTCGTAGTACTTCCGGAAGAAGTTGCGGCTCGGATTGAGCTGCTCGAAGTTCATCACCAGGTGTGCGCCGTCAAAGACGCCGGCCCCCAGATCCGACCACAGCATCGGTTGCCAGGTGCCGCCCAGTACGCCGGCATTGTAGCGCATGGGATTGACGCCGACCTCTCCCGACCAGGGAGAGACGGGAGCGCCGTTGAGGACGATCGGCCCGGTCAGATCCGGGTTGGTGGCGGCGAGCAGCAGGGTCGCCCAGCCGCCCTGGCAGTTGCCGATCACGGCGGGCTTGGGACTGTCCGGGTGGCGGCGCATGACCTCGCGCACGAAAGCCGCTTCCGACCGAGTCACGTCGGCCAGGGTCTGGCCCGGCACCGGATCGCGCTTGAAGCTGACGAAATAGACAGGATGGCCGTCGGCCAGCGCCACGCCCACCTGGCTGTCTTCCTTGAAGCCGCCAATGCCGCCGCCGTGGCCGGCGCGCGGGTCGATGATGATGTAGGGACGCTTGCCGTCGATGACGGTCACGCCCTCAGGCGGCACGATGCGCAGCAGCATGTAGTTGCTGGGTCGCGGCAGCTCGCTGCCGTCGACCACCACGTCATAGTCGTACGTCAGTACGGGCGGGCAGCCTGCGGCTTCGTGATCGAGGAAGATGTCACCGCGCTCGCGCAAGACGTCGAGGGCCAGAATGGCGCGCTGGCCGGCGTCCTGCAGGTAGCTCGACCATGCGGCCATAAGGTCATGGTCCAAACCCTGGCTCAGATCCCTTGTCGCCTGGCCGAGCTTGGTCAGGCTGGCGCGGGTCCGTGCTTGGTTGGTCGCGGCAATCGCCTCCGCGTGGCGGGAGGCAGCGCGCAGTATGAGCTGACTTGCCGTCGAGCTGGCCGCATACAGCGACTCTGCCTCGTTGAACGCTTCGCTCGATGAAAGCTCTGAGTCGTGAAAGACGCTGCTCAGCCACAGCGAGGGGGAAAGATCGCGCAGATTGAGATCAGACATTGGTGGTTCCTCGGCCAGCGTTTCCGGCGACGTCCTGCCTACTCGGCGCAAAGTCGCGAAGCACAACAATTCACAAACCCGATGCGTCCTGCGCCGAGCAATTTCCCCTCGGCCGGACCGAACAACCGCTGCGCTCAAGCTGAATGCCTAGTTCGACATTAGTTTTCGCTGCGGCTTGGTCCTGTGAATTTCTGATTAAATCTCGCAGGTGCAACAAAGATCTATTGGCCTAAAGTCCATTCCAGAAGCAGTGTACGGACACCTAGGTACCAAGATACTATTCATGTCTTCATGAAGACGATAGAACGCGTCCAAACCGGTCTGCGCATCGAGAAGCGCTTGCTTAAGGTCCTGAAGGGACTGGCCGAACACCTTGATATGTCGGTGGCCGAGCTGGTCGAGGGCATGGCGCTGCACACTTTCGAGGGAAAGGCGCCATTCTCGGAAGCAACAATGAAGAAGATCGAGCAACTCAAGAGCGTGTACGATCTCGATCTCTCGGCAGAGGACAGCCACAAGCTCGCGGAGCGAACAGACGATGGCGGCAAGTGACCAGGGCAAGGACTATCGGGCTCAGCTGAGAGCGATGATGGGCGGGCGTCTCGACCCGGCAGATTTCGGTCATTTGGACCATCTCGGCATCGCCTACGAGGCCATCGCGTCTCACGATTTCTTCGAGGCGCTTTGGCTTGTGTCCAAAGGCCTTCGCGACGTAGCCCAGCGTGCCCAGGTGCCCGACAAGTTCAATGCGACCGTCACTTTTGCCTTCATGAGTCTGATGGCGGAGCGGATGCAGCGCAGCCCCTACGAGAGCTTCGGAGAGTTCCTGTCGCGCAACAGCGACCTTACATCGCCGTCGGTGCTCGCGCCCTGGTACTCGGCGGCACACCTGAACACGCCGCTGGCCCGCGCCGTACCGCTTATGCCGCGGGTTTGAAGGCCGCACTGCCAAACTCTGAGTTCAGGTGCAGCATGAAGGGGATCGCTCTTCTGCGATGCTGAGGAAAAGCGCCTTTTTACGGTCAACATTCGTGCCTAACAGCGTCGATGGGCCGCAACACCTGGAAGTGCTAACTTAGATTGTCACGTCGACTTCGCTTCTGTACAACGGCGGACGCCACGAAAATAGCGGCAAAACACGTTTTGAGCGTTCTGCGGAGCAAGATGTTCTCACAAGGAAGGTGCTGGCTCGGAGCCGCAACGGTGGCCGTCTCTTTGGCGCTATCTAGCGCGGTGCAGAGCGCCAGCGTCACCAACTTCGTTGGCACGGTCGACGACGTCACGAACCGCATTCAATTCTCGTTCGATATCAACCCGGTCGATGCGATCACGCCGAATGGTGTCGACTCGCTCAACTTCGACTTCGATCGTTTGGGGCGGGACTTCATCGACCCTGTCACTCAGCCCTTTATCCCAGGCTCGCGACTTATCTTTTCTTCCATCGCCGGCGCAACCGGCGAGCTTTTCGACGACGACGAGTTCATCGTCCACTTTCCGACGCTAACCGCGCCGGCTTCGGTGCGCTTCATCGTCGAGGGTATCGCGACCGGAAGACTGCTGTCGGATCCCAGCTACTCGATGGACCTCTATCTCAACGTGACCTTCGGCGCGACGCCGAGCTCGTTAAGTCCACAGCTCATAGCCCCGCTGGCCGATCAATCGGATTTCGCGCCTATGGCTGTGGTGCCGTTGCCTGCGGCCGTGTGGTTGTTTATTGCCGCGCTTGGCAGCCTTGGCGCGCTGCGGTGGCTGCGGCCGAGGGCCATTTCGTAGGCAGCCTAAATCGCTTCTTCCGGGTGCTTGCGGGTGACCGTGTAGCCATAGAGGTCTCCGAGCTTCGTCCGTTCTTCTTCGCGCGCAAGACGCATGGCGCGGTGCGCTTCGAGATCGATGCGGGCGCTCCAATCGCCGGTCTTTAGTATGTCGTCCGGCAGGATCGCGAGCGGCGCATACTGGTGGCCGGCCAAGCCATGACCCTGCGGCGGGGCACTCGCCTTGGCATTGTAGGAGACGTGGAAGATCGTTCTGAGCCGCGTCGAGTCGTTCGGGCCTGAGGCGTGCAGTGTGTTGGAATGGAAAAAGACGCAGTCGCCGGGATCGAGCTCACAGAGCACCCGGTCGCAGCGCTCCAAGATCCGGGCCACGCGTTCCGGGTCTGCGCCGTTGGCTTCCCCGATGGTCACATGGTCCAACCGCCCGCAGAGGTGCGAGCCGCGCAGCAGTTCGACGCAACCGTTCTCCCGGTCGATGGGGGTGACGGCAATCATGGCCGTGAGCGAGTCGGGAAAGATTGCGCCGTCCTTGTACCAGGAGCCGTAGTCCTGGTGCCAATCCCAGCGGCCCTGGCTGCCCGGCGGCTTGAAGGTCAGCTTGGAATGCCAGTGATAGAGCGTTTGCCCGTCGAGCAGGTCGCTGGCCATCTCCACCAGCCGGGCAACGCGGATGAAGGCGCCGAGGACGTCCGGCGGCGTGCCGGCGAAGCCGAAGATCTCGTTGGCGTTGCCCCGTGAATCGGCAACGCAGCCCATGGCGCGCTCGACCGCCGCGTCCTCTTGCGTCAGGCGCTGCAACAGGCCGATCTCGGTGGAGTCGAACAGCGCCGGCTTCAGGAGGAAGCCGTCGCGCTGAAAGGCCCTGAGCTCGGCTTCGCCCAGCCGCCGCCGGGGCGGAGCCTCGGTTGTGGAAATAGGGATGTCCTTGACCGTTACAGTGCCCATGGCTCTCCCTCCGTTTGCTGCCGCTATTGGGGCGCAAGCCACGCCGCTTGGCTAGCGCAATCGCGCCCGGCATGTCGCATGAGATGCGATTGATGGGAGATGCGACCTATGGTATAATTCTAATCAGGTGCTGGGATTGGGGATTTCCAAAAAATGCGGTCTTTCGCGTTGGTCGCGCCCTTGGCGCTGGCGGTCATGCTGTTCGGGGCAGGGGGAAGCCTAGCCGCCGGCTGTCTCGACCCCTTCAGTCTCTCACCGGCGTGCGCCGGCGCAGCGGGCAGTGAGAGCCCGGGCGCTGACACGTCTTACACGTTCGATAGCATCGGACTTGGGGGCGAGAGTCAGGCGCAGGATGGTGGTCGAGAGACACCGGGCAGCAACGCGCGCTACGACTTCGGTGGCGGCAACGGCTATGCCATCGAGCGGCTGACCCTCGGCGGCAACGCAAACGACCCGCTCGG
>JANQIA010000228.1 GCA_028282405.1 Rhodovibrionaceae bacterium
AATGTAATCGATTGTATACGATTACGATTGACCCCAACCTTGGAGGGCGTGTTGAGAAAGGTGAGACATTAGACTTTATATGAGGTCATTCTGAGAAAAGTAAGACATTATATGAGGTCATTGTGAGAAACATGAGATATATATCAGAGAGGTCATTTTCAGAAAATCAAGACATATACGAGATCATTTGAGAAGGGTGAGACATTATAATTAATTATGAGGTCATTCTGGGAAAGGTCAGACATTATATGAAATCATTGTGAGAAAGTCAGGACATTATATGAGGTCATTCTGTTAAATGTTAAAGGTATGACATTATATGACGTCATTTTGAGAGAGGTATGATATTATATGAGGTCATTTTGAAAAAGATATGACATTATTTTCAAAAATGTGAGACGTTATATGAGGTCAAATTTATAGAAAAAGGTAATATTCTGAGAGAGGTGAAAATATTCAGCACTACCAGGAGTGCAACTAAATTAATTTTAGTCTTGTTTATTGTGAATTGCCTTTATTTGTTTTCAAATAATTAACTTAATGTTAATTGAGAGAAATGTAACAACTAATGATTTACTATTGTCGTTATTCTCATTACGAATTTTACTTTGACTTAAGCATACAAATTGCAAAATTATTTGTTTGAATTACGCATGGTATTTATAACTCAAAACTTTGACTTATAGATACATTCATGCATGCTAAAGTATAGTAACTCTGGGGCTTTCAAAAATGTTCACTTATGGAAACATTTGAGTTACAGTGGTTTTGACTTAGAGATACTTTTAGTGTATTGTTTATTTATTTTTAGACTAGTTGCCAAGACGACGGTGATGACGAGGATGATGACATGGAGGCGGAGCTTGACAGTATGCTGATAGAAGATGGCGGAGAACTACTTCCTGCCGTTGCTAAGGTGATAGGCGGTCAGGCCTTTGCTCCCTACTTTGCTGGATTCCTGCCAGAACTGTTCAAAAAGACGGTAAGTGACTCATTGTCTTGGCAACAAGTCCAAGAGTAAAATAGGTGGACCTAGTATAATTTCAGGTTTTTTATTGCGTCACGTTTTCCCATTCGCAGTACTTGGATGGGGATTTGTTCCTTCAACAGGTGTAGTGGGGGAGAGCATTTCATTGAAAGGGACAAAAGGTGGTTAGGGTGGGGATTGGCAGATTTCCTTAAGGCAAGGGTGAAAGGGAGAGAGGAGGAAGACTGATCAATGAAGTGAATGGACCATGTCAGGTTTCCTTTACTTGTATTGTTTTTGATTTGCATGAAAAAAAAAAGGTCTCCTTTTTTTGTAATTTTTTTTTTTTCAAGTGGTTTTTTTTTCTCAATTATGTAAACATTATTTAACAGGAAAAAAAAAAAATTAAAAAAAAACTTATAAAATAATAAATAATAGTGTTGTGAAAAGGTGATCTTTTGAACGGGTTGTAGTTTTGAAGAAGTGGGAGAAGCGACGCATTGTGCTTACCGAATCTGCTCTGCAAAGGCCGGCCAGTCGCCGGCCCTCGGCTTGCAGCCTCGGGCCGGCGCCTGCCGCAAGCGGCAAGTGGTGCTTAGGACAGCGCCTCGCGGAGCGACTGCGCGCAAACCTCGACGCATTCGTCCGCCGGCATGTCCCGCAGGAGGCGGTTCTGCAAGGCTTCCGGCAAAGCCATCGACTCGAAGATGGCGCCGCCGCGCACGTCGACGGTCGGTCCTTGCGTGTCGACCGAGCGAATGAGGATCGAGTCGTCCTCGAGCAGGTTGCGCATGAAGGCGACAAGCTCCGCATGCTTCTGGATCATCGGATGGTCCCGCCAGCGCGGGTTCTCGTAAACGTCCAGTCGCGGCGGCTGGAAGTGCAGCGGTGCCGAGTGCAGGAAGTCCACGTAGTGGTTGGTCGTGAACCAGTCCATGAACTTCAGCGACTCTTCCACCATGGGCGTGTTCAGCACGACCCAGCCGTCGTAGCCGTGGTTCACGGCGCGCAGGTCGCCGTCGGCACTAGGGTAGGTGAAGAAGCCGGTCTTCTCGACCAGCTCGGGCGTCCTGCCTTCGAGGAACTCCATGAGTCGGCCCGCGTAGGGTGCATGCGCGACCTGACCCGAGGAGTATTGAGCCAAGGCTTCGCCGAAGCTGGCCTGGGTCATCCCTGGCGGCATGCTCGGTGCCATCTCTTTCATGAAATCGAGATAGCGCACCATGCGAGGCTGGTTGGTGCTGTCGTCGACGACCACGTCGAAGTTGTCATCGAGCAAGGTGACGTCGTTCGCCCACATGTAGCCGAGCGACATCCACATGGTGGCGCTGTTGGAGCCCAGCGGATGCATGGTCCCGAACTGGTTGCCTTCGGTCAGCGCCTGGCAGTTCTCGAGCATCTCAGCCTGATTGGCGGGAACCTTGAGGCCCTTTTCGGCGTAGAGGTCCTTGCGATAAAAGATCCAGTTCAGATTGTAGTCGAAGGGATACCAGTAGTGGTTTCCCTCGACCGGAAAGAGGATGCGCGGTCCCCAGTCGTGCTTTTGAATGAGATCGTTCAACTGCACCAGATGACCTTCGTCCGCCAGCAAGGATACGTGTGCGGAGAACAGCAAGGAGCTGACGTCGTAGGGTTGTCCGGCCGCGATCGAGGACTGCAGCTTTTGCCACGCCTCGCCCGGCCCGACCGAGTCGATCGCGATGCGAACGCCGGTCATCTCCTCGTATTCGGCCGCAGCCTTGTCGAGCACGCCGACGCTTGCCTTGGAGGGCTCCGAGTTCAAGAAGCGGAGTTGCTTCGTTTGTCCAAGGACCGTTGGCGCATAACCGGCAAAGGCCGCCGCGCCGCCTGCGGCTGCGCCCATCCTTACGAACGTTCGGCGCGATACCTTTGGCGTAGTGCACTTCCTGTGTTTAGGCATAAGCATGTTCCTCCCTTTTTTTGATTGATCTGAGGGTTGCACCCGTCTCTTGGTCGAACAGGTGCGTCTTGCCCGGTTCGAGCCGCAGACCGCGTTGGTCGCCGGCTCTCAGCCGGTCGTCTCGTTCCACGACCGCCCGTATCTCGATATCGCCGACACGGAACGCGACGACGGTCTGCGCGCCCATCTGCTCGACCAAGCTGGCTCGGCCGATGACCGCGCTGTCGTCAGACAGCGAGATGTGCTCCGGCCGGATGCCGAGGACGGCAGCGTTGCCCGACCTTGGCTGGGTGTCGGGCAAGCCATCGATGGCGACGGAAAGCGCGCCGGCGCGAAAGGCCAAGCTGTCACCGTCGGCTTCGAGCCGGCCATCGATGAAGTTCATTTCCGGGGATCCGATGAAACCGCCGACGAAGCGGTTGGCCGGGTGGTCGTAGACCTCCAACGGGCTCCCGACCTGCTGCACCACGCCGTCTTTCATGACCACGATGCGGTCGCCGAGCGTCATGGCCTCGACTTGGTCGTGGGTCACGTAAATCATGCTGGTGCCGATCTGCTGATGCAGCGTTGCGATCTCGTCACGCATGCGGACCCGCAGCTTGGCATCGAGGTTGGAGAGAGGCTCGTCGAGAAGAAACACCTCGGGCTCGCGCACCATGGCCCGCCCGAGCGCGACGCGCTGCATCTGTCCGCCCGAGAGCTGCTTCGGCTTCCGCTCCAGCAGATGATCGATGCCGAGCACACCGGCCGCCCAACGCACCCGCCGGTCGATCTCTTCCTTCGAGGTGCCCGCCATCTTCAGGCCGAAGGCGAGGTTCTTGTAGATCGTCTTGTGCGGATAGAGCGCGTAGTTCTGGAAGACCATCGCGACATTGCGCGACCGCGGCTCGAGGTGCGTTACGTCCCGTCCGGCGATAAAGATCCGGCCACCGGTGGCGTCCTCGAGGCCCGCGATCATCCGCAGGGTCGTCGACTTGCCGCAGCCGGACGGGCCGACCAGCACGATGAACTCGCCCTTCGCAAAGTCGAGGTCCGTCGGTCTGACCGCATAGGTCTCGCCGAAGCTCTTCTCCAGGCCTTCTAGACGGACGTGGCTCATCGCGCTGCCTCCGGCGCGGCAAGGGCGGCCAAACGATGGTTGATCTCCGCAAGGCGGCTTTGGGCGAGGCGGTAGAGCTCGAACATCTCATCGTAGAGTGCGGCACGCTCCGCGTCCGGCTCGTGCGACTCCGTCAGCGTCACGCAGCGTTTCGCCGCATCCTTCTCGCTGGCGAAGATGCCGCAGCCGACGCCGGCAAGCAGGGCGACACCGAAGGAGGCATCGGTCACGGCCGGTAGCGCGATGGGCAGTTTCAGGACGTCCGAGACGATCTGGCGCCAGAGGGCGCTGCGCGCGCCGCCGCCGACAATGCGGGCGTTCGCGATGGTCAGCCCCTGCTGGCCCAGGGCGTCGAGGCAGTCCCGTAGGGAGTAGGCGACGCCCTCGTAGAGGGCCCGTACCAGGTGGCCTTGGCCGTGCTCCATGGTCAGGCCGATGAAGTCGGCGCGGAGCAGGGGGTCCCAATAGGGTGAGCGCTCGCCGTTGAGGTAGGGATGGAACAGCAGGCCTTTGCTGCCTGCCGGCACGCTCGCGGCCAGCCCGTCCAGACGATCGAAGGAGCCCTCGCCGGCCGCCAGCACAGAGTCGCGCAGCCATTTGTGTGCGGAGGCGCAGCTATTGGTGCCGGCGATCGTGTACCAGTAGCCGGGCACCGCAAAGGGGTAGTTGATCAGCGTGTCGTGCACCGTCGGTGCTTCGGCGACGATGGAGACCGTGCCGGCCGTGGCCAGCTTTACCGTCCCGGCGCCGGGTTCTGTCGCGCCGGCGCCGTAGGCCTCGGCCGAGGTGTCCGAGGTGCCGCAGATCACGCGGGTGCGGGTGGAGAGACCGGTATCCTGCGCCGCTTGGGCCGATACCCTGCCGACCTCCGCCGTGGCCTCGACCAGTGGCGGCAGCGTTTCGGTCTGCCAGCCGATCAGGCCGGCCAGCCGCTCCGACCAGGCATCGGCCTGGCAGTCGTAGAGCAGCGTCCCGACAGCCTCCGTGCGGTCCGTGTGCCAATCCCCGCAAAAACGAAAGCGCAGATAGTCCTTCGCCACCATCAGGCGGCGGGTGCGCCGCGCGACATCGGGTTCGTTGCGCAGGAGCCAATAGAGCTGCGGCAAGGTCCAGGTCGGATTGGCCTGATTGAATCCAGCAGCCAGGATTTCCGCGCCGTAACGCTCGCGCAACTCGCTGCTTTCCAACAGGCTGCGCTGGTCGCTCCAGAGAATCGCTGGGCGCAGGGGACGATCCGACTCGTCGAGCAATACGGGCGTATGGGCGCCGGCGCTGAAGCTGACCGCCTCGATGGCGTCGCCGGCCAGACCCGCCGCTTCGAGCGCTGCCGGCACGGCGCTGCAGGCGGCGTCGTACCACTCGTCGGGGTTCTGTTCGGTCCAGCCGGGATGGGGGGTGGCTGTTGCGATCGCTGCGGAGCCCGTGCCCTGCACGCGGCCGTCCCCGTCGATCACCGTCGCTTTCAGGCTGCCGGCACCGATATCGATGCCCATGACATATGATCGATCAGGCATGGTCCGCCGTCTCGTCCCATTGCTTCCGGGCAAAGGCACGGAGTTCCGCCGGCACGTCGAACTCGTAAACGCAGTGCGGGCGGCAGGTCTCGGCAAGCTCCAAGTCGGCGAGGGCCGTTTGCGTTTCCCCGTCCGGTTCGACGAAGCCGTCGTTCAAGGCGACGGCCAAATAGGCCAGCGCGGATGGCGTGCGGCTTTCGCGCTGGTCCGCTTCGTCTTCGGGCACGGCCAAGCGACAGGGATTGGGACAGAAGGCGCAGATGCGCAGCAGGGCGATGCCGGTTTCAGCCATTGTCGTTGGTCTCCCGCGGGCGCAGCGCCAGCTTGCCGGGGTTCGAGACGTTGCGAGGATCCAAGGCGTCCTTGACCCGCTGTAGGACGTCTTGTCCGGCCCCGAGCTCCCCTCGCATCCAGGGGTTTCTCAGTTGGCCGACACCATGGTGATGGCTGATGCTGCCGCCGAGCTCGAGGCAAATGCTCTGCGCGCGCTGCCAGACTTCGGCGTGGAGCCGCAAGCCCTCTTCATCCTCCAGGATGGGAAGACGGATGGTCATGTATTGGCAGGCGCCCTCCGGATAGACGTGAGACCAGTGGGTGCCGAAGAAGACGTCAGGGTGCAGCTCTCTGATCGCCGCGCCGATGCGCTGATAGAGCTGCGGCAGCGCTGACCAGCGGCCGGTGATCTCGATGGTGTCCATGAAGTGACGCTTCGCCTGGTAGCGCGGCGAGTAGGAGATGAAACGGCTCTTCAGCCAGTGCTCGTAGGGCGCGAGATTGTCCGAGACGACGGCGCCCTGGGCGACGCAGATCTCGCGGGTCAGGCGCTCCTCGACTTCGGCCAGTGCCGCCTTGCCGCTGAAAACCAGGATGCAGAGCACGGGATTTCGGGCGAAGGGGCCTTCGCCATGCGTCCGCTCGTGAGACTCCGTCTCGTCGTAGAGCCGAGCCACTTCCGGACGAAGCTCCGCTTGCATCATCTCGCGCAAAGCGCTCCAGGCGTGATCGAGGCTCGGAAAGGCCAGGACCAAGGGCCGGCGGACTTCAGGCTCGCGCCATATCCGCAGCGTCATTTCCGTGATGACGCCGAGCGTGCCTTCCGCTCCGACGAAGAGGTCTCTGAGGCCGGGGCCGACGGCACGGCGCGGCAGCGGCCTGACCTCGAGGCTCTCCCCGTTCGGGAGGACCGCCCGCAGCCCGACAACCATGTCCTCGATCTTGCCGTAGCGCGAGGAGGCCTGGCCGGCGCCGCGGCAGGCGGCCCAGCCGCCGACCGTCGACATCCTTATCGACTGGGGATAGTGGCCGCAGGTCCAGCCGCGGGCATTGAGCAGCGCTTCGAAGCGGGCACCGTTCATGCCCGCTTGCACGGTCGCCAGGCCATTGACCTCATCCAACTCGACGAAACGGTTCAGCCGTTTGAGATCCAGCATCACCGTATTCTCGACCGGAATGGCGCCCGCGACGACGCCGGAGCCGGCGCCGTAGGGGATGACCGCAAAGCCGTGCGCGTTGGCGAGGGCGAAAATCTGTGCGACCTCCGACTCGGACTGCGGCGTCGCAACGGCGACCGGAAGCTGTCCGAGGGGCTTGCCCGAGCGCACATGGAAGGTCGCAAGGGGCGTGCGATCGCGGGCGTAAGCCAAACGGTCGACGAAGGCGGTCGAAAGGCCCGACTCGCCGACGACCGCTTTCAGGTCGTCGAGCCAGGCAGGATCTCCGTCATCTCGGGCACACTGAACCTCAGCAAACAACGCTATCTACCTCCCCACGCCCGTCTTCCGTTCTTTACCGGTCTGCTCACAGCCGACCGTTAGAACAATCGATTGCGGCAATCGATTGTTCTAACGGTCGGGCCTCTATGTCAACAGCTTTTGCATGCCGTCTCCCAAGTCGGCGGCTGGGGAGACGTCGGCACAGTCCGAGTCCCGCTCCGTCAGCCCTTTCAGGGAGCTGTTCGCCAATGCGGAGGCGTTGTTGCGAAAACCCACTCCAGAAGGTGCGCGCCAGGGCGAAGCAAGGACGATTGCGAAGTGAACGAGCCCATGCGAGATTTCTGCACACACACGGCATACAGGGTGTCTTTCGCCACAGACAATCAGCGCTTGATCTGCTGCGTTTTGGGATGGGTAGTCGGGGGCCAGAACGTGGGGTTTTTTGAACGGTCTGCGGTGATGCGGATTTACGAGACAGGACGAGCAACCGCTAACTCGAGTGGGCATGCAGGAAGCGGACGATACCGGGTACTCTGGACTGCCCTGGCCTGACTCCTATCAGGCGCTGCTGCCGATCCTGCGGAAGCACTGGGGCATTGAGGGCGGCCTGTACCTCAACCGCAAGCTCAGCGGCGGCAAGTCGGGGGCCCTGGTCTACGCGGCGGATATCGAGAGCGCGCAGTTTACCGGGCAGGCCATTCTGAAGCTGGACCATGCGCCCGACCCAAGCTCGCGGGAGCAGGACGAAGCGGACCGTCATCGGCAAGCCATTGACGATGCTCCGGACTTCGCCGCGCAGCATCTGCCGAGACTGCTCAACACGCTCCATCACAAAGAGCAGATCGCCGTTCTTTCGACCATCGCGGGGCGTGGACTGGAGTATGCCAGGCCCTGGTCCGATTGTTCGTTCGAGAAGCAGCTGCAGATGGTGCGCCAGGTGTCGCGAGGCGTGCTTGAAGACTGGAACCGCGACTACAAGCGCCAGCGCGGCCTGCGCTTGCCGCAGGAGCTGCTTCAGTCTTGCCTCGGCCACCGATTGCATCCCGAACAGGGCGGACGGATTCACAGCTTCCTGTCCGAGCGTTGCGGGCTTGCGCCCGAGGCGCCTTCGATCACCTTCGAAGGCAACTGGTATCCCAATCCGCTTGCCTTCGCGATGGGTGCGAGAGAGCTGCCCGATCGCCTCCGCCTCCGCATGATCACCGGCCATAGCCATGGCGATTTGCACGGCCTGAACATTCTGGTGGGGCGGCCTCAGTCCCCCGACCCCGACTACTATCTGATCGATCTCGCGTTCTATCAGTCGGAGCAGTATCTCTTTTACGATCACGCCTACTTCGAGCTGGCCTATCTGGTGAACGCCCGCAAGGGCAGCAGCGCGTCGGGCTGGCAATCCATCCTCGAACGGCTCGGCCGCGCGAGTTCCGGCGGCGATACCGTCGGTTTGCGCAGCGATGACATCGGCCTGATCGAGCTGGTCATGGCGCTGCGCCAGGAAGTGTCGGACTGGATCGACCGGCACGAAGGCGATCGCCTGGCCTTCATGGAAAGCCAATACCTGCTGGCCCGGGTCGCGGCCGGTCTGAATTTCACCCACAAGAACATTCCAGAGGGGATGCGCCGTATGGCGTTCCTCTACGCCGCGTCCAACCTGAAGGACTATGTGAAGCTCAATCGGCTGGATTGGCCCAAGCATGGCCCGCCGGTCCTGCTCGGCGAGACGGCCGAAGCGCCAGACAGCATTCCTGCGCAAGAAGCACCTCCGCCTCCCGTGGCGGCGGAGTCGCCACCCCCTCCCGTGACGATGGACCCGCCGGCGGCGATGGCGCGCGCCGCCGGTGCTTCCGTTGAGCCGGGGGACGAAGGCGATAGCCGAAAGCGAAGCGCTGGGAGCTTTTTCCAGGAACTGGGGCGGCGCCAAGTGATCAAGGTCGCCGGCCTTTATTTGGTCGTTGCCTGGGTCTGCGTGCAGGTCGCCGGCGCGCTCAAGGGGGCGCTGGCGCTGCCGCCCTGGACAGACACCTTGGTGACGCTTCTCTTGGCGCTCGGTTTCCCAATCGCCTGCATCATTGCCTGGGCGTTCGAGCTCAGCCCGAGTGGGCTACAGCGGACGCAGCCGGCAGAGCGCACCGCCAAGTCATCGCTGCGGGGGCTCAGTTTCGTCGACTATGTCGTGGTGCTGGGCATCGTCGGACTGCTCGGCTTTACGATTTGGCGCCATGGTCTCGACTACTTTGGCGACGATCCGCAGGCTGCGTCCGGCCGAGGACCGCCGTCGATCGCCGTGCTGCCGTTCCGGAACCTAAGTGAGAACGGGGATGACGATACCTTCAGCGACGGGCTGACGGTAGAGATCATGGCTACCCTCGCGCGGACAGGGCAGTTCCGGATTCCGGGCCAATCCTCCACCTTCAAATACAAAGACCAGGCGGAGGATCTGCGCACCATCGGGGAGGACTTGGGCGTCGAGTTTCTTCTCGAGGGCTCGGTCCGGCGTGTCGGGGACGAACTCCGCGTCGAGGCGCAGTTGATCGAGGCAGATGACGGGTTTCTCATCTGGTCCGACGCATTCTCTGACGATATGAAGGAGATCTTCGTTATCCAGGAGAAGATCGCCAATGCCATCGGCGCGGCGCTCAAGACTCCCTTGGGCGTAGAGGCGAGTGGTCTTCAAAATGGAAGAACCGAGAGTCTGAGAGCCTACGAGCTGTTCGTACGCGCCCTTTCGCTGGTCGGTTACCACGTTCCCGGCATCAACGAGCAGATCTCCGAAGGGATCACGCTGCTCAACGAAAGCGTGGAGATCGATCCCGATTTCGCGGCCGGTTGGGCCGCTCTCTCGCTCGCCTACGGCTTCGGCGTGGTGTTTCCGCACGAAATCGATGGCCGCACCCTGACCCCGGCGGTTTACATGAGGCGGGCTGCGGCGGCTGCAGTGAAAGCGCGGAAGCTCGACCCGGACCTGCCGATCGTCAATCACGCTATGGCCGACGTTCACAGACGCTCACGGCAGTGGTCATCGGCTGAGGATCTTTATCGTCGGGCGCTCGAGTTGGAACCGAACGATGCGCTCGCGATGCTGGACTATGCCAAGCACCTCACCATTGTGGGGTACAATGAGCAAGCGACCGCGATGACCGAGAAGGTCCGCCAGCTCGACCCCCACAATCCCCTTC
This sequence comes from Rhodovibrionaceae bacterium, assembly GCA_028282405.1. Classification (GTDB taxonomy): domain Bacteria; phylum Pseudomonadota; class Alphaproteobacteria; order Kiloniellales; family DSM-21159; genus JANQMX01. The sequence continues at coordinate 10,390 of JANQIA010000228.1, forward strand.
TGGGCTTCATGGAGGCCTTGCTGGCGTGGCAGACGAACCCGACGCCAGAAAACGCCGAGACGTTTATTGGACGGCTCGGAAGCCAACCGGGCTTCGACTCGCTGATCCTGCGCAGCACCATGGGGTACTTCGTCGCCTCCGATCAGGTCGACAGGTTAAGGGCGCTCTTGATGGACTGTACGAAGTGCGACCCGGCTTGGCGCGACACGGCGCTGTCGATGTTGGAGGCGGCCGGAAAGGAGTCTCCAGAGGCGATATTCGAAAAGTACAAGGACTCGCGTGTCCTGGGGTACTCCTTCCTGGATGCCGTCGGTGGGCCAGATCTGGTCCTGAAGGGGTTCCAGCACTTCGCCAGCGATCAGGCCTTCAAGTTCGAGTACTATCTCGTCCCCTGGACAGAGATCGATCAGGTCGGAAAGACGCAGGAGTTCCAGCAGTTGATCGAGGACGTCGGGCTGGATGAGTACTGGCGCGAGCGCGGCTGGCCGACCCGCTGCCGACCGCTCGAGGGCAACAGCTTCGAATGCGGGTGAGGGCGGTCTGTCTGCGCAAACGAGAAGACGTCAGGTATGAGCGCGGTGGTGGTGTCGCAGAGCCCGCAGGCGTTTCTTGTCGATCGGCCCGCCGATGAACAGGATGGCGATCAGCACGCCGACGGCGGCGAGCGAGCCGTTGACGATAAAGGCGTCACTGATTCCGTCGGATAGCGTGTCCGAACTCACGACGATGGCCGTGTTCATGCCGAGCCCGATCGCGCCACCGGCAACATTCGCCATGTAGATGATGGCGCCGGCCAGGCTGGATTGGGACGCGTCGAGCGTTGTGACGCCCGCGGTCGTTGTTGACGAGTAGAAGATACCAATTCCGATACCGAGAACGATCATGCCCGGAACAAGCTGATCGTAGGTGGTTGCCGGCTGAATCGCCGACAGGAGGAACATTCCTCCCGCAAGCAACGCCGCACCGATCGAGACCATCAGCTTGGCACCCAGAACCTCATAGACTCGCCCGGCGACGAAGGACACCAGCGCAAAGGTCAACATCACGGGCAACAAGCCCGCGCCCGCGCCAATGGCCGTGAAGCCGAGATTCTTGATCATGAACTGCGGCAAGTAGATCAGTGCGCCGAAGAAGACGGCCGCGATCATCAGCGTCGTGAGGGTCGCCATGGCAAAGGTCAGCTTCCGCATGACAGACCTTGGAACCAGTGCGGTCTCGCCCAAGCGGTTTTCATAGAGACCGAAGCCAACGAGACAGGCGGCGGCCAGAGTGAACAGCAGCAGGATGACGGGATCCGTCCACCCGCGGTCCACACCCCAGTCGAGCGCGAGCAGCAAGGCGAGCAATCCGACGGAGAGAACCGCGATGCCGCCATAGTCAATCCGCTGACCTGGATCGGTCGGCTTGTCCCGCGGTACGACAAGAAGAACTGTGGCGATACCCAGCAGGGCGACGGGTGCATTGATGAAGAAGATCCACTGCCAGCCAAGCGTGTCGGTCAAGACGCCGCCGAGCAAAGGCCCCATGGCGTTGCCGATGCCGGCTACGCCGATGATCAGTCCGCCGGCGAGCCCTGCCCGGCTGTCAGGCACGATCTCATAGGTCATTCCGAGGACGGCCGGCCACATCAGCGCGCCGCCAATTCCCATGATCGCTCTGCAGGCAAGAAGCAGCCGAATATCCGGTGCCAATCCGCCGATGACGGAAAACACGGCGAATATGACTGCGCCGACCAGGAACATACGCCGTCGCCCGAACATGTCGGCAAGTCTGCCGCCGGTGACGATGACGATGCCGAAGACCATGGCGTAGCTGTTGACGACCCACTGTGCGGTGGTGACATCTGAGTCGAACGTCTTTTCAATCGCGGGAATCGCGACGGACAGCGCGGTGAAATCGTTGGCAACGACAAGGATGCCCACGGCCATCGCGAAAAGGCCAATGACCGTATCTCGGTCGAGCCGTTCAACTTCCATGACGTAGCCCCCATCAAACCTAAGGACGATGGTGATGGTTTTCGGCGCGAACGGCCACCAGTTTCTGCGGTTGGATCAGGTGCCGAACCGCGAGCTTGATCCTGCGATCTCCGCCAAGAGGGTGTCGACCGTGATCTGCCGGCAGTAGCCGCGAATGGCGCGCAGGGAACTCTCGTGCCGTTCTCGGGTGATGGTGGCGCAGCCGTCGGTCACCAGCGTCACCAGGTAGCCGAGGTCGCAGGCATCCCGGACCGCCGATTCCACGCACTGGTCCGTCAACAGCCCGCAGAGCACGAGCTGACGCACGCCGAGGTTTCGCAGGATGTAGTCGATGTGGGTGGAGACGAAGACGCTGGACGAGGTTTTCGGCAGCACGATCTCATCGTCACCCGGCGCGATCGCGTCGATCACCTGGCCGTCCCAAGCGCCCTTCGGGACATGGAAGCCGGTGATCTTGTAGTCGAGGCTGCGGTCGCGGCCATCCTTGGTCAGGCTCTCGATCGTGGTGTACATCACCTCGATTCCGGCGGCGCGAAATCCCGCCTGGAGCCTTTGCAGCTTGGGAATGAGCTCTGTCTCGAGGTGGTCGAAGTAGGCGCTATAGCCGGACTCCAGCGCGTCCTTCGACAGGTGCTTGAACTCGCCCCCGTCGCGGTGCGCCGAGAAGTTCTGGACGTCGATGAAGAGGAGAGCCGATTGCTCGGGAACGAGCGGCAGCTCGCGGGTCAGGGCGTCGGTCATGAGCGTAATCCTCTCACACTGCCAAGACGATGCGAAGAGCGCGGCGCACCCCGTTCGGCCTTGTTGCTGCGGTGTCGCTGCGCCGGATAAGCTGCAGGCCTCTGCCGATGAACCGCCGTCTCAGTACTGGAACCGCCGAATGATATCTGAAGCCGTCGTCTATGCCTGCACCTGCGATCTGGCCGGGAAGGTTCGGGGCAAGGGGTTTCCGGCCGCCGATTTGGAGAAGCGGCTCAAGCGCGGCATCGGTTGGGCGCCGACGAACACCCAGATCACCTGCTTCGACCTGATCGCCGACACGCCCTTCGGCGCGCTCGGCGACCGCGTCTTGATTCCCGATCCGGGGACGCGGGTCTCGCTCCGCTCCGAGGAGCAGGGCATCGCCGAGGACTTCGTGCTTGGCGATATCCTCAATCTCGACGGCAGCCCTTGGGCCATGTGCACGCGGTCCATCCTCAAGGCGGCGCTGGAGCGGCTGCATAGGGTCACCGGGCTGCGTCTCCTCAGCGCCTTCGAGCACGAGTTTCAGTTCACCTCCAACCCGACCGGCATGGGCAATGCCTATACCCTCCAAGGCCTCAGCAGTCGGCGCCTCTTTGCCGAGCGCCTGATCGGCGCCATGCGGGCGGTCGGGCTCGCGCCCGACACCATCATGAAGGAGTATGCTCCGGAGCAGTTGGAAGTGACGATGGACCCTGCCGAGGGAGTCACGTCCGCCGATCATGCGGTCATTCTCCGTCAACTGATCTATTCGATCGCCCGCGCATGCGATGAAACGGTCACCTTCACGCCGCTCCGCGTCCCGGGGGGCGTCGGCAACGGCGTGCATATTCACTTTAGCCTGCTCGACGAGAGCGGCGGGCCGGCGGTTTTCGACCCAAACGCCCGCTATCGCTTGTCCGAAGTGGCCGGGCAGTTCATTGCCGGCATCTTGAAGTATCTCGACAGCGTCCTGGCCCTGACCGCCCCGAGCGTCGTGTCCTACGCGCGGCTGACCCCGCATCGCTGGAGCGCGGCCTTCAACAATCTCGGCCTTCAGGACCGCGAGGCGGCGGTGCGCATCTGCCCCGTCTCGGCAATGAGCGATATCGAGCCGGCCCGCCAGTACAACATCGAGTTTCGTGCCGGCGATGCGAGCGCCAGCCCCTATCTGCACTTGGCGGCGATCGTCCACGCCGGGGTGCAGGGGATCGAGGAGGGCTTGGCGCCGCCGGAGGCAACCGAGGAAGACCTCGCCCTTCTGTCGTCGGAGGAGCTTGCCGGGCGGGGCTACATCAGGCTGCCGACCAGCTTGCCGGATGCCCTGGCGCGCTTTGCCGAGAACGCCACGGTGCATGGCTGGTTCGCGCCGGAGTTTGCCGAGCTCTACCGCAAGCACAAGGAAGGCGAGATGCGCTTCCTCGAGGGCATGGACGAAGACGAGGTGCATCGTGCCTATGCATCGGTCTACTGAGTCCTGAGCAGAGCGGCCCGCCAAGACGCTCACCTGCACACGAAGTCGCCGCCCTCAAGTGGCTTGCAACGGTCAGGCCAGCCGCGGTCTCGCCAGTAGTCGACCAGCCCGAGCTCTTCCACGAGAAACTTGAATTCGTCTCGCGCGCCGACGGACTCGATGGTGCTCCATGGCATCAGATACACGAGCATCGGGTGGGAAGGGCTGAGCACGTAGTACTGAAAAGCCTCCAGCACCAAATCCGGGCCTTGGATCGCGTCCAGGAACAGATAGCCCAAGAAGGGTTCGTCCTTGTAGATCAGGAAGGTCGCCTCCGGCGATTGGCTCTCTGTGCCGTCGATCATTGCCATGAACGGGTCTCGCCAGGTCGGATCGCAGGAGGCGCAGTTTTCTACGATTTCTTTGAGCTCGGCGACCTGATCGGTCTTGAACATGTATCCCGCCAGGGCGCGCACGCTGAAAACCTGAAAACTCGGATACCTGTTGAACAAGTCGATGAGAGCTTCTGAATCCTCGGCGCTTTGGTCCATCAGCCAGTGGGCTTGAGCTTCTCTGAATCGATAGACGGGATTGAGCGGATCGAGCTGGCGCGCTTCTTCGGCCATGGCTATGGCCTGGGCATGATGCCCGACGAGGGACAGCAGCTCGCTGTAGTCTTCCATGACCTCATGATGGCGCGGATCCTGGACCAGCGCTTGTCGATAGCGGTCCTCCGCCAAAGGCCACTGCCGCTGACGCCGAAAGGCATTGCCGACTGCGTGCAGCACGATTGCCAACTCCGGGTCGAGCCGTTCCGCGGTCAAAGCGGCTTCATAGGCGCGCCGATAGAATGTGGCCGGCAAGACCGGATGGTCATCTCTTTCGGTCACGTAGTCTGGCAGGACGTCGTAAGTGAGGGAGAGAGCCGCCCATCCTGCGGCGAACTCGGGGTCGATTTCGATGCTTTGGGACAACAGGTCCACGGCCTCGTTGAGGTCCGAGCCTCTTCGCCTGAGCAAGGCAAGGCCTTTCAGGAACAGATCGTAAGCTTCCGGGTCATCGGTTCGATCGGTCTCGAGGGTTTGCGCCTCAATCCCTAAGGGGGTCTTGAGCGCTTGGCCGATGGCGTTGGCGATTCTCTCCTGGATGGAGAAGACGTCCTCCATCTGCTCCGCGTAGACGTCCGACCAGATAAGAAAGCCGTCGTCGGCCTGAACGAGCTGCGCCTCGATGCGAAGCTCATCGCCCGACCGCCGGACGCTGCCTTCGAGAATGTACTGCACCCCGAGGTCCCTGCCGACGGTTCTCAAGTCGACGGCTTGATCCTTGTAGCTGAACGAGGAGCTCTGCCCGGGGATGCGAAAACGGCCGGTGCGAGCGAGGGTATTCATGATCTCTATGGTCAAGCCGTCGGAGAAGCCGTCATCGTCTTCGGCCGCGTCGAGGTTTCTGAAGGGCAGAACGGCGATCGCCTGCTGCTCCTCTCCCCAACTCTGCGCCGTAGGGTCTTCCGCAAAGCGATGGAAGCCTTCGCGCGCCACCGTGAGCGCCAGTATTGCCAAGACACCGGCCACGACGATGTAGTCCAAGACCCGCTTCTCGCGCGCCATGCGGTCCGAGCCGTCGTCTGGCGGCTTCGTCAGCTTCAGACCCTCTGGACTCGTTTCGAATGCCCAAGCGATGACGCAGGCAATAGGCAGGCCAAGCGCCAGAAGCACGGCGACAAGTGTGTCCGTCCAGGGCGGCAGGTGTAGAGCCGACTCCAGGGCGCTGGCCACCTGGAGGCATAGCCAAGACACGATGATGTAGACGCCGGCGACCTTGATGACGTTGCGCCGGCGCAGCTCGTTGAGAAAGTGACCGAACAGCGTGCCCTGTCTTGGCTCCTCGCGCTGCAAAGCGGGGCGGCTGCTTTCCTGCCTGGGGGGCGAAGACGCTGCGCGAGCGGGAAGGGGCGCATCCAAGGCATCGGTCCGGTTGCTCGGCTCAGTCGCCTGTACGCTCGTCTTGCCCCTTTCCAAGTCGAAGGACGGCCCGTGCTTGGGCCAGTCCAGGCGATTGAGCTTCATGTAGTCCTTGAGGTTGGCCGCCGCGTAGAGGAACGCCATCTGCCGGCTTTCCTTGGAGATCTTCTTGTGGGCGAAGCTCAAGCCCGCGGCGACGCGCGCCAGCAGATATTGGCTTTCCATGTAAGAGCGGCGCTCGCCCTCGTGGCGGCTGATCCAGTCGTCGGCTTCCTGGCGCAGCGTCTTGACGATCTGGATGAGGCCGAGATCGTCCGCGCGCAGGCCGGGCGTTTCGTCATGGTGACGAAAGCGGCTTAGCTGAGCGAGGATTGCGTCCCAATTCGCTTGGGTCGCCGACTCCCGGGATACCAGCAGGGAAGCAATCTCAAAGTAGGCGTGATCGAAAAACAGAAACTGCGTGCTTTGATAGTCCGCGAGGTCGATCAGGTAGTAGCCTGGCTCCGACGACTCAGACCGGTCGACCAGCACGTTCAAGCCGTGCAGATCGCCGTGGCAGTGGCCCGTGACTGCGCGCAGACGAAGCTGTTCCGGAAGCGCTTCTCCCTTTAGCGCGAAGGCCAGCGGATTGGGGTACCAATGACCTTCGAAGCTGAGGCTCGGCTCGTCGGGCGATAGCTGGCGGTCTTGCTCAAGCAGCGCATGAATGCGTCCTCCCTGGTCAGGGCGGAGGCGATAGTCGAGCCAGCGATCGAGAAGCTCGGAGGGCGTATGCAAACCACGGCTCAGTTTGTAGTCCCGATTCCACTCCTCCAAGAGGCCCCTCGAAATCTGGCCGGTGACCTGTCGCTGTTGATCGAAAGGACAGTTCGGCCAGGGCTCGGCATACTCCAAGCCCCCGCCGGCAATGGAGTAGAGGACGGCGATCTCGTTACCGTGGTGCAACGAATGGAGAAGCCTCGGCAAATGCCTCTCCGCAAACTCGGGCGCGTCAGCGATGGCCCGATTGTGGCGAGCCGCTTCGTGCTCTTCTTGCCATGCCGAGTCCGGCGCTCTGTCGAGCTTCAGGATCGTCTGCCCGCTGCTCCGGTCGCTGTCGATGTCGGCTGCATAGACCAAAGCTCCGGACTTTCCGGCGCTGAGCTCCCGGTTCAGGCAGATGCTACCTTGAATGCCCCACTGCTCTTTGATGACGGGCAGCATGTCTTGATAGGCAGTCGGCCACCGTAGCCCGGAGTGCACGGTCTCGCTGTGGTCCGTCCTATCTGACATAACGGTGAGGATCCCCTTGGCACTGCGAATTCCGCCAAGCGGTTTACGCCTTGCGCCTTCTTGCCGGCGGCCGGCCTGGGACGCGCGAAACAATGATGGGTCTTATCCGCGAGAAACCCGGATGTCATGCTAATGTTTCGACGTATTGTGTCCAGCAGATGTCGGGCAGCGGTCGGGAAAGCGGCTGATTTGTCTAGACATTTATGGTGGTGGCTCGCCGCTTCACCGGCGTCGCCATCGTCCTGACCTGTCTCCGCGGTTTTCCACGAAGCCTCGGGGGCAGCCGAGCGCCGCGCTATGCGGCGAATTCCTTCTGCCCTTCCGGGTCGGCGGTTTCCGCGTTGGCGGGTGCGGCACCGCTCAGCACCAGAGCCGCCGCCCGAGTCGCGGCGTCACGAAACGGCATGAACACCAGGGCGGCGCCGGCCGTCTCCAGCTTCTCCGCGACCTCTTCGCTATGCGCCGAGACGGCGATGCGTCCGTCGAACTTAAGGTCCCGCAACGACCCGATCAGGGAGCGCCTGGGATCGTCATGGGTGATCCCGGTGTCGTGCTCGGGCACCGCCGAAACGGCCCAAGCAACGCCCTTGAGCGGCAGGTGGGCCAGCATTTCCGGGTCCGTCGCGTCGCCGAAGATCACATCGAAGCCCTGCGCCCTTGCGTGGCGAACGGCAACCGGATTGAAGTCGACGCCGAGCACCTTTTGTCCGGCATCTCTCAGCTCTTGGGCGATGGCCAGCCCGTAGCGGCCCAGACCGAAGACGATCACGTCGTAAGCGCCTTTGCTGAGGTGCACGGCGTCCTCGTGCCGGCCGGCCGACCGCCGCTCGAAGATGCCCAGCGCCGGCTCGACCCGGGCATAGAGCTGATGGGAATAGGTGATCATGTAGGTGGACGCCGCGATGGTGATCAGGCCGACCAGCGTCACAAGGCCCAGGGCTTCATCGGATACGTGGCCCAGCGCGACGCCCATGGCCATGAAGATGAGGGAAAACTCGCTGATCTGCGCGACCGTCAACCCGGCGAGAAAGCCGGTGCGCTTGCGATAGCCCATGGCCCCCATGATCGCGAGCACGATCAGGGGATTGCCGATCAGCACGAAGAGCGAGAACAGAACGGCGGCGAAGACGCTCGCGCCGAGGATGGAGAGATCGAGCGAGGCGCCGAGGCCGATGAAAAAGAACAGCAAGAGAAAATCGCGCAGGGAGGAGAGGCGCGCAGCGATGGCTTCGCGGAAGGGCGTCGAGGCCAGGGAGACGCCGGCGAGCAGTCCCCCCAGCTCCTTACCGAAGCCCAGGTAGTGGCCCAGCGCGGCCAGCAGGGCGGCCCAGCCGATTGCGAAGGACACCAAGAGCTCCGGTGCGCGGGAGAGCCGCTCGACCAGCGGATTGGCGAGGAAGCGGATGAACAGGCCGACCGCGACCAGCATCCCGGCGCCATATCCGAAGACCAGCAGAACGTCGATAAAGCCCGAGTCGCCGGCGGCCCCGACCCCGAGAGCCGAGAGGACGATCATGGCGAGAACGACCACCAGGTCCTGGACGATGAGGAAGCCGAGCGCAATGCGGCCGTGCAGCGAGTCGATTTCGCGCTTGTCGGTCAGCAGCTTCACGATGATGATCGTGGAGGAGAAGGTCAGCGCGACGGCGACATAAAGGCTGGTCGTGACGTCGAAGCCGAGCGCCAGACCGATGAGGAACCCGAAGATCGTCGTAAAGGCCACCTGGCCCAGCCCTGTCATCAGCGCGACCGGACCCAAGGTCTTGATCAGTTTCAGGTCGAGCTTGAGCCCCACGAGAAAGAGAAGCACGGCAATGCCGAGCTCGGCCAAGAGATCAATGTGCTCGTCGGATTTCGCGATGTCGAGAACCGAGGGGCCCGCGAGAATGCCGACGGCGATGAAGCTGACGATCAGGGGTTGGCGCAGCAGCAGTCCGACGAATCCGACACCTGCAGCCAGAACGAGGAGCGCTGCGATCTCGTAGAAGATGTAGCCGCTGATAACGTCAGACATGGCGCGCCTGGCTGCGATAGTGTTGGTTTGCCCTGTTGGGCACCGCAGGGCCGTGTTGCCCGGATAGGGCACCCCGACTTGCGCATATCATCGGCGTTGCGTCTCCGTCACCCCAGGCGGCTTGCGAACCCGAGCCCTGCGGCTGTCTTACGAGCCATTCGAGAGCGGTTTGCCGAGCACCCTTTCGTGTGCTGGGGACTCTATAGCGTCGCCAAGCGCTATTCAAAGCTAATCAACTGATTTTACAGCATTTTTAAGTGGCAATTGGCTGCCCGACCAAGTTGGCTGTGGTTCAGCCGACGCCTGCCGACGCCGGCGGTCGTTGGTCCGGGCTTAGGCTGCGTTGCGGCGGCGGGCTCTCGCCGCGGCCGCACGGATCCGGAGCCGGCGAAAGATCGATAGGCGCTCGATGAAGAGCTTTCCGGCGAGATGATCCATCTCGTGCTGCAGACAGACGGCGTTCATGCCCGTGAGGTCGCGCTCGAAGGTCTCGCCGTTACGGTCTTGCGCGCGCACGCGAATCTCCGTTGCGCGGACGACGTTGCCGACGATGCCCGGGACGGAGAGGCAGCTCTCCTCCACCAATCCCCAGGCTGCTTTCGCTAGGATCTCGGGGTTGATGTAGACCTGCGGCGCCGAGGCGTCCTCGGACAGGTCGAGCACCAGAACGGCGCGCTGATCGTCGACCTGCGGCGCGGAGAGGCCGACGGCCTTGGTCGCGTAGAGCGTCTCCAGAAGGTCGTCGACGAGCTGTCCCAGGTCCTCGTCGAACTGCGTCACCGGCTTGGCCGGGAGATTGAGGCGAGGGTCGGGATACTCGAGGATATCTCGCTGGGTCATTGAGAGGTCCCTATGCCGAGCTGCCGGCCGAACTTACCGGAGTCGTCCGACTGTTGAGTGCCAGTTTCGAGACGGCAGCCGCCTGTTCTGAGCGCCGCGCCGTGCTGCGTTTGATCAACGGGACGAGAGCGACGATGGTGACCAGCAGCAGGATGATCTCCAGCGTGTAGACGGCGAGATAGCCGCCGGCTGCCCCGATGACGTAGCCGCCGATGGAGGCCGATGCGTCGAGGGTGGCATTGACGACGTCGCGCAGCGTGCCGCTGAGCGCCATGGCGATGCCGGCGGCCGTGGCCTGCACGGCGCCCCAGGCGCCTATGGCCAGTCCGGCCTTGTCCTTTGGCGCGCGGTTCATGGTTGCGGTCAGGGTGCCGTGGGCGAAGATGGCCGCGCCGAGGCCGATCAGGAAGTTGCCGACGAGAAAGGCGCCGGACAGGCCCGAGGGCGCCGAGAAGATGACGAGCGCGAAGGCCGGCACGCCGACGAGGGCGCCGTTGAGCGTCATGCGATAGGGGTCGCTGCCTTCGCCGACGCCGTGGGAGGCGTAGGCGAAGCCGAGCAGCCCGCCAAGCGCGAGCAAGGCGGTAAGCTGGGTCGTCTCGGCGACCGACCAGTTGAGAATCTCGCCGCCGTAGGGCTCCAGCAGCACGTCGGCCAGGCCGAAGGCCATGGTGCCGAGGCCCACGATGATGAGCCGGCGGACGGTATCCTCACCCTGGCAGAACTGCGCCCAGGACTCGCGAAAGGTCGGGTCCGGAGTCACCGGCATCGTGCTGCGCTGCGGACGTCGGGTCTCCTGCTTCCACATGGCGACCACGTTCAGCACGACGCAGGCGACGGCCGCGCCCTGGATGACCTGGACCAGCCGGCCGGGCGAGAAGTCCTGCAAGGCGGCGCCGAAGATCAGGGCGCTCAGGATCATGCCGATCAGCAGCGTGGCGTACATCAGGCCGACGACCTTGGGATGGGACTCTTGCGGCGTGACGTCGGTTGCGAGGGCGAGGCCTGCCGTTTGCACGATGTGGGCGCCGGCGCCGACCAGCAGGAAGGCCAAGGCCGCTGCCGAGTGGCCGAGCCAGATCGGTGCGTCCCCGGATTCGCCTTTGCCGGCAAGTACCAGGAGAGCGAAGGGCATGATGGCGTAGCCGCCGAACTGCAGCAGCGTCCCCTTCCAGATGAAGGGCACGCGCCGCCAGCCCAGGGCGCAGCGATGCGTGTCGGAGCGATGGCCGATCAGGGCGCGGAAGGGCGCGAACACCAAGGGCAGGGCGATCATGACGGCAACGATCGTTGCCGGCACGCCGAGTTCGACGATCATGACGCGGTTGAGAGTGCCGACCAGCAGCACCAGCGTCATGCCGACCGAAATCTGGAAGAGGGAAAGCCGCACGAGACGGCTGAACGGAAGGTCAGGCGTCGCGATATCGGCAAAGGGCATGTAGCGCGGGCCGAGCGATGCCCAGTGCGACATGAATCTCCGCGCGAGGTGCCTCATATCCGCTCCCACCTGCAAGCAATCGCTGGCGGAGAAGCGGAGCGCAACCGCAACTCCGCGCCGCCGGCTTTGCTTGGACTGCTAGTCTTTCTTTTTAGCCTCGCTGGTCAGGAGGCGCAGGCTGAACAAGGACGATAGAGGCGCCGGATTGTCCGACAGCAGAGGAAAGCCGAAGCTCGAGTCCTTGTGCTTGTCCCTCGTCAGCAGCTTCATCCCGAACAGCGACGACAGTGGCGCCGGGTTCGAACTCAGCAACGGCATGCCAAAGCTCGAGGTCTTGTGGGTTTCAGCTTTGAGCAGCTTCATTCCGAACATGGAAGACAGCGGTGCCGGGTTGTTGCTGAGCAACGGGATGCCGAACACCTTGGACAAGGACCAATGCGAGCTCGCCAGATTGGTCATCGGCGTGAACTCGGTCAGCGTCGGTAGCTCCAAGGCATCGGACAGCGGCGACGGATTTCTCATGGCCGTCGGCGGCAAGGTATCGCGCTCGATCGCGCCACAGCTCGCCATGATCTCGGTGGCCTCATAAGCCTTGCCGAATGCCGGCCGCACAGACACCAGAGAGCGTCCCTGCTTCAGTTGCCGGACGCAGGCCTTGATCTGGCTGCCCGGCATATAGTCCTCACCGACCGCCGAACGGAGCGCGGCCTCTTCCCGTCCGGCAAGCTGGCTTGCCAGAAAGACTCTGTTCTCACCGAAGCCTGCTTCCGTGAGCTTGTCGGCTGCGTTTCGCGCCGCGTCTTCAGACTCGTAAATCCCGACTCTCGCACTCATGACCGCACTCCCAACCAGATCGCAATCGATGTCGCGCCAAACAGCCAAACGGCAGGAGCGGGTCGATTGCCCCGACCCCTGCCGTGCCGGTCTCTAAACAGACCTAGAGAGCCGGACTCAGCCCCCGCCTTGCAGGAAAGCGGGAAACCAAGTGCTGTTCGTCAAAATCGAAACGTGAACCAACAGCGAAATCACAGCGACTCCGCCGAGGAACAGCGGAAGGCCGACGGTCGGCCTTACGACGCACCAGATTCTTCCCTGATTCATGACTTACTCCCTTTCTCAACCGCCCCAAGGCGAAAAGACGTACGCGAGAATGTGAGCAACCAGTGAGATCAGGAAGAAGACGCGCGCACCGTCGATGACGTGCTTATGCAACTCTTCCGATTCCCTGATTGTCAGTCCGGTTGGCCAGATCCGATCTGGATCGTCCAAGTCGGCCGTCTGAGTCTCATGGGCCATAGGCTTTTTCTCCTCTCGGACATGATGCTGCCCGCGATAATACTTCGCGAGCATCTACAGCTTAGCGCTGCCAAAGTTCGAGCGTCAACTGGCTTTGTCACCTTTTTTGTAAACTTATGTTGACACACGATGAGTCTTGATCTGTCTCAAGTCAGTGCGGGCCTTGGCGTGCGATGGATGAGTAATTCCTTGCTCAAAAAGACAAGGAGGCTCGTCCGAATTGGACCAAGCAACCAACAAATCGATTGTTGTGGGAGCAAACGGCCTAGAGACGCTGATCGGCGTTCTCGAGGCGGAAGGTTATGAGGTCTGGGGCACGCGGGAGAGAGACGACGCGCTCGTCTTAGGACCGATTGCCTCGATCGACGATCTTCCGCGCGGCCGTATCGAAGACGCCGAGGGCGGCAGTGTGCGCCTTGTCGAAGGGCCGCGCGACGCCTTTTTCGACCATACGCTCCCCATGCAAAGCACAAAACGCCTAGTCTACCCGGCAGAGGAACGCCTTTTCGTGACGGGCGAGGATATGCTGGCGGAAGAGACGTCCGTCGAGGTGCGCCCTTTGGCCGTGCTCGGTGTGCGTCCTTGCGACCTGGCGGCCATGGAAACCCTCACGACCGTCTTCGAGTCGGGACCATTTCGCGACAAGCGCTTTCGTCAAAGACGCGAAGCCCTGCTGCTGATTGCCGTCAACTGCATGCGCCCGGCTAGCACCTGTTTCTGCGCCTCTATGAATACGGGCCCCCGGGCCGAAGGTGGCTTCG
>JANQIA010000230.1 GCA_028282405.1 Rhodovibrionaceae bacterium
TCGGCGATCTTGACGTTCATCTTTATCCCTATCATTCCCCGGGACAATGAGTTGAACGCAGACAAGTGCACGCAGCCTTGAGGCAAGTCAACGGGCCTAGATCAACCTTGATAGGCGGTGGCTGTCAGCACGACGTAGAGCTTGCGCACAGGCTCCTTTACGTCCCAGGTACACTTGCAACCGCGCGGCATCATGAAGCTATCTCCGGCCTTGTAGCTCTCGATGCCGCCCTCCTCGTCGATCACGTCGATACGTCCTTGCAGCAGGTAGACGAACTCGTCGTAGGGCGCCGCTTCGATGACGTGCCGGTTGGGCTCGCATTCCCACACGCCGGCGTCGAGCTGACCCGTCTGATCGGCGTAGTAGCTGAGCCCGCGCTCTTGCGGGTCGCCCGACTCAACGGTGTCGATGGGGATGTAGTCGGTCGGCTGAAGGCCCGAGAGAGGGCCGCTGCCGGTCGGTAGGCGCACGCACTTGCTCATGACTGGTCTCCTTTGGTTGCTATGCCCAATAGCCCTGCCTAGTAGCGCTGGTCCGGCGTCTCCGCCTTCTTTCGGGCCATGAAGTCCTGCAGCGCCTCGTCGATGGCTGGCTCGAGGGGCGGCGCTTCATAGGCGGCCAGCATCTCTTTCCAGCGCGCGTTGGCGCGTTGCTCCAGCGTTTGCCGACCGGCCTCCTGCCACTGCTCGAAGGAGCGCGTGTCGGCCAGCGCCGACTCGTAGTTGGCCGTTGCGAAGTGACGGTAGGTATGAACGGTGCCGAGATAGAGGCCGCCGGGCCCGGCCTCGCGGTAGGCCTCCGCCGCCAGGCCCTCGTCGTCGATCTCCAGGCCGCCCAGCAGCCGCCACATCATCCCGCAGTGGTCCAGGTCGGCGGCAAACTTCTCGTAGCTCATGGTCAGTCCGCCCTCGAGCCAACCCGCCGCATGGAAGATGAAGTTGCTCCCGGCGAGGAGGCCGCTCAGCATGCCTGCGGTCGACTCCTGCATGGCTTGGCCGTCGACGACCTTCGAGGCCGTCAGCGCACCGCCGCAGCGCAAGGGCAGGCCAAGGCGCCGGCAGAGCTGGGCGATGGCAAAGGTGGAAAGACTGGCCTCGGGTGTGCCGAAGGTGGGCGCGCCGCTCTTGAGATCCATGGTGGTGAGGAAGTTGCCGTAGACCACCGGGGCGCCTTGGCGGACCAGTTGGCTGAGCGCGATGCCGGCCATGGCCTCGGCGTGCGACTGAGCGAGCAAGGCGGGCTGAGTCACGGGGCCCATGGCACCGCCAAGGATGAAGGGGGAAACCACGACGCTCTGGTTGGCCCGCGCATAGGCCTTGAGCGCGCCGGTCATCACCCCGTCATAGACCAGCGGCGAGTTGACGTTGATGTTGCCCTGGATGACGCAGATGTCCTCCAGAGCGCCCTCGCCGAAAGCGGTCCGGGCCATGGCGATCGAGTCCTCGGCCCGCTCCGGCGCCGTCACCGCGCCCATGAAGGGCTTGGTCGAATAGCGCAGGTGCGCATAGACCATGTCCAGGTGCCGCTTGTTGACCGGTAGGTCGACCGGCTCGCAAAGCGTCCCGCCGCCGTGGTTCAACCAGGGGCTGGCATAGGTCAGCTTCACAAAGTTGCGGAAATCCTCGATGGTCGCATAGCGACGTCCACGGTCCAGATCGCTGACGAAGGGTGGCCCATAGGCCGGCATGAAGACCGTATGCTCGCCGCCCAAGGTGATGCTTGAGGAGGGGTCGCGCCCGACCATCTGAAAGCTCTTTGGCGCCGTTCGACAGAGATGAGCGGCGTGACCCGCATCGAAGCACACCCGCGTGCCCTGGACGGTGGCGCCCGCATCTCGGAAGAGCTGCAGGGCTTCCGGGTCGTCGTGGAACTCGATGCCGATTTCCCGAAGGATCCAGTCGGCCTGCGCTTCCAGTTGCTGCAGGGCCTCTTCGTCGAGCAGCTCGTAGCGCGGCAGCTCGCGGCCGCTTTTGCCGGGTCCGGTTTGGCCATCGCCGGACATGCCTCTGGCGATGCGGGCGGCGCGGCCACCTGCGCGGCGGCGCTGCTCGGTGACTTTGGCGGTTGGGGAGTTCGAGGCCGAGATCATTTGGCTAATCGACCAGCTTTTTAATTCAGTATGATGCTTAGGCTCTTTCGATTACCTACGGCTCAGCCGACAGTATAACTGATTTCAGCGCCTGAATTAAGCGCAGTGCAAATCGAATCATTTGAACTCATTGTTTGAATAAATTAAACGAAAGGATGCGCTTTCGCTCCTATGACAGCCTGCGCGTTTTCGATGTGGTTGCGCGCCATCTGAGCTTCACGGCAGCCGCCGAGGAGCTGAACCTCTCCAAGGGCGCGATCAGCTATCAGATCGCGCGGCTGGAGGAAGAGCTCGGCTTTGCGGTCTTTGTGCGTGAACATCGCAGCATCGCCCTCACCGATAGGGGGCAGCGCCTCTGGCGGGCCGCGCAACCGGCCTTTCGCGGACTTGAGAGAGAGATCGCCGAGCTAAGAGGCGTCGGCGGAGACGCCCGCATCACGGTCGGCCTCTCCACCTACTTTGCGTCACGCTGGCTCTCCCCGCGACTGATGACCTTCATCGCTGCGCGTCCCGGCGTGGCGTTGCGCTTGCAACCGGCCATCGATCTGATCGACTTGGCGCAGCAAGGCATCGACATGGCGATACGTTGGGGTAAGGGACAGTGGGGAGATTGCCAAATCGAGCCGCTGCTTTCCTGCCCCGCCTTCCCCACGGCAGGCGCAGCGATTCAAGCGCGGGTTGCCGCCAGGGGACTGGCCGCCGTGCTGCCGGAGCTGCCGTTGCTGCACGACCGGGACCGCAGCGAAGCTTGGCAGGACTGGCATAGAGCAGCGGGCTTGCTCTATCGCCCGACACGCGACGATCTCGTCATTCCCGACCCCAACGTGCGGGTGCAGGCGGTGATCGACGGCCAAGGCGTCGCCCTCAATGACAAGCTGGTCGAAGACGAACTGGCCGGAGGCAGGCTTTTCCGGGTCTCCGAGGTGGCGCTCGACGACTACGGCTACTTCCTCGCTTATCCCGCCGATGCGCTCGACAATCCGGCGTTGCGCGCCTTCCGAGATTGGTTGCTTGAGGAGGCGCAGGGCGCGATCGTGGCTTCGTCCTACTAATATCCCGCTAGCAAGCGTTGAAGAAGCTGCGCTAGCGTGGGGCGCAAGGCGCGGAATCCTCCGCGACACAGCTCCAGGGGGCGGGAATGGAGATCGGCGGTTCATCCCGAGACGAAGGAGCCTTCGTCAAGCGCGCGATGCAGGCGGCGATCGGCATCGGCCTCTTGCTGCTGCTGATCTTCTGGTGCTTCACTATCCTCAAGCCCTTCCTGGCGCCGATCGTCTGGGGCATCGTCATCGCGGTTGCCACCTATCCGCTCTACGCCCGGATGCAGGCAGCCCTAGGCGGGCGCCGCATGCTCAGCGCCGCGCTCTATGTCTTGGTCGGCCTTTTCGTGCTGATTGTTCCGTCCCTCGTGCTGGCCGGCACCTTGGTCGACGGGCTACGCACGCTGGCGAACGCCATGACACAGGGAACCGTGGCGATTCCGGCACCGCCGCAACAAGTCGAAAGCTGGCCCCTGATCGGCTCTTCGCTGTACCGCTTCTGGGATCTGGCATCGACTAACCTTCAGGCGGCGCTCGGACGGATCGGGCCGGAGCTGAACGCGATCGGTAGCTGGATGTTGGCTTTCGTTGGCCAGATCGGCATCGGTCTGCTGCATTTCGTCATCGCCATTTTCATCGCGGCCGCCCTCCTGGCCAACGCGTCCGGCGGGGAGCGGGTCGCTCATGAGCTCGCCGTCCGCATGGTGGGCGAGCGAGGCAGCGCCTACATCGATCTGGCGCGTGCGACGATCCGCAGTGTCGCCCGAGGGATCATCGGCATTGCCCTGCTGCAGTCCATCTTGGCTGGCCTTGGCTTCCTGGCCGTCGGCATTCCCGCAGCGGGCCTCTTGGCGTTGGTCTGCCTGATTCTGATCGTCTTGCAGGTCGGGCCGGTGCCAGTCCTGCTGCCTGCCGTGATCTACGTCTTCTCGTCCGCCGATACGACGACGGCGATCATCTTCCTGATCTGGTGCGTCTTCGTGACATCGATCGACAACGTCCTGAAACCCATACTGCTTGGCCGCGGGGTCGACGTGCCGATGCTGGTGATCTTCCTGGGGGCGATCGGTGGCGTGCTGTCCTCGGGCATCCTTGGGCTCTTTGTCGGGCCGGTGGTGCTGGCGCTCGGCTACAGTGTGGTCAAGGCGTGGCTCGAAGAAACCCGGCAAGAGGCAGAAACGCCCTAGCCCTTCGTTTTTCCGGAATGCCGCCTTGGCGGGTGGCTCGACAGAGCGCAGCGTTCGGCGCAAGCTGCAAAGGCCGGGGACGCCAGGACACGCGAGAAACCTGCAAGAGGCAGACGCCCCCACCAAAGCAATAGGGAGGCGACAATGCCGCGATATCTCCACCGTGTCAGCTACACAACGGAGGCCGTCCAGGCCTTGGTCAAGCGGCCGCACAACCGCAAGCGGGCAGCCGAGAAACTCTTCAAGGCCGCCGGCGGCAAGATGGTCGACATGTACTTCTGCTTCGGCGACTACGACGTGATCGTCATCTCCGAGTTTCCGAACAATGTCGATGCGGCCGCCGTCGCCATGGCCGTCGGTGCGAGCGGCAGCTTCTCCAAGGTCGACACCACGGTGCTGATCTCGATGACCGAGGCGGAGGATGCCATGAAGAAGTCCGGGGAGTTGACCGGCAGCTACAAGCCGCCGGCCGGCTGAGGCGCGGCCCCCGCAGGCCGGTCTGGTCCGCTTTCTCTCCGTTGTGTTCATCCTCGATGAGCTGCTTTCGAAGTCGGCCATTTCCCGGAGACCCTTGCCGTTTGCGGCTAGCGCAGGTTCATTCGCTGCAGCTCTTTAGAACGGACCGGATTCCATGCTCGACCAGGCACGCCAACGTACCGCCGAGTTTCAAGCGCGACTGAAAGAGGCCGGCATCGATGTGGCTGTCATCACCGAGGAAAGCTCGATCGCCTATTTGGCTGGCTTCTGGGGCTATCTTTCGGTCGAGTTCGGCCGGCCCACTTTCCTGCTAGTGCGTCCCGACGACGCTCCGCTGGTCATTACGCCGCTGATGGAAAGCGAGATGGTCTCCGCCATGACCTGGGTGGAGAACGTGGCGACCTGGGAGGACGCCGGTGAAAACCGCTGGGAACAGGTCTTGGCCCGGACGCTCGGTGCAGCTCCGGGCCGCATCGGCGTGGAGGCTGCAGCCTTGCCGGCGATCGTAAGAGCCTGGTTCGATGAGGAGATGCCGGACACGGTATTGCACGACATTTCTTCCATCCTGGGCGAGATGCGGATGATCAAATCGCCGGAAGAGGTGTCGGTCATGCGCGAAGCCGGTGCGATCGCCGGCGCCATGATGGAGGCGGCCGAAACCGCGCTGGCCGAGGATGTGCCGGAGTACGAGGCCGCCTTGGCCGTGATCGCCGCCGGGACCCGCAAGGCGGCAGGTTTCCTGACAGCGAAAGGCTGGGATGCCTTCATCTCGCCCATGATCCACAACCTCCAGATCATGCAGTCGGGACGCGATACCTCCATGGTCCATCGGCGTGCCAGCGTGAAGCGCTTGGAGCGAGGCGACCCGGTTTACTTCTGTTTTTGCAACATGGCTCAGTTCAAGCTCTACAAGTTGGGTTTCGACAGGATGTTCTTCATCGAAGAGCTATCCGAGGAAGCCGCTCGGGTACAGCAGGCGGCGATCGATGCCCAGCAGGCGGCCATAGCGGCCATCCGCCCTGGCGTGACAGCCGCGTCGATTGCCGAGGCGGCGGACGAGGTCTACCGCGCACGCGGTTACGAGACAGGCTATCGGACCGGTCGCTCCATCGGCATGTCCTATCTCGAGGCGCCGGAGCTGAAGGCAGGTGACAAAACCGTGCTAAGGCCCGGCATGACCTTCGCTGTCGATGGCGGCATCTCGGTCGATGGCCGCTTGGGTGGACGTATCGGCGACTCGGTCGTGGTGACGGAAACGGGCGCCGACTACCTGACGCACTATCCCCGTGAGATCCGCGTGGTCGGACGCTGAGACATGCAGGCCGGAGTTTTCCAATGCGCCGGAGGCGGCCTCTCGCCGATGCAGCGGCTAGAACGGCTGCGCGCTGCGCTTAGGGGCCAAGACCTCGATCTTGTGGTCTGCGCCGAGCTGTTCATGTCGGGCTATGACGTGGGCGAGGAGGTGGCGAAGCGGGCGGAACCCTGCAACGGTCCTTTCGCGAGCCAAGTAGCCGCGGTAGCGCAAGAAACAGGTTGCGCCATCGTCTATGGCTATCCCGAGCGCGACGGGGAACGGCTGTACAATGCGGCGGCCTGTATCGCCGCGGACGGTCGCTTGCTGGCCAATCACCGTAAGCTCGTCCTGCCGCCCGGTTTCGAGGGCGCCTATTTCACGCCCAGCCAAGGACTGACGCTCTTCTCTCTAGGCGGGATGCGGTGCGCCATCTTGATCTGCTATGACGCCGAGTATCCTGAGGCCGTGCGCGCGGTGGCAGAGGCCGGTGCCGAGGTCGTCATCGTTCCCACGGCGCTGGTCGAGCAATGGGCCGTCGTCGCATGCCAAGTCATGCCCGCACGCGCGTTCGAAAACGGTGTCTGGTTGCTTTATGCCAACCATGCAGGTGTCGAGAACGGCTCCCGCTATCTGGGAGGCAGTTGCATCTTGGCACCCGACGGGCGAGACGCAGCCCGGGGCGGTGGCGAGGAGGCCCTGGTCGTCGCATCACTCGATAAACAGCAGGTCGTTACTGCGCAGCGCCGCCTGCCTTATCTCAAGGATGTGCAAGATCTGCGGCGTCGGCTTAGCGTACATGCTGCCATCGAGCCCGTATGAGCGTGAGTCTTCTGTAAGCCGAGGCAGGCATGGTGACCTGACGGGCCGTTGTCTCGTCGCGACAGCCAAAGATAAGCCATAGCGCCCTCACGCTTTCGGCGGCTATCGTAGCGTCGCCCGGGCGCAAGGCAGTTTGCGCCCAAAGATGAGGCGGCCGGAGGCAGGGAGCGCAGAACGGGGGCCATGGAGTCGATATTCATCGCAATTGCATTTCTGCTTGGGTTTACCGCCAAGCAGATTTCGCTGCCACCGCTCGTCGGGTTCCTGGCTGCCGGATTTGCGTTGAGCGCCTTTGGCTATGAGAGCAGCCCGCTCCTGAACCAGCTTGCCGATCTCGGCGTCACCCTGTTGCTCTTCTCAATCGGCCTGAAGCTGAAGATCACGACGCTGCTGAAGCCGGAGGTCTGGGCCGGTGCCAGCTTGCACATGGCGATGACGGTGGTCGTGTTCGGCCTCGTCGTCTTCGCCCTGAGCGCCACGGGCATCCATCTCTTTGCCGGGATGGATCTGGCGACCAGCGCCCTGGTCGCCTTCGCGCTCAGCTTTTCCAGCACGGTCTTCGCGGTCAAAACCCTTGAGGAAAAGGGGGAGATGAAGTCGCTGCATGGACGGGTCGCCGTCGGCATCCTGATCATGCAGGACATCATCGCGGTCCTCTTCATCACCTTCTCGACAGGCAAGTTGCCGTCGCTCTGGGCCTTCGCGCTTGTCGGGCTGGTGTTCCTCCGGCCGGTGCTCTTTTTCATCATGGACCGCTGCGGCCATGGCGAGTTGGTCCCGCTCTACGGGCTTTTTGCCGCCCTCGTCGTGGGAGCCGCCGCCTTCGACCTGGTGGGCATGAAGGCAGACCTCGGGGCGCTGGTGCTGGGCGTGCTGCTGTCCAAGCACCGGCTCGCCGGCGAGATCTCGGATTCGCTGCTGAGTTTCAAGGACGTGATGCTGGTCGGCTTCTTTCTGAACATCGGCCTGACAGGCAGCCTCACCGCCGAGGCTGTTATGGTCGCGCTCTTATTCGTCCTGCTGCTGCCGTTCAAGGTCGGCCTTTTCTTCGCGCTTCTGACCCGCTTTCGGTTGCGCGCCAGCAGCGCCTCCTTGGCATCGCTCTCCCTCGCCAACTACAGCGAGTTCGGTCTTATCGTTGGCGCGATCGGGGTCACGAACGGCTGGCTATCGCCGGACTGGCTGGCTGTCCTTGCCATCGCCCTGGCCATTACCTTCGTCATCGGTGCGCCGCTCAATGCCATGTCACGCGGGCTCTACGACCGCTACCATGACCGCCTCGTTCGCTGGCAGAGCCAGGAGCGTCACGCCGACGATCAGCCTGTTCACCTGGGCGATGCCCGCATTGCCATCCTCGGCATGGGGCGCATTGGCGCAGCAGCCTACGACCACATGCGCTCTCTCTATGGAGATAAGATCGTTGGCGTCGACAGCGATGCCGACAAGGTGGCGGCGCATCAGGAGGCGGGACGCAATGCGGTGCTCGGCGATGCCACCGACACGGACTTCTGGGACCGGGTGCATCCGGGCGATGTCAGCCTGGTGATGCTGGCCTTGCCGGAGTTGAGTGCCAACCTGGACATGATCGAGCGCCTGACCCGCAGCCGCTTCGACGGCATGATCGCGGCGGTGGCCCGCTTCCCCGATGAGGTCGCCGCTTTGGAAGAAGCGGGCGTTCACCTGGCGGTCGACAGTGTCACCGAGGCCGGCGCTGGCTTCGCCGGTCACGTGCAGCGGCGCCTGGAGGACGAGTTGGCGGCCATGGGCATCAAGCCGGACTGAGCGCGCTGAGCGAGTGTGACGGACTGCACAATACGCTGCGCTAACCGTGATTTATTTAACAATACGACGGCAGAATGTATTTTTTTTATCACAAGGCGGCGACACCAGATGGCGTAGCCTCTTGATGTGTCGACCCGCATATGCCGGGGGAACGCCGTCATCGAGGATCTCCGAGATTGTTCGGTGAAGGCGCGGCAGGCGGAGGTCGGCAGCTTAGGGATCGAGGGGGGTTAATCGTGGCGATGCTGCAACGATGACAGAGTGCTAACTCCGGGGCCTGTTTCGGGGCAGTCTTCTGCTGCGCCAGGGATCAGGCCGGAGCCAGCCAGATTCAATTCCAGCAGGCCGGTACCGTTTCGCTAGGAGCGGACAGCCGGCACGTCAGTGGCTCTTTCCGCCGCGCGCTTTGCCGTCGGCCGCTAGCGCCGTCCGCACTCTCCTCGAAACACTGAAACGCCAAGAGGACACCGCTTGTTCTTGACGAGCGTGCCTGCCCGGCAGGAGTGGCGGTGGAAAGGAGCTACGATGACCAGCTTGACGGATAAGCCGACGAAGGTGAATGAGATTCCCTGTTGCCCGGTGCTCACGCCAGAGCCCTGTTGCGACCGGCTGACCTTCGACTACCGCCTGATCAATCGCATCGGCGACATTCCCGTCGAGGTGAAGATCAGCGTCCTGTTCGAGCGCTGTCCAGGGCCTCTCTCTTTGGGCGACCTCGTCTACTCGACGACGCTATTGCCCGGCGAGCGGGTGCGTCTGTTCAGCGCCAGCCGCAAGAACCGTTTCACCTTCGATCGCGAGTCCGAGGTCAGCTACCGTCACGAGCAGACCTCGGAAGAGAGCTTCTACATGAGCTCCATGAGCCGCTTCATGTCCGACCTGTCGGTCCGGGAGGATATCGACTCCGACCGGTCGAGCTCCGGCTCGTTCAAGACGGACGGCAGCGTGTCCGGGGCGCTCGAGACCTTCTTCTTCGGACCGTCGGCCAGCGCCAGCGGTTCGCACAACGCCTCTTCCTCGCTCGACTTCACCCGCGAGCTGCGCAGCCATGCCGAGTCCTCGCATGAGCGTTCGGTCCAGGCGACGCGTGCGGCGAGTTCGGTTTCCGTCGGCGAGGTGCAGAGCAGGGTCCACGCGGAAGGGGAGTCGGAAAGCACCTTCGAGTCGGCGACCCGCACTCTCCACAACCCCAACCGCTGCCATGCGGTGACCTATTTCGCCTATCAGATCGACAAGACGCAGATCATCCGCTTCAGGATCACGGCGATCACGCGGCGCGTCGTCGACTCGGCTGCCGACAGCAAGGTGGAAGTTCTGCCACCACGCTACTCGGGCGAGGTCTCGGTCATTCCGCAGGGCGTTCTGGCGACCGACAAGCAGCGTGTCACGGTGGAGTCCGTCGCCCGCGGCAGCGGCGCGGCCGACCGTGCCGGATTGATCTCGACCGGCGGCGATGCGAGCCCGCAGTTCGAAGGGCGGTTCGTCGGCGTGCAGTCCACCGTTGGGCAGCGCTTCAAGGCGGCGCAGCCGATCTCGCGCGAGGAACGGGAGAAGGCGCTGAGAGCCGTGGACGAAGATCTCGTCTCGGCTGGGCTGCTCGATCAGGTCGGCGGCAGCGTCAATCCGAAGCTGGCCGCGGAGCTGTCCTTCGAGATCAAGACCTGCCTGCCGACGCCGGCCATTCTGGTCAAAGGCTGCCTCGACGACTGTAACGTCTGTGAGCCGGCACTGCAGAGCGAGATCAAGCTGGACCTGACCCGCAAGGAGCTCGAGAACAAGCTGCTCGCGAAGCAGATCGAGCTGCTCGAGAAGTCGCAGGAGTATCGCTGCTGTCCGGCTGGCGAGGAAGAGGAGAACGACGACTGAGGCTCGGCTTCCCTTTCGGAAGCATATCGAGAACGGTCAATCTGGATCAGCGGCGCGTCGGCTTCGTCCGGCGCCCCGGCTGAACCTGACGGTTTGGACTGGGGAAGGAACGGAACTGGAAGGGCACGCGTCCTTCCAGTTTGTCTTGGGACGGCGCAAGGCCGAAGCGCTGCCGATAGGTGCGGGCGAAGTACTCCCGGGACGAGAAGCCGCAGGCGACGGCGACCTCTAGAATCGAGAGGTCGGTTTGCATGAGAATGCTGCGGGCCCGATCGAGCCGGACCTCCAGATAATACTGCACGGCGGTGACGCCGGTATGCGCTTTGAACAAACGTTCGAGTTGCCGTTGCGAGATGCTGGCCCGCTTGGCAATGGCCGCCAAAGGCAGCGGCGCTTCGAGGGTACGCTCCATGACGGCGATGGCGCGGCGCAAGGTCTCCGGCATGGCATAGCCGGCCGGTTCATGAATGGCCGAGTCCTGGCCTTCGCTGCCGGCGCGCAAGCGGTCATGAAAGATGTAGCGGGCCGCCGCATTGGCGAGATCGAGCCCGAAGCGTCGGCGGATCATCTCCAGCGCCAGATCGCTCGAGGCAGTGCCGCCGCAGCAGGTCAGCCGCTCATCGTCGATGACGAACAGATCCTCGGTGATCTCCAGCTCGGGAAAGAGCTCGCGGCAGGCGGCGATATGCTCGTAGTGCACCGTTGCCCGCCGCCCCGCCAAGAGCCCGGCAAAGGCGAGGACGAAGGCGCCTGTATCAATCGCACCGAGCGCTGCGCCGCGTCGCGCATGCTGCTTAAGCCAGTCGAAGAGCCGCCGGTCGCGATAGGCTTCGGGCGCCCAGCTCGCGCTGACGATAACGTAGTCGTAGGGCGCGTCCGCCTCTTGCAGCGTACGCGTGCTTGCGACCTCAAGGCCATTGCTGGCCGACAGCGCGTCT
Source organism: Rhodovibrionaceae bacterium (assembly GCA_028282405.1). GTDB lineage: Bacteria > Pseudomonadota > Alphaproteobacteria > Kiloniellales > DSM-21159 > JANQMX01. The sequence continues at coordinate 11,493 of JANQIA010000230.1, forward strand.
CCTGCGAGGGAGACCATGTCCCAGTCGTAGAGTGTGCTGCCGGTCAGGTAGTTCGCCGCGCGGAAGGGGTCGAGGAAGGCCATGGTTGCGAGCGCGTTGAAGGCCGGCAGCAGCAAAACGGCGATGGAGGTCGCGTCTTTTGCGAGCGGCGCCTGCCCAGCACTCGACGGGATCGATTCGGCACCTCGTACCAGGTCTAGGGCGGAAAACTTCCTGTTCATGGCGAAAATATACAGGTCTTTGCGAAAATCCGGAAGAGACTGAGAGTCTTAACCGGAGGACGCCATGGCAGGGAGAGGTCGACAGCCGAACGTTGTGCTGATCATGGCCGATCAGCTCGCGCCCCAGTTCTTGCCTTGCTATGGGCACCCGGTGGTCAAAGCGCCGACGATCGCGCGGCTGGCCGACGAAGGGGTCGTGTTCGACGCCGCCTACACCAACTCGCCGCTCTGTGCGCCCTCCCGATTTTCCATGATGAGTGGGCGCCTGCCCTCCAAGATCGCCGCCTGGGATAACGCCGTCGAGTTTCCCGCCGAGATACCGACCTTCGCGCACTACCTGGCGGCTGAAGGCTACCACTCCTGCCTTAGCGGCAAGATGCACTTCGTCGGTCCCGATCAACTCCATGGCTTCGAGGCGCGTCTGACCACCGATGTCTATCCGGCCGACTTCACTTGGCATCCGGAGTGGGACAGGCCGGGCGAGCGGCTCGACTGGTACCACACCATTGACGTCGTGAAGCAGGCCGGGGTCTGCACGCGCTCCCTCTACCTCGACTACGACGACGAAGCGGTCTTCCACGCCAAGCGCTACCTCTTCGAGCGCGCGCGGGCGGATGACGGCACACCCTTTTTGCTCACACTCGCGATGATCCAGCCGCACGACCCCTACCTCTGCCGGCAGGAGACCTGGGATCTCTACAGGGATGAAGACATCGACCTGCCGAAGACGCCCCATGGCAGCGTCGCCGAAGACCCGCATTCCGCGCGGCTGCGTGATGTCTACGGCGCGAGTGATGTCGAGTTCGACGACGCGACGCTGCGCAGGGCCCGTCGCGCCTACTACGGGTCGATCTTCGACGTCGACCGCAAGATTGGCGAGGTCATGCAAGCCCTGGAGGAAACCGGCTTCGCGGATGACACGGTGGTCGTCTTCACCGCCGACCATGGGGACATGCTCGGAGAGCGCGGGCTCTGGTTCAAGATGAGCTTCTTCGAGCATTCGGCGCGGGTTCCGTTGATCGTCCATGCGCCGCGGCGCTTCGCCCCGCGCCGCGTGGCTGCCGCCGTGTCGCTGGTCGATCTCTTGCCCACCTTCGTCGAGATGGCGCGCGACGGGGATGCCGGCGATTATGCGACGCCCTTGGAGGGTCGCTCGCTCTTGCCGCATCTTTCGGGCAGTGACGGCCATGACGAGGCGATCGGCGAGTACTTCGGCGAGGGGGCGCAGGAGCCGATCTTCATGGTCCGCCGCGGCAGCCGGAAGTTCGTCAAGGCGGAAAGCGATCCCGATCAGCTCTACGAGCTGGAAAGCGACCCGCAGGAGACCCGCAACTTGGCGTCTGAGCCGGCAGAGTGTGTCGCCGTCGAGTGCTTGCGGCAGGAGATCGCCACGACCTACGACACGGCCGCGCTCAAGCGGAGCGTACTGGAGAGCCAAAGCCGCCGCCGGCTGCTGAAAGGCGTGATGCTGAAGCAAGGCCTCTCGTGGGACTACCAGCCACAGCAGGACGCCGCGCGCGCCTACGTGCGCAACAATCAACCGATCTACGAACTAGAGAGGAAGGGCCGCTTTCCGCGCCCCTAGCGCGCGGGAGCCCTGACGAGACAAGGGAGACGAAGTGAGCATGGAAAGGCTGAGCCGGGAAGAACTGGAGAAGGTCGGCAAGGGCTTCGACTCTGTCGCGGCCCGCTCCTGGTCGCTCAACACCGAGTGCTATCGGACGCCGAAGTTCCTGGAGGTCGAGCGGACGGAGATCTTCCGGAGGAGCTGGCAGTTCCTCTGCCACGAGGAGAAACTGCGACAGCCCGGGAGCTACGTCACCGGCGACATTCAGGGACAGAGCATCTTCGCGACCCGCGATGCGGACGGCGCGCTGCGCGCCTTCTATAACGTCTGCAAGCATCGCGGCCATGAGCTGCTGCAGGGTGAGGGGCGGACGAAGATGATCACCTGCCCCTATCACGCTTGGGCCTACCGGCTCGACGGAACGCTCTATTCCGCGCGCCACTGCGAGATGGTCGAGAACTTCGAGAAAGGGCAGATCCGCCTGACGCCGGTTCGCGTCGAAGTCTTCTGCCATCTGGTGTTCGTGAACCTCGACCCCGAAGCGCCATCCCTCGCCGAACAGTCCGGTGACCTCGCCAAGGAGATCCTGAGCTACGCGCCGGACATCGGCGCGCTCACCTTCGCGCATCGCCTGACTTACCGCATTCAGGCCAACTGGAAAGCGGTCGTCGACAATTTCCTCGAGTGTTACCACTGCTCCGTGGCGCATAAGGGTTTCGTCACCTTGGTGGAGATGGACACCTACAAGGTCACGACACACGGGATCTACTCCAGCCACATGGCCAAGGCCGGCCGACAGGACAACAAAGCCTACGACATCGAGGCAGCCAGTGTGACCGATCACGCCGTCTGGTATCTTTGGCCCAACACCACGCTGATGCGTTATCCCGGCCGTGGGAACTTCATGGTCTGGCGCTTCATTCCGCTCGGCCCCGAAGAGACCTACGAGGAATTCGACTTCTTTCTCGAAACGGACACGCCGAACGAGGCGGAGCGGGAAGCCATCCGTTTCGTCGATGAGGTGCTGCAGCCCGAGGACATCGGCCTGGTCGAGAGCGTGCAGCGCGGTATGCGCACGCCCGCCTTCCAACAGGGCCGCTATGTGGTCGATGCGGAAGGCTCGGGCCTGAGCGAGCATGCGGTGCATCATTTCCACGGTATGGTGCTCGATGCTTATCGCCGGGCCGCCGCGCCATGAGCGAAGCCGGGAAGGGCCACCTTCAGGGTCGGGTCGCCGTGGTGACCGGCGGATGCGGCGGTATCGGACAGGCGATCTGCGCCCGCTTCGCCAAGGAAGGTGCCAAGGTCTACGCCGCCGATATCGCCGATGGTGGGGTCGGAGCGGACGAGGCCATCGTGTTCCACCGCACCGATGTGACAAGCGAAGACAGCGTCGCTGCGCTGATGGCTGCCATTGACGACAACGACGGCCGGCTCGACGTGCTGGTCAACGCGGCCGGCATCGAGATCGAGAAGACGGTGGAGGAAACCTCGCTCGAGGACTGGAACCGGATCTTCGCGATCAACGTGACCGGGACGTTCCTGACCTCGAAGCATGCGTTGCCGCTGATGCGCAAAGCCGGCGGCGGCTCGATTGTCAATTTCGGCTCCTACGACGGCTTCATCGCCGACCCGAGCCTTGCTGCCTATTGCGCCACCAAGGGCGCGGTGCACGCCCTGACGCGGGCCATGGCCTGCGACCACGGGCCGGAGAACATCCGCGTCAATGCGGTCTGTCCCGGCTACATCGACACGCCGATGCTGCAGAGCTTCTTCGGCGGTGCAGGCGATATCGAGAGCCTGAAGGGCGAAGTGCGCCACATCCACCCCATGCGGCGCTACGGCACGCCCGAGGATGTGGCCAACTTGGTCAATTGGCTGGCCGGCGACGAGGCGCGCTACGCTTCCGGCCAGCTCTGGGTGCTCGACGGCGGCCTGACCGCCCAGGCCCAACAGATGCGGCTGTGACCCGAGCGCGACAGACAGGAGGAGGCACATGACAGCGACGAAGCTGCTGATCGATGGCGAACTGGTCGAGGGTACCGGCGAGGCGCTCGGCGTTTTGGACCCGGGGACGGGCAGCGAAATCGCCCGCGTCGCCGAAGTCTCGGCGGAGCAACTGGACGCGGCGGTCCGCACCTCGGCCGAAGCCTTCGAGACCTACTCGCTGAGCACGCCGGCCGAGCGGGCGGCCCTCTTGCTGCAGATCGCCGAGGTGATCGAGGCCAATGCGGAGGAACTTGCCGAGCTGGAAAGCCGGAATTGCGGCAAGCCTTGGCCCAGCGCGCTCGACGACGAGATGCCGCTGACCATCGACACCTTCCGCTTCATGGCCGGAGCGGCGCGGACGCAGTCGGGCTCCGCAGCCGGCGAGTATGTGCGCGGCCATACCTCGATGATCCGTAAGGACCCGGTCGGGCCGGTCGCGGCCATTGCGCCCTGGAACTATCCCTTGATGATGGCGGCTTGGAAGCTCGCGGCTCCACTCGCGGCGGGCTGCACGGTGGTTCTCAAGCCATCCGAGCTGACACCGCTGTCGACCTTGCGTCTTGGCGAGCTGATCGCCGATGTGGTGCCCAAGAGTGTGTTCAACGTCGTCCATGGGGCCGGTAGCTCGGTCGGGGATCGCCTGATCAATGCACCGGAGATGGAGGCAATCTCGGTGACCGGTTCACCGGCGACGGGCATGGCAGCGATGGCGGCTGCGTCGCGACAGATCCGGCACGTTCATCTTGAGCTTGGCGGCAAGGCGCCGGTCATCGTGTTCGACGATGCCGACTTGGAGGCGGTGACCGAGGCCATCCGCGGCGGCTCCTACTTCAACGCCGGGCAGGACTGCGCTCAGCCCTGCCGGATCATGGCATCTGATCGGATCTACGAAAGGCTGGTGGCCGATACTGCTTCCGCCGTCTCGACGATCAAGACTGGTTTGCCAAAGGACGAGGGAGTCGAGATGGGGCCGTTGATCTCGTCGGATCAGCGGGAGCGCGTGGCCGGCTTCGTCGAGCGGGCGCGTCGCGGTGCGGAGGTTGCCGCCGGCGGCGGTGCAGATGAGCGGTCGGGTTTTTTCTACGCCCCGACCGTCATCGCCAATGTCGCGAACGACGCCGAGATCGCCACCGACGAGGTGTTCGGGCCGGTCGTGACGATCTCGCGTTTCTCGGACGTGGAGCAGGCCATCGGCTGGGCGAATGCAAGCCGATATGGCTTGGCTTCGTCGGTTTGGACGCGGGATGTTGGCCGAGCCGCGGCGGTCGCCAGCCGGTTGCGCTACGGCTTTACCTGGGTGAACACCCACGGTGTTGGCACGCCCGAGATGCCTTGGGCGGCGATGAAAGGCTCGGGCACCGGTTGCGACATGTCGGTCTATTCGCTGGATGCCTACTCCGCGGTCCGCCACGTGATGATCGCGCATGACTGAGCCGGCAGCGACCCAACGGCTTGTCGGTAGGAGGGCACTGGTCACCGGTGGCAGCCGCGGTATCGGGCGCGCCATCGTCGCGGCTTTCGCTGCGGAAGGGGCTCGTGTGCTGACCTGCGGGCGCGGTAGTTCCCCGGTCGATCTTCGGAAAGGCGTCGAGTGGCTTTCGGTGGATGTGAGCGACGCGCGGCAGGCGGAAGAGCTGGTTGCGGTGACCCAGGCGCAACTGGGCGGTATCGACATCCTGGTCAACAACGCCGGCATTCAGATCGAAAAGACGGTGGTCGAGAGCAGCGACGAAGATTGGGAGCGGCTGATGGGCGTCAACGCCAAGGCTGTGTTCCAGCTTTGCCGCAGCGTCATTCCGGCGATGGCGGCTCAGGGCGGTGGTGCCGTCGTCAACATCGGCTCGATCAGCGCCAGCCACGCCGACCCCAAGATGGCGCTCTACAACGCCTCCAAGGCTTTCGTGCAGGCTTTGACCCGCTCCATCGCCGTCGATCATGGGCCTGAGGGCATCCGCTGCAACGCCATCGCGCCCGGCTGGATCATGACGGAGATGGCCGATTCCGCCTTCGACTTGGCGGACGACCCGGACGCGGCGCGGGCCGATGCGGTCGCTCGCCATCCGGTGGGGCGGCTCGGAACGCCTGCGGACATCGCGCAAGCGGCCGTCTGGCTTGCTTCCGCCGAAGCCGCCTTCGTCAACGGGCAGACGATCACGGTCGACGGCGGCTTGGTCGCAGCTTCGCCGCTCAGGCCCGAGTTGTTCTAACAGGAGCTTTCCATGACAGCCTTTCCCGAGATGGTGGAGCGCGTCGGTATCGTCGGTGCCGGCGTGATCGGCGCGAGCTGGGCAAGCCTGTTCCTGGCTGCCGGCAAGGAGGTCGACCTCTTCGATCCCGCAACCAATGCCGAGGCAGACACCCGGCGCTACATCGACACCGCTTGGCCAAGCCTTGTGCAGCTGGGGCTCGTGAGGGCGGGGGCAACGCCCGATCGCATCCGCTTCGTTGGCGATGTGGCGAGCGCCGTCGCCGAGACGCAGTTCGTCCAGGAAAGCGTGCCGGAGCGCCTCGATGTGAAGCATGAGATCTACGGGAAGATCGAAGCCGCCCTGCCGACCGATGCCCTGGTCGCCACCAGCTCCTCCGGCCTGCTGCTGAGCGATCTACAGGGCTCTTGGCGCGATCCGAGCCGGATTGTTCTCGGGCATCCCTTCAACCCGCCGCATCTCATTCCCTTGGTCGAGCTGCTCGGCAACGAGCGGACGGCGCCGGGCGCGCTCGATTTCGCGCAGGCCTTCTATGAAGGCTGCGGCAAGGTGACAATCCGGGTGAACAAGGAGGTGCCGGGCCATGTGGCCAACCGCCTGCAGGCCGCGCTGTGGCGGGAGGCGATCGATCTCGTGCTGCAGGGTGTGGCCAGCGTCGAGGACGTCGACAAGGCGGTAACGTCGGGGCCGGGCCTGCGCTGGTCGGTCATGGGTCCGCACATGCTCTTCAGCCTTGGGAGCGGCGGTGCCGGTATGGAGGGCTTCTGCGCCCGCTACGGCGACAGCTTTCATCGCTGGTGGGACAGCATGAATGCGCCTCGGCTGGACGAGGAGACAGGGCGTGTTTTGAATGCAGGGATCGTCGAGGAGGAGCGGGGACGGAGTTTCGCCGAGCTTGCTGCCGAACGCGATCGCAAGCTGATCGCCGCACAGAAAGCTCTGTCCTGACTAGCTTGGAATCCCGCTCGCCAACAAGGCGTCGCGCACGTTGTCGACGGCGACGGCGGCAAGGATCAGCCCCATCACCCGGCTCAGGATGCTGGCGCCGGAGATGCCGATCACCCGGTTGAT
>JANQIA010000255.1 GCA_028282405.1 Rhodovibrionaceae bacterium
GCCGAAAGACTGTCGATCGCCACTCGCTGAGGCTTGAAGGTGTCCAGGGCGACTTTGATGCGGACGAGATGGTCTTCCAGGCTCATGATCTCCGGGTAGTAGGCGTCTACCTTGAGCAGGCCGTCCCGCTCCATCCTCTCAAGGTCGATGCCCCAGCCGGTCGCATTTCGGAAGAGCTGTCCGCGGCTTTCTTCGAAGGCGAACAGCATGCAGCGTTCCCCGTTCTCGACACCGCCCTTGAGGAACTCGGTGACCATGAGAGTCTTGCCGGCACCCGTTGCGCCGGACACCAGAATGACGGAATCGCGAAAGAAGCCGCCGCCGCACATGCTGTCGAGCTCTTTCACGCCAGAGGGAATGCGGTTGTCGGATGAGGACTGCGTAAGCTGGATGGCCGATAGAGGGATGACCTCGACCCCGTTGTCGGGCACGATGGTGAAGGGAAACTCGCCCTTGCCGTGCGCAGCGCCGCGGAACTTCAGGATCTCCAAGGTCCGCCGGCGCTTTTCTTCTTCGAGCACATTGCGCAGGACGATCACGCCGTCGGAGACGAACTCTTCGACGCCGTAGCGGGCGATCTCGCCATAGTCTTGCGTTCGCTCGGCCGTCATAATCGTCGTGACGCCCAGCCTTTTCAGAACCTGCGAAACCCTCAGCAGCTCCGATCGAACGATTTGAGCATTCGGCAGTTGGGCGAAGATGGGGCCGATGGAGTCGATCGACACCCGCTTTGCACCGACCTTGTTGACGGCGTGCTCGATGCGGGCAATGAGGGCGCCAAGGTCGTAGGTCCCACTCACCACCGTTTCCGTACCGAACAGCGGCGAGGCGTCGACGAAGGCAAAGACCCCTTGCTCCTCATAGGCGTGCACGTCCCAGCCGAAGCTCGCGAGGTTCTTGCGAATGTCCTCCGGGCTTTCTTCGAATGTGACGAAGACACCCGGTTCGTCGAACTTTCGGATGCCCTCGATCACGAACTGGCCGGCAAGGATTGTCTTGGCGCTGCCGGCGGTTCCGGACAGCAGGGTTGTCCGGCCTTGGGGCAAGCCGCCTTGCGCAACATGGTCGAGGCCCTCAATGCCCGTGGGGTGTTTCTGAACGAGTTCCATGTCCGTCCCTGAAGATGTCAGTCTGTAGGCGCCTGTGGCGGTGAGGTCAGGTCCAGACCGAGCAGGACCTTCTCTGTGTCGGATAGATCGCCGATGATTCGCCGCATGGGCGGCGGCAGGGCCTTAACGACCGTTGGCGTCGCCAGGATCTTCTCGTCTTCTGCCAGTTGCGGGTTCACAAGCACATCGACGACGACCAACTCGTATCGCCCGCGAAGCTCGGTGTCGCAGAGCTTGCGTAGCGTCTGAATGGCGCGTTCCGAACGGGGGGTGCGACCTGTCACGTAGAGCCTGAGAACGTGGCCTTCCGATCCAGCTCCTTGGTTCTCAGTCATCCATTGGTTCCTTGATCGCCTTGGCGGGTTTTCGACGGTGCGGTGTGGGGCCCATGTAGGTCCTATAGTAGAGCGCGAGATAGCCCATGATCTCAATCAGGAGCAGTTGGGACTCGGAGGAGATACCTTCGCGCCTGCGCTGTTTGGCGTTTTTCATCGCGGCACGGCAGGCGGCAACGTGGATTTCCGTCAAGTCCTTCGGCTTTCCACGGAGCGCACCCAGCCTTTGCGCAAAGCCCTGGATCCGGCTCTCCAACCCGGGGATCTCACCGTGGATGCGTTGCTCCATCGCTTCTAGGATGAAAACCCCATACTCTTCCACCAAGAGCTCGAAGATCTTTGGGTCGGCGATGCGGAGCGACAGTTCCCCGAAGCTGTCGGCCGTTGCCGATGCGTGGCGTGCCGTCGACAGCTTCTCGAGATGAAGCAACTCGCGTTGTCGTTCCGCGTCGCGCCGGCTTTGGTTCAACTCCGCATGCAGCCTGTAGCGCTCGATCGCATAGTCCACCGAGCGCTGAAGCAATTCTCGGTCGATGTGGCCCTTGGTCAGATAGTCCTGAGCGCCGGCCTTGATCAGGCCGATCGACTGCTCCTCGCTCAGGTCGCCGGTCAGGACAATGACCGGGATATCGAAGTGGAGGTCTATCAGCTTTCGCAAGGTTGCGATTCCCTCGGAGTCGGGAAGGCCGAGGTCCACCAAGACAACGTCGAATGTTTGCGTCGAGAGGAGCACCTGAGCTGCCTCCAACTCCGGCACATCGACCAGGGCATAGCGGGACTGCCTATCTCCGCAGAGAAGGGTCTGCACCAGGCGAACGTCGCCGGGATTGTCTTCAATGAGAAGCACCTTTGTCAGATGGGGCGCGACCATGCGGGCAGATCCGGTTCATCGGGGGACGTCAAGCAACTCGACCTTTGCTGCACCGAACTGCCTCTGCTAGCCGCTCTCGGAAACGGATGCCGGCAACTGCACCACCGAAAACCAAAACTCGTCGATCGATTGGACGACGCTCTTGAAGCTGTCCATGTTCACCGGCTTGGTGATGTAGCAGTTGGCATGGGAATCGTAGCTGCTGACGATATCCTGCTCGGAGTTCGAGGTGGTCATGACCACGACCGGGATGCGCCGCGTTTTCGGGTCGGACTTTATCTGTTCGAGAACCTCCCGTCCGTCCATGCCCGGCAAGTTGAGGTCGAGCAGAATGAGCTGCGGTTTTGACGAGCCTTCGTAGCCGGCACGCTGATGAAGGTAAGCCAGGGCCGCATCTCCATCGTTCACCACAGACAGCTTGTTGCTGATCTTGCTTCGTCTGAGCGCTTCCTGGGTCAGCGCTATGTCGCCAGGATTGTCTTCGACGAGCAGAATCTCGATCGGCTCGCCACTTGATCTGTTCATTGGGGGTCAACCTCGCCCGAGGAATCGGGAAACGTGATCTGGAACCTACTGCCTTCGCCGAGCTCGGACTCGACCCAGATCCTGCCTCCGTGTCTTTCTACGATTCGCTGGCACATCGCCAGGCCAATTCCCGTTCCGTCATACTGGCTACGCGTATGCAGCCGCTTGAAGAGACCAAACACGCGGTCGTGGTGCCTGGGGTCGATGCCAATTCCGTTGTCGGAGACCGTGAGCAGCCAAGCCCCCTCCTGTCGCGTTGCGACGATATCAACCAGAGGCGCCTGATCGCTACGGTACTTTAGCGCATTGTTGATCAGGTTCTGGAAGAGCACGGCCAGCATGGCCGCATTGCCGCGCACCGTAGGCAAGGCGCCGTGAGACACCATGGCCGACGTCTCCTCGATGAGCGCGCTGAGCTTCCCCACGGCGGCGCTGACGACGTGATTGAGATCGACGGCGCCCGACATATCCATATCGCGCCCGATGCGTGAGTAGGCCAGGATGTCCTGAATGAGCGCGCTCATGCGGACCGCACCGTCATGCGCGAAGTGAAGATACTCTCGGCCCTTTGCATCCAGCCTTTCATTGTACTCGAGGCTTAAGAGCTCGGTGAAGCTGGACACCATCCGCAAGGGCTCTTGCAGGTCGTGCGAGGCGAGATAGGCAAACTGCTCCAGATCGCGGTTGGAGCGCTTTAGCTGCGCCACCGTATCGGCGAGCTGCCCTTCGGTTGCCTTGCGATCGGAGATATCGACGATGACCGCCATGGACCTAGCGGTACCGTGCGCTGGGTCCTTGTCCTGAATGGCGGACATCAGAACGTCGAAGACCTCGCCGTTCTTCGCCACGAACTGATACTCGATATCCTTGATCGCGCCTTCCTTGAAGAACTGCGGCAGGACCACGTCGGTCGCATAGCGCCGCGACTCTTCCGTCAGGAACTCGGTGCTTTTCCGACCGAGGACTTCGTCGCGTCGGTATCCCATCTTGTCCAGCCAGAATTGGCTGACCGAAACCATGCGGCCGTCCGTGCCGATCGAGTGGAGCATGACGGGCGACTCGTCGTAGAGCTTCCGGTAGCGCTCCTCGCTCGCCGACAGGGCGTCGATAAGCCTGTCGCGCCCCTGAACGGTGATGGCGATCAAGAGAGAGGGAAGGGCCAGCGTGAGAAGGACGAAGTGAATGTCATGGACCTTCGCCATGACGGACACGCCGAACACTTCCCCGATCGGGCCGATGCCGGCCACCGTCAGGGAGGTGAGCACCACGCCGGTGATGGCGACCGCGATGGCCGTTCCCACCATCTTGAGGCGAATGGCTACCCAAAGCAGCGCCGGCAGGAGCAGCAGAAGGGAATAGGTGCTTCCTTCGAGAAACACCAACGCCGTCAGGATGCTGTAGACGGCCATGCTCAGCAGCATCTCGGTCCTGCTGACTCCGGCGAAGGGGCCAAAGAGCTTTCCCTTGGCCACGACCGCGCAGATCGGGAAGTACACGAGCATGCCCACGGCGGCCCCGGCCCACCAGGTGGTCCAAACGGTCCAGTAGGGAGTCGCGAGCGCGAGATGGACAATGCCGGCACCGAGAAATGCGCCGACCACCGGCGCCGCGACGGCAGCGCAGCCGAGCACTTGGACGAAGGCCTTTAGGCTGTCCAGATGCGCGCCGGACCTCAACAGCCACCGGCTCAAACCGTAGGCGGCGAAGACCTCCGCAAGGTTGGCAACGGACAGTCCCACGCTGACGAGCAAGGGGTCGCCGTGGACCAGGTTGGCCAAAAGTACAGCGAGAAAAAACGCAAAGGCAGACGGCAGGTGCTCGCTGGAAGGGCGATAGAGCATGGCGGCAAACAACACCGCGTTGGCCGGCCAGAGCGCTGCGACGATGCTCGCCTCGCGGGTCCACTCGATACCGAGCCAAGCCGCGGCCAACGCGGCTGCGCCAACGAGAGTTGCGGTTTTCCACTCTCGTGAAAGTTGAAAAGCGGGCGCTTTCTGATTGACACTATCGGAGTGGGTGTTCATTTGATGTTGTGAACTAAACGTCTTTTCTCATGCCGGTTTTTCAATTTTTATTAAGCCAGTAAGGTTGTGTATTGTGCCCTTCTGTTCAGCCCAGGTGACATATCAGTAGTCAGCTCTATCGATCAACTTTGGATAACTCAACCTTTGATTTGTGTGTCTATTGCCAGTCGAGCAAGGCATGCGGGGCAATCCGCCGGAGAACCGCATGGCGTGTTCTTGTAAGCACTGCAGTAACCTTGTCGGGTTAGGACGGGGCAGGGCCGCCAACTGGCCCGGCTGCATTGGATCGGCTTTTTTGCGCGTCGACGAGAACGACAATTGAACGGGATGCACTCCACGCACATCCTCTTCGTCGAGGATAATCCGGGCGACGTCGCCCTGGCGCGCATGACGCTCCACAAGGCGGCGCTGGGCCGCTTCACGCTTTCCGTCGCCGAACGGGTCGAGGACGCAGCCGATGCGCTGCGCCAGGAAACCTTCGACCTTGTCCTGCTCGATCTCTGCCTACCCGATTCCTCGGGTTTGGAGACACTCGAACGCGTGGCCGAGTTGGCGCCCGAGCTGCCGATCATCATCCTCAGCGGTCAAGACGACGAAGGCATGGCTTTGCGTGCCGTCCGCGAGGGCGCTCAGGACTACATTCTCAAGAGCAGCTTGGATGCGCAGCAGATGGCGATTGCCATCAACGGCGCACTGATCAGAAAGGAGGCCGAGCTGCGTCTTGCCCGTCGCGCATTCTACGACGAGTTGACCGGCCTGCCGACGCGCGCCCTCTTGCAAGACCGCTGGGCGCGGGCGCGCGCTCGGCAGCGGCGCTCCCAGAATGATCTGGGTGTGCTGGTCATCGACCTGGACGACTTCAAGTTCATCAACGACAACCATGGCCACGTTGTCGGAGACGTGGTGCTGCAGGTCCTGGCCGAACGCCTCACCAACGTCTTGCGGCGCGGCGATACGCTGGCCCGCTTTGGCGGTGACGAGTTCGTCGCGCTCCTGGAGGACATCGAAGGCGAGGACTCCGTCGCGCACGTCAACGAGCGCATTGCGAGCGCCATGCTTGTTCCGATCCCCTGCAGAGGCCGTACGCTGGTCGCACCGGTCAGCATAGGCACGGCGATCGTGAGCGGCGACCAGCGCTGCGACCTCGCCGATGCGGTGAACTCCGCCGATTTGGCGATGTACCGGCGGAAGAGGGAAAAGTCCTCTGTCGTCGCCCAAGCGCCGGCCGTCGCGCTTGGTCCCGCCGGGGTTCAGCCCTAGCCGGGTCGCGCCTGCCGGGACGCTCCTGCAGGGCGCGCCGGCACGTCCCGATCTCCGCATCCGATCGACGAAGTTTCCACGGCGCCGAGGTCGCAGGCGCGGCCCGGAGCTTTTCGCCAGGCCATGTGCTTGCTAAGACTCATCCAGTTCAAAGCTGTGAAAAACGAAGATGGCCTCGCTCAAGGAACTCATCGCCGACAACGAAGACTGGCTGGTCGCAAGGGTTTTGGCCTACGCGAAGCGGCACGGTTACACCACCTACAGCTCGACCTTGGAGGAGCCGTGGCGCGAGTCGATTTGCGGCTTCTCCCGGCCGCTCATGGTCGCGCTCGGGCAAAGCGAGCAGCCGTTCGACCTCTCCGCCCGCACGGATTATCGGCATGAGCCGATCACGCGCTTCGCCGTGGATGAAGCGCGCCTGCATCGCGAACGCGGCATTCCCGTCGCGATGTTCCTTGGCCTGACGAAGTACTACCGCCAGGCCTATTTCGACCTGCTGATGCGGGATGGCGGAGCGGGCGAGGAGGTGGAACGCCAACGGCTCTTCATCGAGCGCTTCTTCGACCATGTGGAGATCGCCTTCTGCTCCGAGTGGATGGCGGCCGACGGGGCGGAGCAAATCGTCGAGGCCCATACGAAGAACCGGCAGCTCACCAACGAGAAGAACAAGTATCTCACCATCTTCGAGAGCTTGATCGAGCCGGTGATCCTGCTGGACGACCGAAACCGGGTCGAGAACCTGAACTATGCCGCGGCGGCCCTGTTCGACGAAGCGGCGGTGCCGGGACAAGGCTACTACGGCAACGGCAGCTACCCCATGCTGCAAAGCCAGCTCGAGGTGCTGCTCGGCGGCAGCGATGCCTCCGGCAGCTTCGAGTGCAGGCTGGAAACCACCAGCGGCTCGCGCGAGTTTCACGTGAAACGGCAGCGCTCGCTCGACGTCAGCGAGAAGTTCTCGGGCCAAGTCCTCATTCTCTCCGACATCACCGAGTACAAGCGGGCGCGCCAGTTGGCGGATGCCGCAAGCCGGGCCAAGTCCGCCTTTCTAGCCACGATGAGCCATGAGATCCGCACGCCGATCAACAGCATCCTGGGCATCGGGCGTCTCCTGCATGACGGGCCGCTCAGCGAGACCCAGGCCGAGTACGTGGCCGGGCTGGTTTCCTCCGGCGAGGTCCTGCTGGCCCTGATCAACGACGTCCTCGACTACTCGAAGATCGAAGCGGAAGCGGTCGAGGTGGAGAGTGCCGCCTTCGACCCGCGCGACATGCTGGAGCAGCTCGTTGGTATCGTGGCTGCCTCCGCCGACGAGAAGGGCCTCGAGATACACACCCGGATCGACGAACGGCTTCCCCGGCGCGTGCTCGGCGACCACGCCAAGGTCCGGCGGATTCTGCTCAACCTGATCACCAATGCGGTCAAGTTCACGACCGACGGCTCGGTCAAGCTGTCGGTCGAGGTGAACGAGGAGGCCATCCGCTACGCGGTCGAAGACACGGGGCCCGGCGTGCCGGAGGAAGTCCAGCGCAGTCTATTCAACCCCTTTATCCAGACCGCTGCGTCCCCGGGCGGCCACGAGCGAGGCACCGGCCTGGGCCTGGCGATCAGCAAGCGATTGGCGGAGTTGATCGATGGCGACCTGCAGTTCGAAAGCCGGATCGGTGAGGGCAGTCGCTTCTGGCTGGATACGCCGTTGGTCGCCGCCACCGCCGACGACGCGGTCGAGAGCGCCGCGGCCGAGCTGCCGGCACTTCCGCGTCTAAGGGTTCTGCTGGTTGAGGACGACGAGATCAATCGGCTGGTGACGGAGGGCTTTCTCGCCAAAGACAGCCACCAGATGCAGGTGGTCGAAAGCGGAGAGGCCGCGCTCGCCGCCGTCGTCGCCGCGCCGTTCGACATCGTTCTGATGGATGTGCGCATGCGCGGCATCGGTGGCTTGGAGGCGATTCGGCAGCTCCGTGCGCTCGACACCTCCGACAAGGCCGGGCTCGCCATCCTGGTGCTGACGGCCGACGTGGAGAACACGCAGGAGCGGACCTGCATGGAGTACGGCGCGGATGGCGTGCTCGAGAAGCCCTTCAATCCCACGCAGCTCAAGATGGCCATCAAGGCTTGCTTGGCGCGCGCCGAACAGCGGCGTGCCGCCGCGGACCAGGGCGGCGCGGCGGACGTTCTTCTCGATCGCTCCGTGCTGGCCCAGCATCGCCAGGAACTCGGGCTGGAGCGCGCCCGGCTGATCTTCGAGACCTTCCAAACCTCGGCGCCGACCACCATGAGCGCAATTCAGAATGCCGTCGAAAGCCAGGACCTCGTGAAGCTCTCTGACCTGGCGCACAGCCTAAAGAGCGCGGCTGGCAACCTGGGACTGCTGCGTTTGATGGAGTCCGCGCGCGTGCTGGAGCGGACGGCGAAGTCGCCCGAGCCGAACGCTGTTTCCGCCGCGGTGGAGGGTCTGCAGAGCGAGTTCGATCGCTCGGTCCTCGCCTTGCGTGCGGCGGAAGTCGAAGCTTTGTTGCAGGACTAGCCGGCGCGGCGGCTCTAGAGGCCGTCGTTGGCGAAGACGTAGCCGATGCCGTGGACGGTGATCAGTCTCGTCGGGTGCCTCGGGTCCTGTTCGATCTTGCGGCGAACGCGTCCGACCAGCACGTCGATGGTCCGATCGTTCGGCTCCCAGTCGCGATGGCTGACGTGGTCGAGAAGGCTGTCCCGGGTCATCACCCGTCCGGCGTTGGTCACCAGAGCCGCCAGCAGATCGAACTCTCCCCTGGTCAAGGGCACATCCTCGTTCTCCGGCGACATGAGCCGCCGGCTGCTGCGGTTCAGGACCCAGCCATCGAAGCTCTGCATCGGCTGATCGCTCTGCGCGCCGCGCGCCGCGCGGGTCAGGCGAATGAGGTTCTTGGCCCGCGCCAGCAGCTCGCGCATATCGAAGGGCTTGGTGACGTAGTCGTGGGCGCCGAGCTCCAGGCCGATAATGCGATCGACCTGATCGGTCTTGCCGGTGACCAGGATGACCGCCATCTCGGTCTTGGACCGGAGCTGGCGCAACAAGGATAGTCCGTCCTCGCCGGGCAGGCGAATGTCGAGCAGGACGAGATCGACGGCGCTCCGGTTCAGCACGGACCAAAGCCCGGTGCCGTCTTCGGCCTCGCTGACGCGGTAGCCGGCTTCGGTGAAATAGCCGGCAAGAGTGGCTCGGGTCACTGGCTCGTCTTCGACAACGAGGATGTGGTCCTTGTACGTCAAAGTCGTTCCGCCTCCGCGCACTTCTCGTTTACATTATGTTTACATCATTCTACACGCTGTTCATCGAAGACGACAAGCGGGTTTACAGCAGCGCTATAGAACCGAGCCGGTGTCACTGTCACTTGGTTAGGAGAGATGTATGCGCCGGCTGTGGAAGCTCTTTTGGCGCCCGAGCACCCGCTACGGTCTGGGGCCGCTGCTTGTCGTCGGCGGTATCGCCGGCGTCATCTTCTGGGGCGGCTTCAACACCTTCATGGAGCACACCAACACGATGGACTTCTGCATCTCGTGTCACGAGATGCGCGACAACGTCTATGCCGAGTACGTCGAGACGCCGCACTTCAAGAACGCATCCGGCGTGCGGGCGGTCTGTGCCGACTGCCACGTGCCCGAGCCCTGGGTCGACAAATTCGTACGCAAGGTTTACGCCACCAACGAGCTTTACCACCATCTCATAGGCACGATCGACACCAAGGAGAAATACGAGGCCAAGCGCGCTGAACTGGCCAAGCGCGTCTGGGCGACGATGCAGGCGAACGACTCTCAGGAATGCCGCAACTGCCATACCTGGGAGGCGATGGACTTCCACAAGCAGTCTAACAAGGGGGCCGAGCAAATGCAGGCAGCCATAGCCGATGGCCAAACCTGCATCGACTGCCACAAGGGCGTCGCCCACAAGCTTCCCGATCTCTCGACGGGCTACAAGTCGATGTTCGTCGAGCTGAAGGCGCTCTCCCAACAGGAAGGCGCCGAGGCGGACACGCTCTACACGATCGAGACCAAGCCGCTGCATCTCGAGGCCAGCGCAGCCGAAAGCGGGGAGGACGCCGTCGGCAGGATTTTGCCCGCGACCGAGCTGTCCGTCGTCGAGCGCGACGGTGACAGCCTGAAAGTCAGCCTCGCGGGCTGGCAGCAGGACGGTGTCGACCGCGTGATCTATGCCTTGATGGGCCGGCGGATTTTCTCCGCGGCTCTCAGCAATCAGGCGGTTGAGAACATCCAACGGCACGAGACCAAGTACGACAGCGACACCGAACTGACCTGGCACCGGGTCAGCCTGGACTTCTGGGTGTCGCGCGACGACTTGATCGCCGATCAGGAGCAGCTCTGGGACTACGGCGCCGAGATGTACAACGCCAGTTGCTCCGTTTGCCACCGGCTGATTCCGCCTGACCACTATCTTGCCAATCAGTGGATCGGCGGCCTGAAATCGATGGAACGCTTCATCGTCTTGGACAAGGAGCAATACCGCTTCCTGCAAAAGTACCTGCAGTTCCACGCCAGCGACACCGGCGGGACGGCCCATCATGCCGGGAACTAGTCCCGCCATGGATGCCGTCACGATGCAGCCGCACGCGGCAGGCGTGGCGCCCTTGAGTCACGCCGAGCGCGCTTTCGTCTACCGCTGGCTCGCCGGCATCTTCGCCCGCGAGCCCTCCCTCGACGCGCTGGAAACCTATCGTAGCGGAGAGGGGGCAGCCCTGCTGAGCCAGCTTGGACGCGAGCCCACGCTGGCAGCGCTCGCCCATGACCTCGTGACGCGCACCGCCGGGGAGGAGTCCCTGCAGCCGGTCGTGCGGGAACTGGCTGGCGCCTTCGCCCGTCTGTTCCTGTCGGTGGGCGGGCGCCGCAGCGCCCCGCCCTATGAGTCCGCCTACACCAACGAACGCGGCCTTCTGTTCCAGGAGGCCGTCGACCGCGTGGGTGAGAGCCTGAGCGAGCTCGGGCTGACGCTGCCGCCGGGCTTTCCCGAGCCGCCGGACCATATCGCCGTGCAGCTCTCGGTTATGGCAGAGCTGGCGAACCGCTGTGACGGGCTTGCTGCCGGCGATGAGCTGGAGGCCTTGGTGCAAAAGCAGCGCAGCTTTCTCGAGACGCGACTCATGCCTTGGGTGCCTCGATTTGCGGACGACTGCATCGCCTTCGACCGCTCCGGTTTCTATGCCGCGGCTGCCGAGTCTCTGGTCGCGTTCTTGTCGAGCGATGGGCCCCGGCTGCGTCAGGGCGGCGCTTGATGTCCCTCTCAAGGGCGCAAAACCTCGAATTTGCACCCTTGGCGCCGTCATTTACATCTCAGTCACATCATTTTACAGCCGGTTCAAAATTCTCGGGAATGACGTTTACGCCCGGGTGCTAACCATCCTGCTGGAGCAAGCAAACAAACGCACAGGCTGGCGGTCACGGCGTGCAGCCGCTTGATCGCCCAGCCGTACCAGCGGGGTGAAAAGCATGGCGAAGGCCACGAATCATGGTTCGCAGTCCGGTCTGTCGAGGCGGACTTTTCTGGGCAGCACGGCGGCTGCGGGACTTATGGGTGCCGTTGCGCCCTCTCTGCTGGTGCCAGGGATGGCGCGTGCCGCCGCGGACGGAGAAGTTCTGAGCGGATCCCACTGGGGCGCGTTCCGCGCGACGGTCGAGGGCGGTCGCTGGACCGCCGTTAAGGGCTGGGAGAACGACCCCCATCCGAGCCATCAGCTCGAAGGTGTGCTCGACTCGGTCTATTCGCCGACCCGCATCAAGTACCCGATGGTGCGCCGCGCCTTCCTTGAGAAGGGCCCCGGCGCCGAGGTGGAAAGCCGTGGCTCGGACGATTTCGTCCGCGTGTCCTGGGACGAGGCGCTCGACCTGGTGGTCAAGGAGCTGAAGCGGGTCGAGGAGACCTACGGTCCGACCGGCACTTATGCCGGCTCCTACGGCTGGAAGAGCCCGGGCAAGCTGCACAACTGCCAGAACCTGCTGCGCCGGATGCTGAACCTTAAAGGCAGCTTCGTGAACAGCGCCGGCGACTACTCCACCGGTGCCTCGCAGGTGATCATGCCGCACGTCATGGGCACGCTGGAGGTCTACGAGCAGCAGACGGTCTGGCCGGTGATCGCGGAGAGCACGGAGCTCTTGGTGATCTGGGGCGCCGACCCGATGGTCACCAATCAGATCGGCTGGGTCATTCCCGACCACGGCGGCTATCCCGGCATGGAGGCCTACAAGGCGACCGGCAAGCCGGTGATCTGCATCGACCCGGTGCGCAGCGAGAGCTGCGACTTCTTCGGCGCCGAGTGGATTGCGCCCAGGCCGCAGACCGATGTCGCCATGATGCTCGGCATCGCGCACGCCATGTATAGCGAAGGGCTGCACGACGAGGGCTTCCTCGACGAGTACACCTTCGGCTTCGACAAGTTCCTGCCCTATCTCACGGGAGAGAGCGACGGGACGCCCAAGACTCCTGAGTGGGCCGCGGACATCTGCGGTGTGCCGGCCGACAAGCTGAGGGAGCTGGCACAGCGCTTCGCCGGCAACCGCACGATGCTCGCAAGCGGCTGGTCCTTGCAACGTCAGCATCATGGCGAACAGCGACACTGGATGCTGGTGACCCTGGCTAGCATGATCGGCCAGATAGGCCTACCCGGCGGCGGCTTCGGTCTCAGCTATCACTACGCCAATGGTGGCTCGCCGGGCGCGAACGGCCCGGTGCTGCCGGGCATCACCGATGGCGGTAAGGCGGTCGAAGGGGCGGCGTGGCTGACCGAGAGCGGCGCTGCCACCATTCCGCTCGCCCGTATCGTCGATATGCTGGAGAACCCGGGCGCGGACTTCGACTTCAACGGCAAGCGTCAGAAGTACCCCGACGTCAAGATGACCTACTGGACCGGCGGCAACCCCTTCGCCCATCACCAGGACCGCAACCGTATGGTCAAGGCCTGGCAGAAGTTCGAGACGGTGGTGGTCCAGGACTTCCAGTGGACGGCGACGGCGCGCCATGCCGACATCGTCCTGCCGGCCACGACCTCCTACGAGCGCAACGACATCGAGCAGTACGGCGACTACTCGCTCAAGGCCATCATCGGCATGAGGAAGGTGATCGACCCGGTCTTCGAGGCGCGCAGCGACTTTGACATCTTCGCGGACATCTCCGAGCGCCTCGGCAAGAAGGACGAGTTCACCGAAGGCAAGTCGGAGATGGAGTGGATCGAGGAGTTTTACGAGGCAGCCCTTCAGCAGGCCGACATCAAGCAGGTCGAGATGCCGAGCTTCTCGGACTTTTGGGAGCAGGGCTTCGTCGAGTTCCCGGTCAGCGATGCGGGCAACAGCTACGTGCGCTATGCCGACTACCGCGAGGATCCCTTGCTCGAGCCCCTCGGCACGCCGACCGGCAAGATCGAGATCTTCTCCAGGAACATCGAGAAGATGGGCTATGACGACTGCCCGCCTCATCCGACCTGGATGGAACCGATCGAGCGGCTCGACGGGCCCGGCGCCAAGTATCCGCTGCACGTGGCGACAAGCCACCCCCGCGGGCGCCTGCACTCGCAGTTGAATGGCACGAGCCTGCGGGAGACCTACACCATCGCCGGCCGCGAGCCTTGCCTGATCAACACGGACGATGCGGCGGCGCGCGGCATTGCCGATGGCGATGTGGTGCGGGTGTTCAATGATCGTGGGCAGCTCCTTGCCGGCGCCAAGGTGACCGACGCCATCCGCCCCGGCGTCATCCGGGTCAACGAAGGCGGCTGGTATGACCCGGTCGAGCCGGGTGTGCCCGGCAGCCTCGATGCCTACGGCGACATCAACTGCGTCACCGTGGACATCGGTACCTCAAAGCTGGCGCAGGGCAACTGCGGCCATACGGCGATCGCCGATGTCGAGAAGTTCACCGGCGACCTTCCGGAAGTGAAGGTCTTCAACACGCCGAACAACGGCTGACGGCGTTTCGTGCGCGCGCAGCGGGCCCGGTAACCCTGCCGGCCTGCTGCCGCCTTTTCATGCGTTAGGGAGGGCGCGATGATTTCTGCCAAGGACCCCCACAAGCGGGCGCGCCAACGGGTAAACGGCCTGGAGATGAGCTATGCCGAGGCGGGCAGCGGCAAGCCCATCTGGCTGCTGCACGGCAACCCGACCTACTCTTACATTTGGCGCAATATCATTCCGCACCTGACCGATCTGGGCCACTGCATTGCCCCCGATCTGATCGGCATGGGCGAGTCGGATAAGCTGCCGAGCTCGGGCCCGGACCGCTACCGCTATACCGAGCAGCGGGAGTACCTCTTCGGGCTGTTCGATGCTCTGGCTCCGGCGGACAAGGTCGTCCTGGTCGTTCACGACTGGGGCGGCGCCTTGGGCTTCGACTGGGCGCGGAACAACCCGGACAAGGTCC
This sequence comes from Rhodovibrionaceae bacterium, assembly GCA_028282405.1. GTDB lineage: Bacteria > Pseudomonadota > Alphaproteobacteria > Kiloniellales > DSM-21159 > JANQMX01. Next base: position 14,520 of record JANQIA010000255.1, read on the forward strand.
GCGGCATCGCCTTCATGGAACCGCTGCTCGCACCCTATACTTGGGAGACCTTTCCGCCGCCGGCGGTGGAGGCTTTTCAGGCCATGCGCTCGTCGCAGGGTGAGCCCATGTGCCTGGAGCAGAACTTCTTCATCGAGCAGGTCATCCCCATGGCGGTGATGCGAGAACTCGGCGATGAAGAAATGACTGCCTACCGCAAGCCCTACCTGGAGCCGGGCGAGGGGCGGCGCGCGACCCTGACCTGGCCGCGCCAGATCCCGATCCAGGGGGTGCCGGCCGACGTTGCCGCGGTCTGCGAAGCCAACTGTGCTTGGCTGGAGAGCAGCGACGTTCCCAAGCTCTTCTTTTCCGCCGACCCCGGCATGATGGTGACCGGCGCGGTGGCCGAGCGCTGCCGCGGCTTTCCCAACGTGACCGAGGTGAGCGTCAAAGGGCTGCACTACGTCCAGGAAGACTCGCCCGACGAGATCGGCCAAGCGCTCGCAGCCTGGATCAAGGACTTGGACTAGGCGGCCGCGGCGTTCCGAGGTCTGTCTCAAGGTCCGACCTCGACAAAATCTGACGCAGATTGGCCGTTTGAGGCGGGCTTGGCGCAAGTATCTTGCTTGCAAAGATGTCGAGCGGGAGAAGGCGGCCATGGAGCGCAGTGCGACAGCGCGCGAAGGCGGGCGGCGGGCCAGGCGGGACCGCCGGGCCGAGCGGTCTACGACGGCAGCGCCGGCCTATGTCACGCGCAAGATCGGCTACTTCGACTTCCTGCAGGAAGAAGAGCTGCAGCGGCTCGAAGATCAGGCCGACTGGCTCATCCAGGAAGTCGGCCTGGAATTCCGCGACGACCCCGAGGCCTTGCGCATTTGGAAGGAGGCCGGCGCGGACGTCCGAGAGACGCGGGTGCGTCTCCCCAAGGGCATGGCCAGGGCGCTCTGCAAGACGGCGCCGTCCCGCTTCACGCAGCATGCCCGCAACCCACAGCGCAGCGTCGAGATTGGCGAGCGGAGCGTCGTCTTCGCACCGGTCTACGGACCGCCTTTCGTCCGCTGCCTGGAGGAGGGGCGGCGCTACGGCTCGCTGGCCGACTTCGAGAAGCTTGTGAAGCTGACCTTCATGCTGCCGAGCCTGCACCACTCGGGCTTCGTGACCTGCGAGCCCTGCGACCTGCCGGTCAACAAGCGCCACCTGGACATGCTCTATGCGCACATGCGCTTTTCCGACAAGCCCTTCCTCGGCGCGATCACTGAGAAGTCGCGGGCCGAGGACTCGCTGGCCATGGCGCGGGTGCTGTTCGGCGAAGAGGTCGTCTCGGAAAACTGCGTCATCATGGGCAACGTCAACACCAACTCGCCGCTGCTGGTCGACAAGGTAGTGACCGAAGCCATTCAGGTCTATTGCGGCGCGGGGCAGGGCATCGTCGTGGTGCCCTTTATCCTGAGCGGCGCCATGGGGCCGGTGACCACTGCGGCGTCCATCGCGCAGGCCCTGGCCGAAGCCATGATGTGCTGCGCCTTCTCCCAGCTCGTCAAACCCGGTGCGCCCTTCGTGCTCGGCAACTTCCTCTCATCCATGAGCCTGAAGAGCGGTGCGCCGACCTTCGGCATGCCGGAGCCGCTGATGTCCAACTACATCATCGGTCAGCTCGCGCGGCGCCTCGGCCTGCCGCTGCGCTGCGGTGGCGCTCTGACGGCGTCTAAGCTGCCGGACACGCAAGCGGCCTACGAGTCGGCCGACTCCATGCAATCGACGGTGCTGGGGGGCGCCAACTTCGTTCTGCACTCGGCCGGCTGGCTGGAGGGCGGCTTGGTGACCTCCTTCGAGAAGCTGGTGCTGGATGCCGACCGGCTCGGCGCCTACCAGGTGCTGCTCGCCGGCATGGCGTCGGACGACAATGCCCTCGCCCGCGACGCCTATGGGGAGGTGGAGCCGGCCGGGCACTTCCTCGGTTGCGCCCACACCATGGCGAACTACGAAACCGCCTTCTACGAGGCGCAGCTCTCGGACTCAGACAGCTTCGAGCAGTGGCGCGACCGCGGCTCGCGCGATGCGATGACCCGCGCGCACGAGCGTTGGACCGCTATGCTGGAGGCCTACGAGGCGCCGCCCATGGATCCCGCGACCGACGAGGCCTTGCGGGACTTTCGCGACCGCCGCAAGGCGGAGATGGGCGACGCCTGGTACTGAGCTTCTGATCTCGAAGCCTAGAACACTAGAAGCCCAGTTCTCTAGAAACCTGGAGCGCGGAGCACATTCTCCCGCGGGTCGGCAGTCAGGCGCTCCGCCGCTTGCACCAGAGGCGCCAGGGCCTCGACCAGCACGGCGAGCTTGCGCGCCGCCTCGGTAGAGACGAGACCCGGGCCCCATTGGCCCCCGAGGGCATCCTCCAAGAGGGCGGTGAAGGGATCGCGTTGCTCGGGGTAGAGCACGACGCGCAGGGGCGCATCCGCCTCCACGCCGATCAACTCGCGGGCATTGGCCAGCGCCACGTCGAAGCCGCCGAGCGCGTCGACCAGCCCGCGGTTGCTGGCATCGACCCCGCTCCAGATTCGCCCGCCGGCAACCTGCTGCACGTCTTCCAACGCAAGGCCTCGGCCATCGGCCACCTTGCCGAGGAAGTCGCCGTAGATGCGATCGATGTCCTGTTGCAGATCGCTCCATTGGTCGCCGCTGAACGGCCGGTTGAAGCTCCAGAGGTCGGCGTTCTCTCCGGCCTTCACGCCGTCCCAGTCGACGCCGAGCCGTTGCCAGAGTCCGCTGGTGTCGAACTTGCCGGTGAGGACACCGATCGAGCCGGTCACTGTCGCCGGCAGGGCGATGATGCGGTCGGCAGGGGCGGCGACGAAGTAGCCGCCGGAGGCGGCGACGTTGGCCATGGAGACGATGACCGGCTTGCCCTCTTCCTCGCGGGCCTGCTTGACCTCTCGCCAGATGGCGTCGGAGGCGACGTAGCTGCCGCCGGGGCTGTCGACCCGGAACACGATGGCCTGAACCTGATCGTCCTTGGCCGCCATCTCGATTGCGCTTGCGACCTGGTCCGACAGCATCAGGCGACTGCCGAACTCGTTGCCTTTATCGCCCAAGACGATGGGGCCGAGGCCGTGCACCAAGGCCACCACGGGCGCGTCCTCCGGCAGCCCGTTGCGGGTCGCTTCGGCGTAGCGCTCCAGCGATATGTTCTCGACCTCGCCGCCGCACCGCTCGTCGACATGCGCCTCGGCTTCGTCGAGATAGCCCAGGCGATCCACCAGCCCGCCGTCGCGCGCCTCGACCGCCGGCACGCTGACTTGGGAGACCAGCGCCTCGACTGCCGCCGGCTCCAGGCCGCGGCGGCTCGCCATGTCTGTGGTCGCTTGCGTCAGCCAAGAGTCGACCAGCGCCTCCATGTTCTGGCGGACCGGTGCGGTCATCCTGCGGTGCTGGAAGATGTCGGTGGCCGACTTGAACTCCTCGCGCTGCAGGAACTGCGGCTCGATGCCGAGCTCGTCCAGCGCGTCGCGCAGGAAGGGCTGCTCGATGCTGAAGCCGCGGATGTCGAGCCCGCCGGAAGGCTGCAGCCAGACCTCCTCCAGGCTGCTGGCCACCAGGTAGTGGCTGAGGCCGGTGCCCCCTTCGCCGAAGGTGGCGGCGAAGGCGAGGGAGAACTTGCCGCTGTC
>JANQIA010000529.1 GCA_028282405.1 Rhodovibrionaceae bacterium
GCCGGCCTGGCGCATGCCCTCATAGCGGGCCCAGACGGCGGGCTTTTAGCGGACCTGATGCGGCTGCCAAAGGCTCATGTCCTCGGCGCTGCAGTCCGCCTCCTGCACCAGCGCGCCGGCGGCGACGGCCGCATCGAACAGCGCCTGCCCGCGGGCCGTGCGGACGACCACCCCGTTGCTGCCCGGGTCCAGCGTGTGGTTCTCGGCCTCCTCGCGGGTCGGGGCGCCACCCGGCCAGACGTCGGAGACGGCGATGTCGGCCGCTTCGCCGATGCCGTCGGCGCAGATCTTGCAGCGCCAGGGCAGCGACCAGGCGCTGTCGTCCTCGCCCCAGAAGTCGAGATAGGATTTCTCCACCGCCAGCCCGTCGTCGCGCTCCATGCGGGTCGGCCCGGGGCAGCCCCGCCCGCGATAGCTGAGCGCCGTCAGCCGATCGAAGGGCACGCCGAAGGACTCGGTCTTCCTGGCCAGGGCCGGCGTCTCCATGAAGCCGCCGCAGACCGGGGTCATCATCATGCGGCAGAGCGCATCGACGCGCAGGTCGTGTCTCGCCAGGTTGCGCAGAGCAGTGATGTCGCACGGCGTGCCGATGAAGGCGAAGGGCTGGCCCAGCGCCAGGACGGTATCGATGTCGATCAGCGTCGCCGTCGGGCCGTAGCGCGAGCCGGCGCCGGCCAGGACGTCGGTCCGGCTGCGGCTGATCTGGCGCACGCCGAACGACGGCATGTCCTTGGCAGGGGCGGCATGAAGCACGAAGTCGACGGCACCGCTTTCCAAGAGATGGATGGCCAGCGCGGTCAGCACGCCGCCGGCCGCGCCGAGAAAGCGGACCTCCGGGTCGCCGGCATGGGCCTTGGCGACGCTGCGATGCGGCCCCCAGACGAGATCCTCGATACTGCTTTCGTCGTCCTCCCGCGCGGGAAGGCCTTCCAGGTGCGTGCCGGGGCAGAGCGCGTAGATCAGGTCGACGGTCTCGTGGTCCAGGGCCTCGCCCGCCAGCGGCCGCAAGGCGCCTTCTGGCGTGACCACGACCTCGATCTTGTCCGGCCCTGCGACGGCCTGGCAGAGACCGCAGCCGATGCAGAGGCCTTCCTCGCAGATACGGTTCAGCCGCTCGGCGGGCGTTGGCACGGTCGACATCCTCTCAAGCGGGTTATCGGTTTTGCGGCAGTTTGCCAGAGCGGCGTCTCGCCGGACCAGAGCTTCGCCGGCGCCGAGAGAGAACGGGAGCTATGCCGCCGCTTCATAGGGAGGGCAGGCGCCCCGCCTAGCGCGTGGCGACGGCGACCCCGGTGCCGATCAGGGTGGTGCCGAGCACCCGGCCGAGCAGCTTGCGGGCGAAGGCGCCCGTCTTGCCGTCGGCGAAGAAGCGGCGCGAGCGGGCGGCCAGCGCCGCATAGCCGGCGAGAAAGCCGGCGATCACCACGAAGGTCGTCGCCGCGATCAGGATGAGCTGGCCGCCGGTCAGCGCCTGCAGGTCTATGAAGGCCGGCAGGAAGCCGAGGTAGAAGGCGATCACCTTGGGGTTGCCCAGGGTGAGCGCGAAGCCGCCGAGGAAGGGCCCGAGGCGCCCACCCTGGGGAGCTGCCTTCAGGTCCACCTTGGGCGGGTTGCGCCAAAGGGAGATGCCGAGCCAGATCAGGTAGGCGGCGCCGAGCAGCTTGACGACGACGAAGAGGTTGCCCAGCGCCTGGGCCAGCAGGGCGAGGCCGAAGACGGCGAACAGCAGGAAGACCACGTCGCCCAGCGCGATACCCAAGGCCATGGCGGCGGCGCGCGGAAAGCCGCGGGCGATGCCCGTGGTGATGACCGCCGCCCAGGCCGGCCCCGGCGACAGGCCGAGCAGCGACAGGGCGACGATGTAGGCGATCCAGCTCTCGAAGGTCATGGCGGGAGGTTAGTCGCCGGGCCGAGGGGCTGTCGAGGTTGCGGCCCCCTTTCACTTCAGATTGTCACCCTTGGGCGAGCCACGCAGTGGCGAGTTCCGAGGGTCCACGTTGGAGTTCCGTACGGGCCGATGAGTGGATGCTCGGAACTCGGCCCCGGGCCTGAAGGCCCTGTGGGCCTCGCCCAAGCATGACATCCTGTGAAGGGTGGCAGGCAATGCTGTCCTCCCCTCATTTCGTCACCCCGGCCTTGAGCCGGGGTCCAGCCACAAGCGCCGACCCTGCCTACCGCTGGATCCTCGGGCCTTCGCCGCACCGACCCTGGCTGCGCCGGAGGCTTCGCCGAGGCGAGAGGGCTTCGGCCCGCAGGCGGGTCGAGCCGCGCTGCGGCTCGCGCAAGGATGACGCCCTGAGAGAAACCGCTGGCGTTGCCGCCCCTCATCTCGTCACCCCGGCCTTGAGCCGGGGTCCATGGATGGGCTAGGCGCGGGCCGGGAAATGGAGCCCGGCTCGCGGGCTTCGCCCTTGGCCGGGATGACAGCCAAAGAAAGCGGCCGGCGTCGCCGCACCGCAAGCCGTCACCGCGGCTTTGCACTCGGCTCCGTCCCGAAGCTCGGCGCAGGCGGCTCGGTGGAGTCCGCCGCACCACCCTTCTCGCACTGGGAGATGTCCTCGTAGCGGCCCTCGAAGAAGAAGCGCTTGAGCTCCGGCAGGTCATGCTCGTGCGGTAGGAACTCCTCCCGCCAGGCCTTGGCCTTGGCGCAGTGCGGGTCGCAGGCGTTCTTGATCGGGCAGTAGCGGCGCTCGATCTCCTGCACCACGTCGGAAATCCACTGCAGGCTGCCGTTGGCCCATTCGCAGTACTCGCACCAGAGGCGGTCCATCAGGCTCAGGTGGGCGATGCGGTGCCGGTCGAAGTGAAAGTAGGGCTTGGGGTCGATGGGCTTCTGGTTGCGCAGCCAGAAATACAGCCGGTTGAAGACCAGCATGAAGAGGAAGAGCGGCAGCAGGAAGAGCGCGAAGGAGACGATCAGGACGAGGCCCAGCACCGGCGCCAAGGGGCCCAGCCGCTGGCGGTGCCGCGTCTCCTTGTTCCGCAGGAAATGGTAATAGGAGATGTTCGATCGCTCGGCAGCCATCAGCCGCGCTCCTCAAACCGGGGAGATCCGGTTTCAGGTTAACCGAGCGACGGTTAGGTAACCGTGAAGGTCTGGCTGGCTAGTCGGCCGTATCGAGATAACAGGGCGGCACCTGCGCTATCAGCCAGACGCCGCTGCTCGACTCGAAGAAGGCGTGCCCGTCCCTGTGCATCCGGCCGGCATCGATGGCCAGCACGACCGGCTTACCGTGGCGGGCGCCGGTTAGCCGCGCGGTGTCCTGCTGGCCGTGGAGATGGACGAACTGCCGGCTTTGCGGCCTGAGGCCATCGCGCCGTATCGCCTCCAGATGCCGCTCGGCGGTACCGTGGTAGAGCTTGTTCGGTGGCGCCTTGGGGCTGAGCTGCAGGTCGACCTCGACCGAGTGGCCGTGGGTCGCGCGGACCAGCAAGCCGTCTTCTGAGACCTCGAAGCGCGCCTTGTCGCTGTCCTCCACGATGGCGCGGATGCGCTCGGCCGTCACCGGAAAGGACGCGACCCGGTCAACCTCCGCGATCGGCGCCCAGCCGCCTGGCCCGAGTTCGATGCCCTGCTCCGGCGCGCCGTGGCGCAGGAGGAAGCTTAGAAATTTGCTCTGGGTCCGGGAGTCGCTCTTCATCGTCTCAATGGTCTGTCGTTGGGCTACTGGAGCAGCGCCTGCGCTATAGCGAACGCCCCGACAGCTAAGACGAGAAGGCAAATGTAGAGCCATAAATCAAGAAAGTGGCGCCGTCTCTCTTTGATGTCTTTATCTTTGGATGTGAAGACAGAGAAGGGCCAAAGCAGCTCGAATATATAATAATATTTCTTCTCTCTGTGAATGAGATCGTCCAGTTTGTCTCCCGCTTTGTCCATTTTGGAACTGGCCGAGAAGATCTTGAAGACAAAAAAGCCGCAGACGGCAAAGAAAAGCAGGAGGAAGAGATTTTCCATGTTCGGGGTACGGTCGTGGACGCCTGCGAGACGGCAATCGGAGTTTCGTTCTCAGATAGTGAAACGAGCCGTTAGAACCAACCAACCGGACCGTGCGCAACGCCTCGGTCCCGTGCGGCTGGCGCTGTTAGACAGGTCGGCGTTGATCTACTCCGCCGTTTGCGCGCTGGGCGACGAACTCGGCGAGCAACGCGTCTCAGTACTCCAGAGAAAACACGAACGCTGAGAAGTGAACCAGCCTTCTGTCATCCCAGGTGGGCTCGACCGCGCTGGCTCGTTCCTTGATCTCGCGTGAGAAGGTAAGGGCCTCATCGGCAATCGGCGTCCTGCCTTTGATTAGGTCGATCTCGTCGGCTCGATCGACCTCCGGCGCAATGCGAAGGCGGTCCGCCTCCAACGCCGGCTCTTCGGAGAGAATTGCCGCCCAGACGGCCTCGAACGCCTTGCGCTCCGCTGCGGAATTGCTGCCTTCGTTCTCGTTCGGTGCCATCAGCTTCAGGCCATGCACGCCGAAGCTACGAAACCACCTACTCCGCCGCTTGCTGGCTGGCGCGCTGGGCGACCAGCTCGGCGAGGCAGTTGTCGGGCAGGGGCTCGATGGGGGCGAAGTCGCGGTGGGCGATCCACTCGGCGCGCTGGAACTGCCGGATGTGGTTGGTCACCTCGCAGAGCGAGAGATAGACGATGGAACGCCCCCAGGGCCCGATGTTGGGCGGGCTGGCGTGCACCAGGTTGCAGTGGAACATCAGGACGGAGCCGGCCGGGCCGGTGGGGGCGACGATGCCGCCCTCCTCGGCCAGACGGGTCACCGTCTCCCGGTCCAGGGTCCAGAGCGGATAGCTGGTGGTCTCCAGGTCGTGCCCGGCCTCCAGCACGCCAGCCTTATGGCTCCTGGGAATGATCATCAGGGGGCCGTTGACGTTGGTTACCTCGTCGAGGAAGACGGCGATGTTCATGGCCCTCGGCTCGGGCATCAGGTCGTCGCGCGCCCAGGTGCCGTAGTCCTGGTGCCACTGCCAGACGGCGCCGTCGAAGGCGGCTTTGGCGTTGACCTTGTACTGATGCATGTAGACCTGGCCGTCGAGGAGCTGCATGACCGGCTCGACCAGACGCGGGTGCTTGCCGAGACGCCCGAAGGCCTCGTTGTAGGTGTGCGCGGCGAAGGCGGTGCGCGGGGCGCCGTTGTCCTCGCGCCAGACCTCCTCGCGCTCCAGGGCATAGACCCGGTCGGCCTCCTCGCGCAGCAGGGCGGCTTCGGCGGCGGTGAAGCGCTCGGGCAGGAAGAGATAGCCCTCCTGGTCGAAGTCCTGAAGCTGTGCCTCGGTGAGTTTCATGGCTGCGTTCTCCCTGCGTAGCCGCGTCTCCTGCGGGCGGCCTTTGCCAAATCGTCGATTTGCGCCCAACTATAGCGCAAGCTGTCCGGCGGCCCAATGGCGCGAGAGACGGCGAGCCACCAATAGGCGATGAGGAGGAGCCAAGGGTGAACGAGGACGTCTTCAACATGGAGGTACGCAAGTTCCTCAAGAAGGTCGGTGTCACCTCCCAGCGGGAGATCGAGCAGGCCGTGCGTGAAAACCTGGAGTCCGGCGACCTGACGGAGGACGACGTGGTCAAGGCCCGCATGGTGCTGACCTTGGAAGGCATGGAGGGCGAGCACGTGATCGAGGGAGAGATCTCCCTGTCGTGACCGAGTTCCGCGGCGAGCTCGCGCCCCTCGGCCGGGAGCTCGCCGAAGGACAGGCCAACCACGGCTTCGAGGCCGAGGCAGCCAACGAGGCGGCCGCATCGGGCTGGATGCAGCGCCTGGCTTCGCTGGGCGCCGCCTCCTCGGGCCGCATGCGGCTGCGCACCCTGGTGCAAATCCGCTGGATCGCCGTGGTTGGTCAGCTCACCGCCCTGGCGGCGGTGGAGATCGGCTTCCATTTCACCGTCGCCGCGCTGCCCATCGGCCTGGTGATCATGGCGGCGGCGGTCTTCAATCTGGTGGCCACCTTTACCAGCCCGGCGCAGGCCTGGCTCTCGGACCGGGCCGCGGCGGTTCACTTGGCCTTCGACCTGGCGCAGCTCTCGCTGCTGCTGTTCCTGACCGGCGGGCTGAGCAATCCCTTCGCCATCCTGCTGCTCTCGCCGGTGGTGGTCTCGGCCTCCACCCTGTCGCGCGGCTCGACGGCGGTGCTGGCCAGCTTCGCGGTGATCTGCATCAGCGTCCTGCTGGTCTGGCACCAGCCTCTCCCTTGGACCAGCGGCGGCCTGGTGCTGCCGCAGATCTATCTCGCCGGGATCTGGGTCGCCATGGTGCTGGCGGTGCTGTTCGTCGCCGCCTTCGTCTCCTCGGCGGCCAGCCAGTCGCGCCGGATGGCCGATGCCCTGGCGGCCAGCCAGATGGCCTTGGCGCGGGAGCAGCGGCTCTATGCGGTCGGCGGTTTGGCGGCGGCGGCGGCGCATCAGCTCGGCAGCCCGCTGGCGACCATTGCCGTGATCGCCCGCGAGATGGAGAAGGAGCTGCCCGAGGACCTACCGCAGGACAGTCCCCTGCGTGAGGACGTCGAGCTGCTGCTGCAGGAGAGCCGGCGCTGCAGCGACATCCTGGCCGATCTCGCGGCGGGCCTGGAGCAAGACGGCGGCCAGCCCTACAACCGCCTGCCCTTCTCGGCCCTGATCGAGGCCGCGGCGGCGCCCTTCGGCAACGAGGAGGTGGCGCTGGACATTCACCCGGCGCGCGGTCTCTCGCCGGCCAAGCAGCCGCAGGCCGAGCGCACGCCGGAGCTGCTGCACGGCCTCGGCACCCTGCTGCAGAACGCCATGCAGTTCGCCGAACAGCGCGTGGAAGTGCGGCTGTCCTGGAGCGACACCCGGGTCGAGGCCCGCATCCGCGACGACGGCCCGGGCTTTGACGACCAGATCCTGGCCGAGCTGGGCGAGCCCTATGTGTCGACCGGCCGCACCGACAGGCGCGGCCGCGAAGACCATATGGGTCTTGGCATCTTTATCGCCCGGACCCTGCTCGGCCGGCAGGGGGCGGACATCGCCTTCGGCAACCGCAGCGACGAAGCGGGTCGCAAGCTCGGGGCCGAGGTCATCGTTTCCTGGCCCCGCGGCCGGTTTGAGATGAGCGGCACATCCGATTATGGTGAGCGCGCGTACAAGGAATGATATGCACGTGATGGAAGCACATAACAGCAACGCGACGGCAGCCAAGCTGCTGATCGTCGACGATGACGAGCGTCTCTCCGGACGCCTGGCCAAGGCCATGGAGCGCCGCGGCTTTTTGGTCGAAACCGCCGGCTCGGTGGTCGAAGGCAAGGAGCGGGCGGAGCTTGGCCGGCCGGCCTATGCGGTGGTCGACCTGCGCCTTGGCGACGGCAGCGGTCTCGACGTGGTCCAGACGCTGCGAAACGTACGCTCGGACGCACGCATTATCGTCCTCACCGGATACGGCAACATCGCCACCGCCGTGGCCGCGGTGAAGGCCGGGGCCACCGATTACCTAACCAAACCGGCGGATGCCGACCAGGTGGAGGCCGCGCTGCTGGCCGAGGAAGGCCGCATGCCGCCGCCACCGGAAAACCCCATGTCGGCCGACCGCGTACGCTGGGAGCACATACAGCGGATCTACGAGCAGTGCGACCGCAACGTCTCCGAGACGGCCCGCCGCCTGCGCATGCACCGCCGTACGCTTCAGCGCATCCTCGCCAAGTACGCGCCGCGGCCGTAAGGTCGGGGCGCCCTTTTTCGTGTCATCCTTGGGCGTGCTGATTTCCCTCAGTATGTCATCCCGGCCAAGGGCGAAGCCCGCGTGTCCGGGCTCGCGTAGCGAGTTGCCGAAGGCAATGATCGGCCTGCGCCAATCGTTCGATCGTCCGCGCCCGGCCCAACCATGGACCCCGGATCAAGTCCACTGCTGTCCGGTTAAGGGTAGACGTGTCTTTCCTTGTCCGCTCCGCGGACACCCCCCCTCCCTGACCCTCCC
>JANQIA010000380.1 GCA_028282405.1 Rhodovibrionaceae bacterium
GTAGGAGGCCTCGAGCTGCACCTCGGCAAAGCCCAGGCGGGCCATGGCCTCGGGGACGTCCGTGGCTTCGATGTTGGTGATGAACTCTTCGGTGAAGAGCTGCAGATTCTCGTGCTTCTTGTTGGTGTTCTCCAAGGTGACGAGATCGGTGCCGATGCGTGTCCGGATATTGGGAATCTCGGTAATCGCCTGGTTTACAAGGTCCAGCGCGACATTGAGCTGGGCCTGATCGGCAGCCCCCGGAATGCCGGCGCGGACCGTGATGTCGAGGGCCTGCATCAGCCGCTCGAAGCCCGACTCGTTGGCCGGAATGCCGTAGTCGAGCGCCAGGTCGTTGTCGATGCGCCCAGTTAGGATCTGGTCGTCGCCGGCGTAGTAGCCGAAGTTCGCGGTGGAGGGATCCGCCGGGTTGTAGCCAGGGTTGGTGCTGTCGAAGCCGGTGATGTCGACCGGCTGAACGTCGGTGCGGGCGCCGGCGAAGAGATAGCGTCCTTCGTCGTCGACGTTCAGCAGGTTGGCGGCTTCCTGCATCATGCCGCCGGCCAGCGAGGTCAGGTCCATCTCGTCGGCGTTGTTGGCGTTGGTGCCCTGGATGAGGTTGGTGCGCAGGTTGGTCGCGATTTCGAACAGCCTGGCGACCGAGGCCTCCATCAGGTTCAGGCGCCGCTCGATGGTGTCGACGTTCTTCTGGTAAGCGCTGGTCGTGCTGATGGCGCTTTCCATGTTGAGCAGGCGGCCGGCGTCCTCGGCCGTTTCGCTATAGGCTTGCGCCTTGTAGCCGCTGGCGATCTCGAGCTGGATCTCGTTCATCCGCGTCTGGGTGCGGAGGTTCTGAGCGAGCTGGAACTCATGTGAGCCGTACGTGGATATGCGCAGCATGGCGGCGGTCCCTAACTGATGATCCGCTGCAGGTCGTCGAACATTTCCTGCGTCGTGGTGATGACCCGGGCCGAAGCGGCGTAGGCGTTCTGGTAGAGGATCAGGGTGGCCATCTCCTCATCGACGTTGACGCCGACCTGCGCCTGGAAGCGCAGGGAGAGCTGCTCCTCCAGGGAAGTTTCGAATTCCAGCGATTCCGTGTTGCGCGCGGCTTGAATGGAATTGACCCCGAGGATCTCGGCGGCATAGCCGGAGAGGGTCGAGGTGATCTGCGGCACATCGCCGGCAGCGGCGAAGACGAAGTTCTGCCCGAACACGGCGGCCACGGCGTCGATGACACTGTTGTCGCCTTCGGCGATGCCCAGGTCGCCGACCGCGAGGGCCGCGTCCGTGCTCAGGCTGCCGCGGGAGAGATTTCCGCTCGCCTGAGTCAGGTCGTTGCGCAGGCTGAGCCCCTGGGCGATGCCGGTGATCGCGTCGTTGGTCACGTTGCCCGGCGTGACGAAGAAGTCATTGAGGCCGAAGAAGTAGGAGAAGCCGCCGTAGGTGCTGCCGGTGCCGTTGTCGGTCACGGTCTGGGCGCCGAGATCGACGATGGCGATGCCGTTGGCCGCATTGTCGGCGCTGATCGTCAGGGCCCCGCCTGCGGCCGTCGTTGCCGTGGCGTTGGCGCCGATGTTCGCGTTGATCTGGTCGCGGATGTCGTTGATCGTATAGGTGCCGGCGGCGAGATCGAAGAAGTCCACCACCGTGCCGTTGGCATCGGTGACGGCAATACGAACCGCCGAAGTCAAGGTCACGTTGTCGGCGGCCGGCGCGGCAAAGCTGCGGCTGCCGGTCAGGGCGTTGGCGGGGGGCAGGCCGCTGCCCCGATTGTGCGCCAGGTTGACCTCGTCGCGGAGCCTCTCGGCGAAACGGTCCAGCGACTCCTGCATGCGCGGCAGGGTGACGTCGCGCATTTCGATCAGGGCGGCAAGCTCGCCGTTTTGAATTTGGTTGGTGATGTCGACGCCGCCGCTGTCGATGCCGTCGATCGAGCCGCCGGCATGGGTGACCGTCGGGCCCATGGCCGAGACGCTGCTGTGGCTGAGATAGCGCGGCGAGGTATCGACGATCGGCAGGCCGGAGTCGAGATAGACGACGACCTCGCCGGTCGTGCGCGTGAAGTAGTTGATGTCGAGATACTGGGCGATCTCGTTGATCGCTACGTCGCGCTTGTCCTCGAACTCGGCGGTCGGCTCGTTGCTGGCGACGTTCTGGGCGATCTTCTCGTTGAGCTCGACGATGTTGTCGAGCTGCTCGTTGATCATGTCGACGATGCGGGTGATCTCCCGGTCGGCATCGAGGCGCAGCTCTTGGACGTTCATCGCCAGGGAGCTGACCTCCCGGGTCAGGGCAGTGGCGTCGTCGATCACCACGCCCCGCATGCTGTTGCTTTCCGGGCTGGCGGAAAGGTTGGTGATCGAGCCGGCCAGCACGTCGACGTTGGCACTAAGCGCCGAATCGTCGCTGATGCTGCCGAACAGGCTTTGCGTCGAGGCATAGAAGCGCTCGAGAACCGCAAGCTGCCGCTGGGAGGAGATGGTCTCGCGCAGCTCGAGCTGCAGCCGGTCGTCGACGCGCCGCACCACCGAATCGATGTTTACGCCGGCGCCCTGGCTGTTCAGGACGATGGAGGTCTGCTGAATGACCTTGCGGGTATAGCCCTCGGTATTGGCGTTCGAGACGTTGCTCGAGACGACGCTCAAGGCGGCCTGGTTGGCTTGCAGCCCGCTGAGCGCGTTGGAGAGGGCGAAGGTCAGAGACATCTCGGTTCCCGTTTCTGGAAAGCGGTATCCTGTGAGGGCGCTGCCTAGAGGCGCTGATCCACGCTGATCGAAACCGGCGCGGTGGGACGGCCGCCGGCCAGGCTGGCCACGGCACCGCTGGCGATATAGCCGGCCGACTGACCGCTCTGCCGCTCGACTTCGGCGACGATGTGCTTGAGCAGCCGCTGGCTGGCCTCGCGCGCGGCGCTCAGGGCCCGCTCGTTGGCGCGCAGCGCCTTGTGGAAGACCTCCGTGGCGGCCTGCAGGTCGCTGCGCAGCTCCGGGTCGACCGGGTCTTTCTCACGGTCGCCGTCCTTCAGGCGGGTGACGGCGGACTCGTAGGCGGCGGCCAGCACCATCTTGTCCCGCTGCAGCTCCTGCATGCGGTTGGGCTCCATGTGCCGCAGCATGTCGATCTCGCCCTTCAGGACGTCGATCAGCCGGGTTGTGAGCGTCAAGAGCTCCGCGGCATCCTTGTTTCGCGACTTCATCACTCGATCTCCTGTAGTCTGATCAGTTCCTGCTGCAGATGGTCGGCGAGGCCGATGCCGCCGGTCTGGGCGACGATCTTCCCGTACTCCTCGACCAGCAGGGAGCGGTACATGGACTCGCCCGGGCCGCCGCCGAACATCGGGTCTTCCTCGACGGTCTCGAACATCGGGGCCAGCATCTGGCTGAGGAAGATCGCCTCGAATTCCTCGGAGGCTTGGCCGGCGGCCTGGGAGCGCTTGGCCTGCTCCAGGCGGGACTGGGTGGCGCTGGCGCCGCTGTCCTCGGCCAGGCTCTGAACGGCGAGCAGGGTATGGGGAGAGAGCGTGGTCATCACATCACCACGATCTCGGCTTGCAGGGCGCCGGCGGCCTTGATGGCCTGCAGGATGGTAATCATGTCCCGCGGCCCGACACCCAGGGAATTGAGCCCGTTCACCAGCTCCTGAAGGCTGACGCCGGATTGCAGGATGCCGAGCTTGCGGTCTTCGTCCTGGTCGACGTCGACCTCGGTGCGCGGCACCACCACGGTGTCGCCCTGTTCGGCAAAGGCATTGGGCTGGCTGACCTGCGGAGTCTCCGTCACGCGAACCGTCAGGTTGCCCTGGGCAACGGCGACGGTGGAGATGCGCACGGCCTCGCCCATGACGATGACGCCCGAGCTCTCGTCGACCAGCACCTTGGCGACCTGATCGACGCGGATGGGGAGCTGCTCGATCTCGGTCAAGAGCTCGACGGTCGAGCGGCTGTAGCCCGGCGGCATGGAGAGCTCCACCGTGGCGGGGTCGAGCAGGCGGGCGGTATCGGCCCGCAGGTAGGCGTTGATGCTGCCGGCAATGCGCGACGCGGTGGTCAGGTCCGGATTGCGCAGGCTGATCTTGATCGTGCTCATCTGATTGAGCTGGAAAGGAATCTCCCGCTCGACGATGGCTCCGTTGGAGATGCGGCCCGTGGTCGGCACGCCGCGCGTGATGGTCTCCGCGTCGCCGCCGGCGGTGAATCCGGCAATGGCGATCGAGCCCTGGGCGACGGCATAGACCTCTCCGTCTGCGCCGAGCAGCGGTGTGACGAGCAGGGTGCCGCCCTGCAGGCTCTCGGCGTCGCCGAGGGCCGAGACGGTCACGTCGACCCGGCTGCCCTGGCGGGAGAAGGGCGGCATGTTGGAGGTCACCATCACGGCGGCGACGTTATCGACCTCCAGGTCGTCGCTGCGCGCGTTGACGCCCAGGCGTTGGAGCATGCCGATCAGGCTTTCCCGGGTGAAGACGGCGCTGTCGAGATCGTCGCCGGTGCCGTTCAGGCCGACCACCAGGCCATAGCCGACAAGCTGGTTGTCACGAATGCCCTCGAAGCTGGCGATGTCCTTGATGCGGGACTGGGCCGCGGCCGGCCACACCGAGAGGAAGAAGACGGCGACGATCACGGCTGCCCAAAGCAGGGGCAGGAACCGCGGCGTTACTGTCAGATAGCGATGGAGGCGGGGCACCATGTCCGTTCTATGCCGTTCTTGTCCGCGAAGGCTGTGTTGCGTTCTTCGCCTGTCCTTATGCGAGCGGCGTGCCAACGGCGTGACGCTGCCGAAAGCCTTGCAACTGCGGCACTTTTACGGGTCGGACGGAGCAGGAGGGCCGCGCGGCCCGGCAAGGAGCGACCCGCAACAGGCAGGTCTTACCCAGTTTTGGCCCTCGATGCCGCAAAGGCTTCATGGCGACCTAGCCCTACGGCTCGCAGGTCAGAGGTTATGTCTGGCTTTGTCCGGAGTACTGGGGGAGTTGGCTGACTCGCCGTCCCGCGGCTGCTGTCCAGCATGGCCCTAGAAATGGTGTGATGGACTTCATATACAGGTTATACTTGTAGAATAGAAACGGAGTCATTGGAGGATCGGAAATGCCTACTAACCTGATGAAGATGTGGTGCATCGCACTATTCAGTACTGTCGCATTGGCTTCAGCGAATGGCGCAGATGACACCATTGCGCATAAAGTGCTCGCTTTAGAAGCCGCGCTTCCAAACCGTCCCAACGTGGAACCGGAACTCAATTACATCATTGGAGAGGCGGTGAAAGCTATTGGCGCTTTGCAAGTGGATAAAATCGCCGATGAAGAAACCCGGGCCTTGGCAACATTTCAAATAATACAGGATACCCTTGTCCACAATGGGTACTATCATCAGCCAGGGTATTACCCGTCCAACTTGACCGATGTGCTTGCTCTACCAGGTCATCTCTTTGACTGCGACACGGGAAGTTACATCTACATTAGTATAGCGCAGCGCCTCGATTTTCCCGTTGCAATGGTGGAGATCGAAGTGCCCGGAGAGCCTTCTGGTCGGGGTTTTGGAGATCACAACTTCGTCCGTTGGACGCTCAGTGATGGACGCAAAGTGGACTGGGACCCGAATGACCAAAGGCGTCGTTGGGGCGACGTGGAAGATGGCCTCTATGGCTATGCATGGAGCGAAAACCAGCTTCTTGGATATGTTTACTTCACACGTGGCATTGGCTGGGCTGACATTACGCACCACAGCGAAGCGATTGCTGACTATGAACAATCAATAGCTCTGTTCCCGGAATATCCAAAAGCGCGTAACAACATCGCTTGGCTGCTCTCAACGAAAAGAGAGCTCCAGTCACTGGGCCGCGAGGCTGATGCTTTAGCGTATGCTCAAGAGGCGGTCCAACTCCAACCAAGCCCCAATCAACGAGACACGCTGGCATGTGCTTACGCGATTAATGGTGATTTTGAGAAAGCGGTTGAGGTCCAATTGGGAGTCGTAAGAGACGAGCCTGCTGATGTGTTCAAAAGGCGTCTGGAAATGCTGCAACGCGATGAGAACTGTCTCGGCGAAGACTGATCTAGCATTTCTGCATGAAGTAATGGAGATCCGGGTTAGGCCTGCGGTCAGCGCCGTCTGGCATTGACCCGACAGTGACAAGTGCGCTCGGCGGTATCGAGGGTAGATCCAACGCGGCGCTTTCGGCTGGAGATTGCGGGTGCCGGCCGGTGGCGGGTCTGTCTTGCTTCTAGATTGTCTTCCAGTCGAGCCGTGGCGGAAGATGCCAGCCCAGCCTGATCAATAGAAGAATGAGCGGCCCGCAACGGGCAGCTCTTACCCAGCTTCAGCCCTGCCAAAGCGAAGGCTTCACAGCTTCTTAAACGAACGGCAGGCCATTCACGTCTGCATCCTGTCCGACGCATCCGGGGCGGGCGGCAAGATGTTCAAGACGCTTGTTCAAGAGACCGGTTCGCGGCGCGATGCTAGCGAAACCCCAGCTTTTGAAAGCGTTCCACCAAGCCCGCGAACTCTCGCTGGTGCGCTTCGAGGGGAAGATCCTCCGCATCGATCGTGGTGCCGCCCACGACACCGGCCGCAACCGGACCCGTTGCTGCCTTTTCCGAAACGTAGCGGAACTTGCCCCCGGGTTCGCGCACCACCGGCTCATGCAGGATAGGAAGGAAGTATGAAAGTCCCGCGGGCCGCTGAGCCAAAAACCCGAAGCGCTTTGCAAAGCGTGGGACGAACGCGGTCAACATCCGACTGTAAACAGCGGCCAGCGCTTTTGCCTCGCGCGCCTCGGCAACTCTGGAAATGAGAGCGATCCCATCGACGAACTGGTTCCGCTCGCTTCCCGACCCAAACACCCTTATACGGCTCTGGCCTCCGATAATCGGGTCAGGCTGCGGCGGGTCGGTCTCGAGACGTCTCCGAATCAGTTGCAAGAGTTCGTAAAACGGTCCGAGGCGAGCCAGAACAGGCGCATCGAAGCCCTCGGGGAAACGGATGCGCACGACATCCTCTGCTGAGGCGCCCTCCGGCGAGAAGACCGCCATTACATCTTCTAGCGGAATCGAAAGCGCTGCGGAGACGGCTGCATGGCAAGAGGCGGACTGGCTGGCTATCACATGAAGATCGTGATCAATGTCCAGTAGCGCCCGGGACTGGTTTTCCGGGTGTATCAGATGGCCAATCATGGGGCGAAGGCTCGCATCCTCCACCAGTTCCCGCGCGGCAAGGCCGGCGCAATTGACCACGACGGGCGTCGTGAGCTCCTTCAGGTCGCGTATGCGAACGCCGCGCGTCACCCGGACCCCGCGACGTATGTTCACATCAAGCAAGTGCCGCATCAGTAGCGGCACGTCCATAAAGAAGATGCGATGCAGGAACACGTCGTGACGAACATCGCCGATGCGCATATGCCCCGGTAAACCGCGCGGAACGTAGCCAAGGTCGACAAGCGACGGCATCGGATCGCGCTCGGAAGAAAACAGCGAGAGAAGCTCGATATCGAATGTTTCGAATTCCGGCGCTGGAGCGACGCCGAGGGCAATCCGATGGTAAAACGAAAAGGACTCGACGAGCAGCTCGACGTCTGGTTCCCCACCGATGGAAAACGGCTCGAACAGTCCGCCTGCGTTGTGGCTGGTGAGGTCTTCCAAACGTTCAGCCACAACCGTGATCGCACCGAGATGACCGGGATTTCGCGCGCGGTACTCTGACATTGCATAGGCGGCGAAAAGGCCGATGACCCCGCCGCCAAGGATGGTCACGTCGCGGGACGGACACTCGACACCCGCGAAGTGCCGGAGCGCCAACTCGAGAATGCGTTTGCCGCAACCCGGCGCCAGCGTCCAGCCGCTGCCGCCATGACCGTAGCAATGTATAAGACAACGCCTGTCCGGCCGAGGTTCTGCCTCCAGACGCAGGCCGCCTTCGCGATAAGGTCGGCGGCAGACCACGTGGCGGCGCGCGTGGGGCGAGTCGTCCGACGGTGACAGATCGAGTCGCAGAAGCTCCAC
>JANQIA010000396.1 GCA_028282405.1 Rhodovibrionaceae bacterium
CCAATGAGGTTTTTCGCCATCCGGCGCTGGCCCGCGTGTTCGACGACCGCCCTAGGATCAGCGTTCCGGACTACCTCTGGATCTGCGGCACGCCTTTCGTGGCTCAGGCGGTCGCCCGGCTTGCGGATCTTCGGGTCAGCCTGCAGCAGGGCGGAGGCGAACCCGCTGCAGTACGGCAGCCGCAAAGGTAGCCACCGACGTGCAGCGCGAGGGTTGGCCGTATCTCCTGCCTCTGCTTGGCCTCGCGACCTTCGTTGCCTTTGGCGCCTCCTTGCTCATAGGCCCGGCCGCGATCGGCTTCAGGGAGACCCTGTCCGCTCTGCTGCTCGGCGATGTTGAGATGACGGCGATCATCGTCCGGGAGGTCAGGCTGCCGCGGGCCATTCTGGGTCTCGCGATCGGGGCGACGCTCGGTCTCGCGGGGGCCGCGCTACAGGGCTTTTTGCGCAATCCCCTGGCCGAGCCCGGCCTGATCGGCGTCTCCGCCTCGGCCGCCCTCGGAGCGGTCCTGATGTTCTATACCGGGTTGGCCGCGCTCTTCGCCTTGGCGCTGCCGCTCGGCGGTATGGCCGGCGCCTGCATCGGCGTGCTCCTCGTGCAAGCCCTGGCCGGGCGAGGGGTGAGCACCGTGACGCTGATTCTGGCAGGGGTCGCGGTCACCAGCTTTGCCGGGGCGCTCACCTCCCTGACGCTCAATCTGGCGCCCAACCCCTTCGCGGCGCTGGAAATCATGTTCTGGCTGATGGGCTCCCTCGCCGACCGCAGCTTCGAACACGTCTGGCTTTCCCTGCCTTTCATGGTCGTGGGCTGGGTGCTGCTCATGGGGGCCGGCCGGCAGCTCGATGCCTTGACCCTGGGCGAGGATTCGGCCCGCACCATGGGCTTCAATATCGGTGCCCTGCGCCATCAGATCGTGTTCGGAACAGCGCTTTCGGTCGGCGCAGCAACTTCGGTCGCAGGCGCCATCGGTTTCGTCGGTCTGGTCGTGCCGCATCTCCTGCGCCCCCTCGTGGCGCACCGGCCGAGCGCGCTGCTGCTCGCCAGCGCCCTTGGCGGCGCGGCCCTGACGCTGACGGCCGACGTGGCCGTGCGCGTGCTCTTCCCGGGACGAGAGCTCAAGCTCGGTGTTCTGATGGCCCTGGTCGGCGCACCCTTCTTTCTCTACCTGCTGCTTCGCTTGCGGCGGCAGCTTCCATGATCCGGCGAACCATCCTTCGAGACCCTGCCGATTTCCACTTGTCATGTGGGGGCATGGGCTGGTTGGCTGCCGACTGACAGAACACTAAGGAAAGGCCGATGGCGGAAGCCCCAGACATTCAGCGCGTCTTGTTCGAGCACCTGCATACGCCGAGCAGCAGCTTCAGCATCGGCTCTTTCGGCGCGATCGCCGAATTCCATCGCCGCGGGGATGAACCCTTGGTTCTGGACGATCGGGAGGGACTGACGGTTGCGACGGAGCGGGGCGGGCTCAAGATCGAGCTGGTCGAGGGGGTAAGCCCGCTGGCCTACGAAACGTTGAGTGGCCGGCGCGACCGCTGGCAACACGGAGTGATCTTCTGCCTGCCGAAGGCGCAGGCCACATCGTCCCAGCGCGACGTCCTGACGGAACTCGGCCCTGACGAAGAGGCCATCCGTCCCGAAGACCGGGGCGCAATCCTCTTCGACATGGGTCTCGCCGCACGCAACATCGACTTCTGCGTTCGGACCAGCGATGCCGCGCTGCTGGACGTCTTGCGCCAGGGCGCCGGGCGTCCGCTCTTCGCCCATGGCAACCCGGCCGGGGGCGCCATTGTGGAGGCGAGCCCCCATCGCATCGCCATCTCGAAGCTCGGCCGCGCGGAGGTCTATCAGGCGATCGGCAAGGTGAAGACGCCCGAGGGGCCGCATACCCATGTCCTGCCGAAGTTCCTGAAGAGCGGACGGACCCACTCGGCCAATATCCCGGTCCCGAGGGGTCAGCTTCCCTGCCTGAGCCTCTATCCCGCCCATCCGCTCTATGACGGCTTGGGGCAGGAGACGCCGTTCGAGCCTGGTTATCTGGCCAGCTTCGAAGCGCTTCTCGATCACTGGGGCGCTCCGGAGTACCGCGCGGAAAAAGCGCGGGTGGTCCAAGCGGTGCGCCGCGGCCAGGACGCGCAGGTCTACGAGCTTCCACGAAGCCGGCTCGGCCGCACCGGGCTGCGCGTGGCCCTGCGGCAGCTCAAGCAGCTCGACGGGGATACCTCGGCGCTGCGCCAGTGGCGCGACCGCTTAGACGCGCCGCAGGCTCGGCGCGCAAGCAAGACCGCCGCCTAGCGCTAATGTCTATGGGAAGAGGTCGCCACACCGTCTAGCGCGATGCGGGCGCCATGCTAGTCTCTTCGGCCTGCACAACGCGCAAGGGTCGTGGCTATGTTCGAGTCTCTTCAGTTGAAGCACCGGATCGACAAGGTGGCGTATGACGCCGAAGAGCCGCTGCTGCGCGAACGCTTGATCGACAGCCAGCTCGAGCTTCTCGAGAGGGCAAGCTTTCCGGTGATCGTCCTGCTGTCGGGCATGGATGCGCTCGGCCGCGGTGCCGCGGCCAAGCAGCTTTTGAGCTGGATGGATCCGCGGCACGTTCGGCCCTATGCCATGATGCGGCCGAGCGAGGAGGAGTTGGAGCGGCCGCGCATGTGGCGCTTCTGGCGCGCCCTGCCGCCCAAGGGGCAGGTGGGCCTCTTCCTCAACGCCTGGTACGAGGGGCCGACGCGAGAGTACTTCCTCGGCAACATCAAGCGCGGGCGGTTCCGGGACCACATA
>JANQIA010000404.1 GCA_028282405.1 Rhodovibrionaceae bacterium
GTTCGCCAGGAACATCCTGAGGGTCGCGGTCGAGTCCCGCGGCTTGAGGCGTTCCAGCTCCCGCAGGTGGCCCTGGTCCATGGCGAAGATGCGGTCGAAGGCGGCGAAGTCCTCGGTTGCGATCTGCCGCGCGACCAGGCCTCTGATCTCGTAGCCCTTGGCTTCGGCGCAGGCGATGCTCAAGCGGGCGGGCGGCAGGCCGATGTTCCAGTCGCGGGTGGCGGCCGAGTCGTTGGTCAAACGCCCGCCGAGACCGGCTGCGGCCGAAGGGGTCGGCGACCTCCCCCTTTGCCAGGAACATCCGGAGGGTCGCGGTCGAGTCCCGCGGCTTGAGGCGCTCCAGCTCCCGCAGGTGGCCGTGGTCCATGGCGAAGATGCGATCGAAGGCGGCGAAGTCCTCGACCGCGATCTGCCGCGCGACCAGGCCTCTGATCTCGTAGCCCTTGGCCTCGGCGCAGGCGACGGTCAAGCGGGCGGGCGGCAGGCCGATGTTCCAGTCGCGCGTGGCGGCGGAGTCGATGGTCAAACGCTCGCCGAGACCGGCCGCCGCCGCCTTCTGGCGCATCACCGCCTCTGCCGTCGGTGAGCGGCAGATGTTCCCGGTGCAGACGAACAGCAAACGCATGGCCCGACCCCTGCCAATCGACGGTGTGCTCTGCTATATGGGCGTTCATGCCCCAACGCGAACCGCCCCGCATCGTCATTCTGACCGGCGCCGGCATCTCCAAGGAGTCCGGACTGGAGACGTTCCGCGATGCCGACGGCATCTGGTCCAAGGTTCGCCTTGAGGATGTGGCGACGCCGGAGGGCTTCGCCCGCGATCCTAAGACGGTGCACAGATTCTACAATGCCCGACGTGAGGGCCTGCTCGACCCGGCAATACAACCCAACGCGGCGCACGAAGCCTTGGCCCGCTTGGAGCGGGACTGGCCCGCCGAGGTCCTGCTGGTCACCCAGAACATCGACGACCTGCACGAGCGCGCCGGCAGCCAACGGCTGCTGCATATGCACGGCGAGCTCTGCAAGGCGCGCTGCACCTTCTGCGGCGCGGTGCACGACTGGCGCGAGGAGATGACCCTGGAGAGCCAGTGCCCCGCCTGCCGGCGCCGCGGCGGCCTTCGGGTCGACGTGGTCTGGTTCGGCGAGATGCCCTACCACATGGATGAGATCTACCAGGCGCTGACCGACTGCGATCTCTTCCTCTCCATCGGCACCTCGGGCAACGTCTATCCGGCGGCCGGCTTCGTCCAGGAGGCGCGCTTTTCCGGCGCCCACTGCGTCGAGCTCAACCTGGAGCCGAGCGAGGGCGCCAGCCTTTTCACCGAGCATCACCACGGGCCCGCCAGCGACGTGGTGCCGCGCTATGTGGAGCGGCTGCTGGCGGAGCTGCCGTGAGCCTCAGCCGAACGCTTGAAGAGGTGCGCGGCTGCCGGCTGTGCGCCGCGCATCTGCCGCTCGGCCCGCGGCCGGTGCTGCGCGCGTCTCCAACGGCAGGGCTGCTGATCATCGGCCAGGCGCCGGGCACCAAGGTGCACGAGACCGGCATTCCCTGGAACGATGCCTCGGGCGCACGGCTGCGCGACTGGCTGCAGACGGCGCCGGAGATCTTCTACGACGAGTCGCGGGTCGCGATCGTGCCGATGGGCTTCTGCTATCCGGGCCGCGATGCCAAGGGCGGCGACAAGCCGCCCCGGCCCGAGTGCGCGCCGACCTGGCATCCGCGCGTCTTGGACGCACTGCCCGACATCGCCCTCACCCTGCTGGTCGGCAGCTACGCCCAGGCGCGCTACCTGCCCGAAACGAAGAAGATGACCATGACCGCGCGGGTGGCGGCTTGGCGCGACTTCGGCCCCGCGTGCCTCCCGCTGCCCCACCCGAGCTGGCGCAACACCGCCTGGCTGAAGCGCAATCCCTGGTTCGAAAGCGACCTGCTGCCGGACTTGAGGGCGCGGGTGACGGCCCTTCTCTCGGATAGCGCGGCAGCCTAGCGGCTGCGCTCCGCTCGTCATCCCGGCCAAGGCCGACGCGTCAGCGCAGGCCGTGAGCCGAGATCCATGGCGGCGGAAAGCGCGAGCGTTCCCATGCTTGGCACTGGCTGAGAGATGGACCCCGGCTCGGGGGCCGGGGTGACAGCCGGTGGTGCTGTGCGGCCTGCAGGTTACTTTCGGATGTCATCCTCGGGCTTGACCCGAGCGGCTGCGCTCCGCGTGTCATCCCGGCCAAGGCCGACGTGTCAGCGCAGGCCGCGAGCCGGGATCCATGGCGGCGGAAAGCACGCGCGTTCGAATGCTTGGCACTGGCTGAGACATGGACTCCAGGCCTTCGCCGCGCCGCAGGGCTTCGGCCCGCAGGCGGGTCAAGCCCGACCATGACAGTCTGTGGGGCTGAGCCTTCCGCGCGTCTTACCGCATCACGAAGGGGTTCGCCGGGAACTCGTCGGAGGTGTTGATCCAGACCGACTTGGTCTCCAGGAACTCCTGGATGGCCTCCATGCCGTTCTCGCGGCCGATGCCGGAGTGCTTCATGCCGCCGAAGGGCATCATGTAGCTGATCGCCCGGTAGGTGTTGACCCAGACCGTGCCGGCCTTGAGCGCCTTGGACATG
>JANQIA010000426.1 GCA_028282405.1 Rhodovibrionaceae bacterium
TTCGCGATGGACGCGAACCTCGAGGTCCAGCCGCAGATGGTCGACACCTGGACCGTCTCAGACGACAACAAGACCTGGACCTTCGTCCTGCGCGACGGCCTCAAGTTCCATGACGGCCAGCCCGTGAAGGCAGAGGACGCGGTCGCCTCGCTGAAGCGCTGGGGCGCACGCGACGGCATGGGCCAGGCGCTCTTCGCGGTGATCGAGAGCCTCGAGGCCAAAGACGACAAGACGATGGTCATGCAGCTCAGCGAGCCTTACGGCCTGGTGCTGCAGTCGATCGGCAAGATCTCCTCCAACGTGCCCTTCATCATGCCCAAGCGGATCGCCGAGACCGATCCCTTCGAGCAGATCAGCGAATACATCGGCTCCGGCCCCTTCGTCTTCAAAGATGACGAGTGGGTGCCCGGCTCCAAGACGGTCTACGTCAAGAACGAGGACTACGTGCCGCGGAGCGAGCCGCCCTCCTTTGCCGCCGGCGGCAAGGTCGCCAAGGTGGACCGCGTCGAGTGGCACTACTTCCCGGATGAAACCACGAAGTTGAACGCGCTGATCAGCGGCGAGATGGACTTCTATGAGCAGCCGGCCAACGACCTGGCCCCCATCTTAGAGCGGGATGAGAGCATCGTGGTCGAGGTCAACGATCCGCTCGGCAATATCGGCTTCGCCCGCTTCAACCACCTGCTGCCGCCCTTCGACAACGCCGACGTGCGTCGCGCGGCCATGATGGCCATGAAGCAGGAAGACTACATGACCGCCGCGGTGGGCGATCCGAAGTACTGGAAGACCTGCTACAGTGTGTTCCCCTGCGACACGCCGCTGGAAAGCGACGTCGAGAGCAGCGTCATGGCGGCAGGGAGCATCGACGCGGCCAAGCAGGCGCTGGAAGCCGCCGGCTATGACGGCACCCCGGTCGTCATCATGCAGCCGACCGACATTGCTGTGCTGTCCGCCTTCTCCCTGGTGACGGCAGAGAAGCTGCGCCAGATCGGCATGAACGTAGAGGTCCAAGCCATGGACTGGTCCACCCTGACCTCGCGGCGCGCCAAGCGCGACCCGGTCGATCAGGGCGGCTGGAACATGTTCCACACCTGGTGGATCGGCGCCGACGTCATCAACCCAATGGCCATCGCCTTCTCCGGCAACCCGGACGCGGGCTGGTTCGGCTGGCCGGACGATCCTGAGTTGGAAGAGTATCGCACGGCCTTCGCCACCGCGACCGACCCAGTGGCGCAGAAGGAGATCGCCGCCAAGGTGCAGGAGCGTCTCTACAAGATCGGCGCCTCCGGCCACCTCGGTCAGTTCTTCGTGCCCGTCGCTTACCGCAACAACGTGCAGGGACTGATCAAGTCGCCGGTCCAGTTCTTCTGGAACATCTCGGTCGACCGCTAAGCACTTGAGGACGACGGCCGCCCGCCATCCCGCGGGCGGCCGCCGGCTTCGCGAACGCCATGCTGGGCTACATCGCCAGGCGCGGGCTTTCGTCCATTCCCGTCATGGGGGTGGTGGCACTCTTCGTCTTTCTCATGCTGCGGCTCTCGCCAGGCGACCCGGCCGCGGTCATCGCCGGCGACTACGCCACCG
>JANQIA010000533.1 GCA_028282405.1 Rhodovibrionaceae bacterium
TACCCCACCATGCTCTTGAGCTGGCGGTTGGCGACGGCGAGCATGGCCAGGTCGGGCGAGGTGGTCTCCAACTCGGCGATGAGCTGGTCGCTGCGGCGCACCTGCTGGGGACGCGTCTCGGCCCAGGCCTCGATGGCTTTGGCCGGCTCCATCTTGCCGCACTTGCCGCCGTCGAGCACCCGGGTGGTCAGCTCGTACTGCTGGGCATAGAGGTCGTCGACGATGGCGGTGACCGCCAGCTTGTCCCAGGCGTTGTCGCTCGGCAGCTGCTTGGAGGCGCGGCGCAGGGAGTCGAAGCCGAAACGCTCGCCGACCTTGAAATAGGCCGTGGCGGCCTTGGCCACCGGCAGCTTGCATTGCTCGGCGCAGCGGACCACATCGCCGATCGGCGATAGCTCGGCGAAGCCTGCCATGGCTTCGGCCAGCGCCTTGGGCACGCCGTCGTCGCTGAACTGCTTGGCCTTCTGCTCGAACACGCGCCTTTCCTTCGGCGAGAGCAGCTCTGCCAGATTGGTCGCCAGCTCGCGCGCGCCGGCCTGGTAGCGCTTGATGCAGCCGGTGATGTCCAGGGGATGCGTCTCTTCCCGCAGCAGCCAGACGACCAGGCGTTCGGTGAGGCGGCCGCACTCGATCAGCATGGCGGCCTGGGTTGCGGCGGGCACCTTGTTGTCCAAGGCCTCGATCTCCGCCCAGCGCGTGCGCAGGTCGAGGATCTCCCGCGTCGCCACGCAGGCGCGACCGATCTCCTCGACGTCCATGCCGGTCTTCTCGCGCACTTCATGCACGAAGGTGATGCCCAGCCGGTTGATGACGGAGTTGGTCGCCTGTGTCGCGATGATCTCGCGCGACAGCTGATGCGCCCTGATGTCCTTTCCATGCTTCTTCTGCAGCGGCTCGGGGAAGTAGCGCTCCAGGCTCTCGACCATGTAGGGGTCGTCGGGCAGGGCGCTGCCCAGCAGCTCGTCGTAGAGATCGATCTTGGCGTAGGACAGCAGCACCGCCGTCTCCGGCCGGGTCAGGCCCAGGCCGGACTTGTGGCGCTCCTCGATCGTCTCGTCGTCGGGCAGGAACTCGATGGCCCGGTCGAGCTTGCCGGCGCGCTCCAGGCTGCGCATGAAGCGGACCAGGCGGTCGAGCAAATGGTGGCCCAGGGTGTGGGTGATGGTGATCGCCTGGGACTGCAGGTAGTTGTCGCGCAGCACCAGCGCCGCCACCTCGTCGGTCATGCGCTCCAAGAGCGTGTCGCGCTGCTTGCGGCTCATGCGGCCGGAGCGTTCCACCTCGCCCAGCAGGATCTTGATGTTGACCTCGTGGTCGGAGCAGTCGACGCCGGCCGAGTTGTCGATCGAGTCGGTGTTGAGCCGGCCGCCGCCCAGGTCGTAGGCGATGCGCGCGCGCTGGGTCATGCCGAGGTTGGCGCCCTCGCCGACCACCGCGCAGTTGAGCTCGTCGGCGTCGACCCGGATGGAGTCGTTGGCCCGGTCGCCCGCCTCGGCATCGCTTTCCTCGCGTGCCTTGACGTAGGTGCCGATGCCGCCGAACCACAAGAGATCGCAGTGGCTCTTGAGGATGGCGTGAATGAGCTGGTTGGGCGTCGCCTTGTCCTTGTTGAGGCCGAAGAGCTTGCGCATCTCCGGGCTGATGTCGACCGACTTGGCCTTGCGGTCGAAGATGCCGCCGCCCTTGGAGATCAGCGACGCCTTGTAGTCGGTCCAGCTCGAGCGCGGCAGGTCGAAGAGGCGCTGGCGCTCCTTCCAGCTCTTCGCCGAGTCGGGATTGGGATCGACGAAGATGTGCAGGTGGTTGAAGGCGGCGATCAGCTTGATCTTCTTCGACAGCAGCATGCCGTTGCCGAAGACGTCGCCCGACATGTCGCCCACGCCGATGACCGAGAATTCCTCCTCCTGGATGTTCTTGCCCATCTCGCGGAAGTGGCGCTTGACCGATTCCCAAGCGCCGCGCGCGGTGATGCCCATGGCCTTGTGGTCGTAGCCGGCCGAGCCGCCGGAGGCGAAGGCGTCGTCGAGCCAGAAGCCGTAGTCGGTGGAGACGCCGTTGGCGATGTCGGAGAAGGTGGCCGTGCCCTTGTCGGCCGCCACCACCAGGTAGGGGTCGTCGCCGTCGTAGCGCACCACCTGCTTGGGCGGCACGATCTTGCCGTCCTTGATGTTGTCGGTCACGTCCAGCAGGCCGCGGATGAAGGTCTTGTAGCTGGCGATGCCCTCGGCCATCCAGGCCTCGCGGCCGGCATCCGGCGGCGGCAGGCGCTTGGGCACGAAGCCGCCCTTGGAGCCGACCGGCACGATGACGGCGTTCTTGACCTGCTGCGCCTTGACCAGGCCCAGCACCTCGGTGCGGAAGTCCTCCCGCCGGTCGGACCAGCGCAGGCCGCCGCGCGCAACCGGGCCGAAGCGCAGGTGCACGCCCTCGACCTGCGGCGAGTAGACGAAGATCTCGCGGTAAGGCTTGGGCTCGGGCAGCTCCTCGAGGTCCCGGCTGTCGAGCTTGAAGGAGACGTAGTCCTTGCGGCTGCCGTCTTCGGCCGGCTGATAGTAGTTGGTGCGCAGGGTGTTGAGGATGAGGTTGAGGTAGCGCCTGAGGATGCGGTCCTCGTCCAGGCTGGTCACCGCGTCCAGCATCTCGACGATGCCGGCGGCCATCGCCCGCTCCTTGACCGCGCTCGCGGTCTTGCCCTTCTTGCCGACCGGCTCGAAGCGGAGCTGGAAGAGCTCGGCCAGGCGCGCCGTGATGGTCGGATGATTGCCCAGCGCCTCTTCGATGCGGTCCTGGCTGAAGGGGATGCGGACCTGGCGCAGGTAGCGGCTGTAGGCGCGCAGGATCTTGATCTCGCGCTCCGACAGGCCGGCCGAGAGCACCAGGCCGTTGAAGCCGTCGTCTTCCATGCGGCCGCTCCAGACCTGCTGGAAGACCTCATGGAAGGCCTCGCGCACCTCCTCGATGTCCATGCCCGCGCCGGAACGCAGGCACATGTTGAAGTCCTGCACCCAAATGCGGGGGCCGCCGTAGGGCAGATTGACCTGGAAGGGCACCTCGCTGATCACCTTGAGGCCCATGTGCTCCAGGATGGGCAGCACGTCGGACAGGGCGAGCGGGCCGTTCTGGTCGTAGACCTTGAGGTGGACGACCTCTTCGGCCGCCTTGTAGGGCCGGTAGAGATCGAGCACCAGGCGGTTCTCGTCGGCGGCCTGCTGGATGCTGCGGATGTCGGCGACGGCGTCCTTGGGATGGAAGCGTTCCTGGTAGCTGATCGGGA
Organism: Rhodovibrionaceae bacterium; assembly: GCA_028282405.1. GTDB lineage: Bacteria > Pseudomonadota > Alphaproteobacteria > Kiloniellales > DSM-21159 > JANQMX01. The sequence goes on from JANQIA010000533.1 coordinate 3,275, forward strand.
AGGCGCGCTCGTAGCGCTCGAAAAGCTCCAGGCCATCGCGCTCGCCGTGATCGGTGAAGAGGGCGACGCGCAGGCCGTCGGTCCAGGACCGCGCCGCCTCGGCCAGCGTCTCTTCCAGCGCGTCGAGATCGACGTGGGGAATGTTGCCCTGCTCGGTCTTGACGATGAAGTGCAAACGCACGAGCGGCATCTCGCCGAGGAAGGTATAGAAGGCGCTGATCCGGCCGTGGAAGGCCTCCGCCAGAATGTCCTGCAGCTTGCCGCGCAGGCGCGCATCGAAGCGGTCGCGCGGCACGAAGATCAGGCAGGACACGAA
>JANQIA010000452.1 GCA_028282405.1 Rhodovibrionaceae bacterium
GGCGAGCCGCTGTGCGGCGAGACCCGCCTGCGGGCCGCAGCCCTCTCGCCTCGGCGAAGCCTCCGGCGCAGCCAGGGTCGGCGCGGCGAAGGCCCGAGGGTCCAGCGGCAGGCAAAGTCTGCGCCTGTGGCTGCCTTCGGCAACTTGCTATGCAAGCCCCGGCTGCCAAGGTTCGCACGCCGGGACTGCAGGCAGTCCCGGGCTCACCTAAGGGCCGGGGTGACGTTTCGTGCTGGCGCGCCGTCCGCGCGAAGGCGCCGCTCCTACTCCCGCATGTCTTCCAGGAATTCGAGGTGCCACTCCATGGCATCCTTGCTGAGGGGGAAGGTGCCGTCGGTCGTGGGGAGGATCTGCGCCCGCGGGATGTGGGCCCAGGTGGCCTGAAGCTGCCCGGCGAAGCGCGGCGTCATACCGGCCTTCCAGGCCAGAGAGACGACGCCCTTGGCGGACTTCGTGGCCCGCACGTGCCGGACGAAGGCCATGTTGTAGTCGGAGAGGATCGCCAAGCCGGCGGCAACCAGGGTCTCGTCGCCATTCATCAAGGCTTCGCTCAGCTCTTCGCTGTCCAGGCGCCCCTTTGCCAGGAGCTCGGCCGCGCGGGTCATGGCCTTCTCGTCGTCGTCCTCCGCTGCGCGCGACCCGGAGATGGAGCGGCTCAGGCGGGTCTTCATCTCCTGCTCCACGACCGACAGGGTGTGGGCATCGAGGTCCTCGCGGCCGCGCAGGGCGCGCAGCAGGCCCTCCGCGACGTAGCGCACCAGGCTCAGAACCGCCTTGGAACTCAGGCGCGGCCGGGACACCAGAGGCGCATGCCAAGTCGGCTTCGTCTCGGCCCTTTCCGCAAGGTCCTCCAAGGTGTCTTCAGAGATCTCCGCGCCGTCGTTCTCGATGACCGTCTCGATCACCTTGTCGTCGTCGCTTTCGACCAGCCGGGCGACGAGGTCCATGCTGACGACCTTGCGGCCGGCGACCGCCATCATGCGCGCTTCGCCCTGGCGCGCATCGTCGGCCCGCTGCTGGGCTTCGGCATAGCGTGCGACCAGCGCGGCCAACTGCGCCTCGGTGAGGTCCGGCGAGTCCTGCAGCACGGGAATGGCCACCGCGTCGTCCTCATCCTCGGCGAGGCGGTAGACGAGATCGGACGGCAGGCCGGGATGCGCCGCTGCCGCCACCGCGATGATACGGCGCACGGCGACGGCCCGGTCGCCGATCAGGGCACCCAGGGTTTCGTTGAAGAGGCGGGCTTGGTCCGGGCTCGGGGCGGAGCCGGGCCGGGCTAGAAAGGCGGCGATCTTTCGCGCCAGGACGAAACGAACGCTCTCGTCCGGGTCGCGGCTGAGATTGAGGTCGGCCTGGGCGGGGGTCGCGAGATTGCCGGCAACCGCGCTGCGCACCTTGGCGGAGCTATCGCCGGCCAGGAAATAGAGGACTTCGGGCGGGACGTCGCCGCGCACGGCAAGCGCGGCGCGGTCGGCCTCGTCGCCCGTCTCCAATACCCGCTTGACCTCGGCGGACACCGAGGTGCGCTTTGCCTCTCCAGCCGATTTCGCCATCGCGATCGTGCGGTCCTCGCCAATACCGCCTGCACCAATACCGCCTGCGACTGTAAGGCCGGGCGTTTAATCCCGCCTTAAGCTATGGCGGCTTGCAGGCTTGACGGCTCACCCCCCGTTAACCATGGTCGCCGCCGCACAGCGCCAGAAATCCAACCACAAGCCGGCGGACGAGGGGACAGTCATGAGCAGCGAGCTGGAGCACGTCATCGAAGAGGCCTGGGAGGCCCGAGACCTGGTCAACACGGCGACCGGCGGCCCGATCCGGGAAGCCGTCGAGGCGGCGCTCAACGCCCTCGACGACGGCGAGGCCCGGGTCGCGGAGCGCGAGGCCGACGGGACCTGGAAAGTCAATCAGTGGCTCAAGAAGGCGGTGCTGCTGTCCTTCCGGCTCAATGACATGCATGCCATTCCCGGCGGTCCGGGCGGTGCACCCTGGTGGGACAAGGTGCCCTCCAAGTTCGAAGGCTGGGGCGAGAACCGCTTTCGCGACGCCGGCTTCCGGGCGGTGCCCAACTGCATCGTGCGGCGCAGCGCCTATATCGCCCCGGGCGTCATCCTGATGCCGAGCTTCGTCAACCTCGGCGCCTACGTCGACAAGGGCACCATGGTCGACACCTGGGCCACCGTCGGCTCCTGCGCGCAGATCGGCAAGAACGTGCATCTCTCCGGCGGCGCCGGCATCGGCGGCGTGCTGGAGCCGCTGCAAGCCGGCCCGGTGATCATCGAGGACGACTGCTTCATCGGCGCCCGCTCCGAGGTGGTCGAGGGCGTCGTGGTGCGCGAGGGCGCGGTGCTCTCCATGGGCGTCTTCATCGGCGCCTCGACCAAGATCGTCGACCGCACCACGGGGGAGGTGTTCATGGGCGAGGTGCCGGCCTATTCGGTGGTGGTGCCCGGCAGCCTACCCGGCAAGCCGCTGCCCGACGGCAGCCCGGGGCCCAGCCTCTACTGTGCTGTGATCATCAAGCGGGTCGACGAGAAGACGCGGTCCAAGACCTCGATCAACGATCTGCTGCGGGACTAAGCAGCCGACGACAGGGCCTTGATCTGCCTGTTGCAGGTCATCTCAAGTCTTCCAGAATGATGTCTGAAGCGCGTTCGGCAACCATGATCACGGGCGCGTTGATGTTGCCCGATGTGACGTTCGGAAAGACCGAGGCATCGACCACCCGCAGACCTTCGAGGCCGTGGACACGAAGACGCGGATCGACCACGGAGTCTTCTTGGTCGTGGCCGATCCGGCAGGTCGAACAGGGATGAAACACCGTCCAGGACTTGTTGCGGATGTGCTCCAGGTATCCCTCGTCGCTCCGAACGTCGGCACCGGGCGATACCTCGCTTTCGATGATCGACGCGATGGCCGGGGCCTCGCTGAGGCGACGGATGAAGCGGGACGCCTCGATATGGTCCACGACATCCTCGTTGGTTGACAGGTAGTTCGGTTTGATCACCGGTTGCGCGAAGGGATCGCTCGATCGGATCGCGATCTCACCCCGACTGGTCGGACGACAGGGGCTGTAGCCGATCAAGAGTCCGGGAAAGGGGTCGGGACTCAGCAGCGGCCGCTTGTTCTTGGGCCGACGGGTGTAGCTGACCGGATTGAAGTAGATCTGCACGTTGGGCGCAGCGAGATCCGGCCGGGTCTTCAGGAAGCCGCCCGCTTGATTGACGCTGAGCGACAGGGGCCCCTTGCGGGTCATCACATAGCGCAGCCCGAGCCAAACCCGCATGTGCCAGGGGCGCAGCATCTCGTTGAGGGTCGGGACGCGGGAGCGAAAATGGAAGTCGACGCCCAGGTGGTCTTGCAGATGGCGGCCGACCGCCGGCATCTCGTGCTTCACGCCGATGCCCTTGTCCTGCAAGACGGCCCCCGGACCGATACCGGAGAGCTGCAGCAACTGCGGCGAGTTGATCGCGCCGGCTGAGAGGATGACGCTGGCGCGGGCCCGGGCGTCGCGCGGCTGGCCGTCGACGACATAGCGCACCCCCCTCGCCCGGCCATCCTCGATATCGATGCCCGTTACGTGGGCGCGGGTGACGACGGTCAGGTTGGTCCGTCCCCGGGCCGGCTTCAGGTAACACTTGGCGGTCGATGCCCGGACGCCGTTTCGCGTGCTCAACTGATAGACCGCGGCGCCCTCGGTCTCGGCACCGTTGTAGTCGTCGGTCGTGGGCAGGCCCAATTGACGCGCCGCCTCGAGATAGGCGCTGCACAGCGGATGGACCTGGTCGGTGATATCCTGAACCGCTAGCGGGCCGTCGCCGCCGCGAACGGCGTCTCCGCCGCGGGACCAGCTTTCGAGCTTCTTGTAGTACTGCTTGACGGTATCCCAGCCCCAGCCCTCGGCCCCGGCAGAGACCCAGTCTTCGAAGTCGTTGGGCAGGCCGCGTGCCCAGACCATGGCGTTGATCGCACTGGAGCCGCCGAGCACCTTCCCCCGGGGCCAGTACGACTGACGATCACCGATGCCGGGATCGCGTTCGCTCTGGTACTTCCAGTTGATGCGGGGATTGAAGAACGAATGGCCATAGCCGATCGGCATATGGATCATCGGGCTCCAGTCCCGCCCGCCGGCTTCCAGCAGCAAGACCGAGCGCCGGCCGTCTTCGCTCAGGCGATTGGCCAGCACGCATCCGGCGGAACCGCCGCCAACGATGATGATGTCGAATGTACCCACGTGACGGAGTTCCGCTTCCTCATAAGCCCCTGTGCACAGGCGAGCCTCTTACCAACAGTTCATGCAAAGCGTAAGGGGCGCGCCGTTATGGCAGCACTGCGCACTGTGGTGGCTCCCTGCGGCGCGTGAGTCACGCTATCTCGCACTCGACGTGCGTCACGACCTCAGGAACAAGCGTCAGTCCTCGGCCTCGACCCGCCGCCACAGCGGGAAGGGATCCGGCAGATCCGGCAAGCGCTCGGGGCCGCTTGCCGCCTCTTCCGGCAGCAGGGCCGCGTCGAGCCGCGCCTTCAGCCGAGGCCAGTCGATGCCGCTGCCGATGAAGACGAGTTCCTGGCGCCGATCACCCCAAGGCTCCTGCCAGTGTGCGTCCATATAAGCGCGCGCTGAGGGATGGTCCGGCCAGCGATCCTTCGGAACGGCAGCCCACCAAGTGCCGAGCGGCTTGATGGAGGACAGCGCACCGGCGAGCGAAAACTCGACCACCCAGTCGGGCCGCGTCGCCATCCAGAAGTGCCCCTTGGCCCGGATGACGCCGGGCATCTCGGCGTTCAGGACGGCCTTGATCTTCTCAGGCACGAAGGGCCGGCGCGCCCGGTAGACGAAGTTGGTCACGCCGTATTCTTCGGTCTCCGGCACGTGCTCGGCGAAGCCGTAGAGCTCCTTGGCCCACATCGGGTGCTCATGCGCTTTCTCGAAATCGAACAGCCCGGTATCGAGGATCGCATCCGCCGGCACGTCCGAGTAGCTGGTCTCGATGATCCGCGCATCCGCGTTCAGGCTGCGGATGATCTTGCGGGCCGCGTCCACCTGGCTGGGCTCCGCATCGGCAACCTTGTTCAAGATCACCACATCGGCGAACTCGATCTGGTCGGTCAGAAGATGCACGAGCGTGCGGTCGTCTTCCTCGCCCAGGGTTTCGCCCCTGTCGCGCAGGAAATCGTGGCTGGAATAGTCGCGCAGCAGGTTCACTGCATCGACGACCGTGACCATGGTGTCGATCTGGGCGACGTCCGACAGGCTCTGGCCGTCCTCGTCGCGGAAATCGAAGGTGGCCGCGACGGGCAGAGGCTCGGAGATGCCGGTCGACTCGATCAGCAGGTAGTCGAACCGCCCCTCTCCGGCGAGGCGGCGCACCTCGGCGAGCAGGTCGTCGCGCAGGGTGCAGCAGATGCAGCCGTTCGACATCTCGACCAGCGTCTCGTCGGTGCGGCTGAGCTCGGTATCCGCGCGCACCAGGTCGGCGTCGATGTTCACCTCGGACATGTCGTTGACGATGACGGCGACCCGCCGGCCCTCGCGGTTGTTCAGCACGCGGTTCAACAGCGTCGTCTTGCCGGCACCGAGGAAGCCTGAAAGCACGGTGACGGGAAGGCGATGATCGATGGCGGACATAGGGGCTTTCTCCGAGTGACTTACAGGGTGATGACCTGATCGGGCTTGGCGGGCGCCAAGGCGGCATAGAGCTGCGGGAAACAGCCGGCTTGAACGCCGGCGACCGTGCCTTTCGCCGTAACCTCTCCCTTGCCGCACTGCTCGAGGGTGCCTTCGGCCAGGTTGCGACGCACGGCGCACTGATCGCAGATCATGAGCAGGATGTTCTGGTCCTTGGCGACCTTGGCCAAGCGCTCGCCGACGGGATCGCCCTCGCGCAGGCAGAAGAGGTTGTCGTCGAAGAAGAACATTCCGACGACCTCCGCGCCGTGGTCGCCATCCTCGAGCTGCGGCAGGATCATGGTCGCGAGCTTGAAGGTGGCGGCCATGTCCGTGGCGAAGATGTAGGCGACTTTCATGCGGTCGTGGTCCCTTGGCTGTTGGTCTGGCCGATCAGCGCCCGGGCGCCTGCGCTTTGAGTTATGTTATAATATAACGTAGCACAAGAGGACGAATTGAGACATGCGCTCGCGCCGCCGCGGGCGCGTTCAGTTGGCGCGGTAGATCTGCGCCAAGACCGCGATCAGCGATCTGTTGCGGGACGGGGCGCGGCCAGGACGCCGGAACCGCCACCGCCGGCGTCAAAGGGGATCGGCAGCTCGGCCAGCAGGCGGCGGAACTCGGCCATCTCCCGTTCGATCCAGTCGCGGAACTTGGCCGTCTTGGGCCGGGTCTCGGCGCCGCGCGGCGTGACCAGGTAGAAGGCGAGACCGATCGGAAGCTCCAGCCCGAAGGGCGCGACAAGCCGGCCGAGCTTGAGGTCGCCGGCCGCCATGACCTTGCGCGCCAGCACCACCCCGGCGCCTTCGATGGCCGCATCGATGCCGTGGTCGGCATGGTTGAAGCGCAAGCCGCGCGTGGCGTCGACACCGCTGACGCCGGCCTCCTTCAGCCAGTCGGCCCAGCCCGGGTTCTTGTCGCGAAAGCTCAGGGAGTCGTCATGGATCAGCACATGCCGGCGCAGGTCCCGCGGGGTCTTGAGCGCGGGGCCGCGGTCCAGCAAGGCCGGACTGCAGAGCGGCAGCAGGCTGTCGTCGACCAGAGGCTCCACGTGAAAACCGCTGTAGTCGCCGCTGCCGAAGCGAATGGCCACGTCGACCCCGTCGGCGCCGAAGTTGGCGCGTCCGAGGTTGGCTGAAATCCGCGCATCGATCTCCGGGTGCTGTTCCAGGAAGCGGTAGAGCCGCGGCGCCAGCCACTTGGCCGAGAAGGCGGGCCCGGTGCTGATCACCAGCACCCGGTCGTCGGACAGGCGGTCGAGCTTGGCGACGGCTTCGCCGATGCGCTGAAAGCCCTCCTGCAGGTCGGGGAACAGCAGACGCCCCGCGTCGGTCAGCTCGATCGCCCGGTTGAGCCGGCGGAACAGGCTGGTACCGAGAGTCTCCTCCAGAGCCTTCACCTGGTGGCTGACGGCCGCCGGCGTCACGTTCAACTCCTCGGCAGCCTTGGAGAAGCTCAGATGGCGGGCCGTCGCCTCAAAGGCGCGCAGCGCGTTCAAAGGTGGCAGAGCGGCCATATTTCGATTTAGTTTCTCTCATGTCGCATCGCACAAAATCTCTCTTGTATCGGAAAAAATCAAGACATATCTTGAGTTCTAAGAACAGCGGCGCCGATCGCCGTTAAGCTTTCATAAAGGAAAATTCCATGCAAGACTCAACCAACTCCTATCCAGGGCTCGACCTGGATGTCGTGATGGCCAAGGCACGAGCCGAACGGTCCAAGGCCTTCGCCAATCTCTTCAAGGCAGCCTTCCGGGCCCTCTTCGGCCAGCCCGCCGCCAAGACCGCGGACGCGGAAGACAAGGCGCACGTCGGTCCGGGCCACGCCTCTCTGGCGGGCTAAGTCCTACAGGCTTGGGGGTGGCGCTCTAGAACCGCTCCACCCAGGGCCTGAGTTCGATCTCCCAAGCCCAAGCGCTGCGGTGCTGGCGGTGGAGATCGAGGTAGCTCCGGGCAATCGCGTCGGGATCGAGGCGACTGTCCGGATTGGCCGGGTCGGGCTCATAGCCCGCACGGTTCGGATTGGCGATGGCGCCGTCCACCACCACGTGGGCCACGTGGATGTTCTGGGGCTGCAGCTCCCGCGCCATGGACTGGGCCAGCCCGCGCAGGGCGAACTTGCCCATGGCGAAGGGCGCCGACTGGGGATAGCCCTTCACCCCGGCCGAGGCGCCGGTCAAGAGGATGGTCCCGCCGCCAAGCTCCAGCATGCCCCTGACGGCCTGCTGCGACACCAGGAACGCCCCGAACGCCGATATACGCAGGCTCTTCGCGACATCCGCGGGGTCTAGCTCGACCAGCGGCCCGCGCACCCGGAAGCTCGGGTTGTAGACCACCACCCCAGGCGTTCCGAGGTCTGAGCGAACGGTACGAAAGAGCTCGGCCACCTGCTCCGGCTCGCCGGCATCGCACGCGTAGGCCCGGGCGGAGGTCTCTTGGCAAAGGGCGTCCAGGTCCTCGGTGCTGCGGGATGCCAAGGCAACCTGCATGCCCTCAGCCGCGAAGAGCCGGGCAAGCGACGCCGAAAGCCCCGCGCCCGCCCCTACGATCAGCGCTGTCGTCTGTGCCATGGCTGCCGTCTCCTCCTGACATGGTCGGACCGGCGGCCAAGATAGCGGGGGAGCTGGTCAAGCGCAGCGGAAAAGAAAGCGGCGCAGCGGCAAGCGCGCCGCTGCGCCGGCAATTCCGGACCCTGGTGGGTCAGGCTACTTCGCCGCTGCGGTTCCGCTTGGACCGCTTTCGGCCAGATGGGTCGCCCGCTCCTCAACCGGAGCCCAGCCGTTGCGGGCCATGCCGTTGGCCATGTTCATGAGCGTCTCGGCTTCCGACCAGTAGTCGCGCATGGCTTGCTCCATGAAGCCGCGCTGCACCTCGATGAACTCCTCCGGCCGGCTGCAGCCCATCAGCGACTGGGTGCAATCCATGTCCTGCTTGAAGCGCTCGCCGAAGAAGCGCATCAGTTCCTGATTGATGTCGGACCATCCCTGCATCAGGGCCTTGTTGGCCTCGGTGACGGCTTCGAAGGTCTTGCCGTTCTCTGCGAACATGGCCGTGAAGTCTGCCGGATTTGGGCTTTGACCGTTTCCGTTGGCCTTTTTACGCGTGCTGGCTTGAGCCATTGCTTGTCTCCTGTGGGGGTGGAGTCGAATGACGTAAGACACCTCTTTTTTCTGCGGATTATCGCCGGTTTAACCGCAGAATACTTTGAGCTGCCGCAAGTTTCCATACAATCCGTGTGGGATTATTGGCCTAAAGATAAGACCACCGCCGCAACGATGTTAACAATGCCTTAAGACAGCAGGACTCTTCCGACCATGCTCCTAAACCAAGAGCAAAAGCCTCTGCTCGCCATGCGCCTCGCCCGCCGTGACGAGGTGCCGCAAATCGTTGCCATACTGGCCGACGACGCGCTCGGCGCCGCCCGGGAAAATCTCAGCGAGCCGCTGCACCAGGCCTACTACGACGCCTTCGATGCCATGGCCTCTTCGCCCGACAACGAAATGATGGTCGCCGAGGTCGAGGGCAAGATCGTCGGCTGCATACAGCTTACCTTCATTCCCGGGCTATCCCGCCTGGGCGGGCTGCGCGGACAGATCGAGAGCGTGCGCGTCAGCGCCGAGCTGCGCGGCGCCGGCTATGGCCGGCAGATGTTCGAATGGGCCATCGCCCGCTGCCGCGAGAAGGGCTGCAAGACCGTGCAGCTCACCGCCGACAAAAGCCGGACCGACGCCCACCGCTTCTATGGCTCGCTCGGCTTCGTCGCCAGCCACGAAGGCCTGAAGCTGACGTTCTAGAAGGGGAACGATCATGAGAGCCGCCGTCTTCGAGTCTGCGAATGCGCCCCTTGAGGTTCGCGAGGTCGCGGAGCCCGTCTGCCCCGACGACGGCGTGCTGGTCCAGGTGGAGGCTTGCGGCGTCTGCCGCTCGGACTGGCATGCCTGGAAGGGCGCCGACCCGGACGTCACGCCGCCGCACGTGCCGGGCCACGAGTTTGCCGGCATCGTCATCGAAGTCGGGCCGGACTGCCACCGCTTCCAGGTCGGGGACCGGGTGACAGCCCCCTTCATCCTGGCCTGCGGTCATTGCCATGAGTGCCTGGGCGGCGACCCGACCGTCTGCGGCGATCAGGACGTCATCGGTTTCACCGCCTGGGGCGCCTTCGCCGAGCGGCTGCCCCTGCCCCGGGCCGACTTCAACCTCGTCGCCCTGCCCGAAGAGATCGGCTTCGTGGAGGCGGCCGGCATGGGCTGCCGGGTGACCACCGCCTTCCGCGCCATCGTCGACCGGGCCAAGCTGCAGCCCGGCGAGTGGCTGGCGGTGCACGGCTGCGGCGGAGTCGGCTTGGCCGCGGTGATGATCGGCACAGCGCTCGGCGCCCCGGTCCTCGCCGTCGACGTCAACGAGAAGGCATTGGCCCTCGCCGCCGAGCTCGGCGCCAGCAAGACGTTGAACGTCACGGGTCTGTCGGACGCCGGAGAGGCCGTGCGGGCGGCCACCGGCGGCGGCGCCCAGGTCTCGCTCGACGCGCTGGGCATCACGGATACCTTTCACAATTCCATCGGCGGCCTGGCCCGCCTCGGCCGCCATGTGCAGATCGGCATGCCGCTCGGCCGCCATGCCGAGCCGAGCCTGCCGCTGCTGGAGCTGGTCTATGCCCGGCAGATCGCCATCATGGGCACCCGCGGCATCGCCTCCGGTCGCTTCCCGGCGCTCTTCGCCATGATCGCCAGCGGCCGCCTGGATCCGGCGCGGCTGGTCACCAAGACGATTCCCCTGGAAGAGGCGGGCGCTGCCCTCGCCGCCATGGACGGCTACGCCGGCAGCGGCATCACCGTCATCGATCGATTCTAGGCTGCGCACAAGAACGGTTCGTTCGTCAGCAAGGAGAGTGCTGTGGTGAAGCGATTTCCGGTGGAAGGTAAGGGCCGATGCACGGCCGTGGTCTCAGACGGTCTCGTCTATGCCGTGGCGACCGATCCGCTCTGTGCGGACGGCATCCTCGCGCAAACGCGGAACACGCTGGCAGAGCTGGACCGGGTGCTCGCGGACGCCGGAAGCGGCAAGGCCGGGCTGCTCCAGGCGACCGTCTATCTCAGTGACATCTCGACCAAGCCCGACATGGACTCCGTATGGATCCCGTGGATTGGCCCGGAGGAAAACTGGCCGCAGCGCGCCTGCGTCGGTGCAGGGCTCGACGCGGGCTATCTGATCGAGGTCGTGGTGACCGCCAAGCTGCTCTGAGGGCCTCGGCCTCAGCGCGGGTCGTAGAAGAAGGCTTCCAGGAGTGGCGAGACCTGCGGCTCATGCACCTCCACGCCGTTGCCCAGTCCCGCGATGATGGCCTGAAAGGCGTGGATGCGCAGCTTGCGTTTGTGATTGCCGTCGAGCCTGAGCCAGGGCGCACTGTCCCCGGAGGTCTTCTCGAGCATCTCCGTGTAGGCCTCTTGATACTGCTGCCAGCGGGCGCGGTTGCGCAGGTCCTCTTCGGTGATCTTCCATCGCTTCTCGGGATTGGCGAAGCGCTCCTGAAAGCGCTTGAGCTGGGTTTCCGGCGAGATGTCGAGGAACAGCTTGACCAGGCGATAGCCCTCGTCGGTCAGGGTCTGCTCGAAGGCCGCGATTTCGCTGTAGGCGCGGCGCCAGTCGGTCTCCTCGGCAAAGCCCTCGATACGCTCGACCAATACGCGCCCGTACCAGGAGCGGGCGAAGACGGCGATATGGCCGTCTTCGGGAACCTTGTCCCAAAAGCGCTTGATCCAATGCTCCCGGCGCTCATGGTCCCTGGGCGCGCCGATCGACCAGACCCGGAAGTAGCGCGGGTCGACGCACCAGCCCATGCGGCGCACCAGGCCGCCCTTGCCCGCGGCGTCCCAGCCCTCCAGCACCACGATGCCGCGGTAGCCGCGCTTCACGTAAGAGGTCTGCAGTAAAGAGAGCTCGCGCTGGAGTCCCAACAGCCTGCGCTCGTAGTGCGCATGGTCCATGGCCAATCCCTGTCTGTTCTCATTCTGTTGTTGCCGAACTGTAGCACGATTGCCCCCCGGCGGAGAAACCGCCACCAAGCCGTGTGGAGCCCCAACCGGACACGAATTCAGACCTGCCGTTAACCTTTTATTGGGAAACGGTGCCTATAGGCGTTAACTCCAGGTGGGTCCGCTCGGCTGCTCCCTGCAACTTGGTCCGGCCCGCCATAGGCGAAGAAGCTATCTAAGGAGCTACCAAAGCGATGGCGAAAGCGACCGCAAAGAAGGCGACCCCTGCCGCCGTGGCTGGGACTGCCAAAAAGACCTCGACTCGCAAGGCCGGCACGGCCAGCAAGTCGCGTACCACCACCAAATCCAAGACCAGCACCGTGAAGCGCACGGCCGCCAAGCGCCCGGCGACCAAGCGGACGAGCACCACCCGTTCGGCCGCTGCCAAGAAGCCGGTGGCCAAGAAGACTGCCACGGCCCGCAAGACGACCACGGCTCGCAAGACCACGGCCCGGACAACCACAGCCCGGAAGACCACCACGGCCCGGAAGCCGGTCGCCAAGAAGACCACGACGGCTCGCAAGACCACCACGGCGCGGAAGACCACCACCGCGAAGAAGCCGATCCGGAAGGTCGCAGCCAAGAAGACGGTCGCTCGCAAGACGATCGCCAAGAAGACCGTTGCCAAGAAGCCGGTCGCCCGCAAGACGGTCGCCAAGAAGACCATTGCCAAGAAGCCGATCGCTCGCAAGACGGTCGCCAAGCGCACCATCGGCACCAAGAAGCCGGCGGCGCGGCGCGCCATGTCTCCGGCTCGCAAGCTGCAGCGCGATCTCGAGAAGGCCTATTCGGCCAAGGACTTCGCCTCCAAGCTGCGTCGTTTCGCCGACGCGGTCGAGAACGGCAAGAGCTTCAAGATCCAGATTGCCGGCGAGCGGGTTTCGGTCCCGGCCGGCGCCGTGTTCAACATCGAGCACGAGCGTGGCAAGACCAAGCAGGAAGTCGAATTCCAGATCAAGTGGGCTGCCTAAGCCTCCTGATCTGACGCGTTTCAGCGGCCTCACTTGCCGGGTGCGCCAAGCGCCCTCGGCAGTGGGGCCGTTGCCGTTTCTGGCGACAGATGACGGCTCTCTGTTCGCCACTGCCGAGCTCCGCTATCTTCTCGGCATGACTTTCCTCAGCATCGTCCCGAAGCTCTCCGTCCTGCTGCTGCTCGCCGTGCTTGGCGGCTGCGCGGCCAGCGCCCCGCCACAGCCCAATGCGGCCGGCGTGGCGGTGGTCGACCGCGCCAAGGTCGAGCAGGCGGTGCGCAATCATCTGCGTTGGACGCAAAGCGCGCGCTCGGTCGAGCGACTGAGCCTCGTCTACGACAAGCCGCAGGAGGCCGACGGCAAGGCCACCGACCTGGTGGTTCACGTCCGCTACGCAATCTCCAGCCGCCAGACGCGCGGACCCCAGACCCTGACGTGGGGCAATGAGCGGCTAAAGCTGCAGGCCACCGGCAGCGGCTACCGCGTCGTCGACTAGCGACAGACGCAATCCGGCGATCACGACCCGCGGCGGCGGCGGGTCTTCTTGGCGCGGCTGCGCCCGCCGAGACCGGCGCGGGCGTTGGCGCGGGCAGCCTCGATATCCGTGACCTTCCCTTCGCCGGGCTGGCCCTTCGAAGACATGCGCTCGCGGATCGACGTCCGTCCGTCGAACAGACCGGAGCCTTTCTCGTACTCAAGGTCCTTGAGGTCGATGCTGCCCGAGGCGGAGAGCTCGGCCTCCTCCAGGCGCTTGATCTCGTCGCGCAGGCGGGCTGCCTCCTCAAACTCCAGGTCGGCGGCAGCGGCCTTCATGCGCGCTTCCAGGTCGTCGATCACGGCACGCAGGTTGTGGCCGACCAGGTGCGTCGCGCCCGCTTCGCCGGTGTCGACCGTGACGCGGTCGCGCTCGTAGACGCTCTGCAGGATGTCGGCGATGTCCTTCTTCACGCTCTCAGGCGTGATGCCGTGCTCTTCGTTGTAGGCCGCCTGCTTGGCCCGGCGGCGGTCGGTCTCCTGCAAGGCCGCGGTCAGGCTGTCGGTCATGTTGTCGGCATAGAGGATGACCCGGCCCTCGACGTTGCGCGCGGCGCGGCCGATGGTCTGCACCAGCGAGGTCTCGCTGCGCAGATAGCCTTCCTTGTCGGCATCGAGAATGCAGACCAGGGCGCACTCGGGAATGTCGAGGCCCTCGCGCAGCAGGTTGATGCCAACCAGCACGTCGAACACGCCGAGCCGCAAATCGCGAATGATCTCGATGCGTTCCAGGGTGTCGACATCCGAGTGGATGTAGCGCACGCGCACGCCCGCCTCGTGCAGGTACTCGGTCAGGTCCTCGGCCATGCGCTTGGTCAGGGTGGTGACCAGCACGCGCTGCCCTTTCGACGCAACCTCCTTGCACTCGGCGATCAGGTCGTCGACCTGATGCTCGGTCGGGCGCACGATGCAGACCGGGTCGATCAGGCCGGTCGGGCGGATGACCTGCTCGACGAAGACGCCGCCGCTGCGCGCCATCTCCCACTTGCCCGGCGTGGCAGAGACGAAGAGCGTGGGCGGGCGCATAATGTCCCACTCCTCGAACTTGAGCGGCCGGTTGTCGGTGCAGGAGGGCAGGCGGAAGCCGTATTCGGCCAGGGTGGACTTGCGGCTGTAGTCGCCTTTGTACATGCCGTTGAGCTGCGGGACGGTCACGTGGCTCTCGTCGACCACCAGCAGCGCGTCCTCCGGCAGGTACTCGAAGAGCGTCGGCGGCGGCTCGCCCGGCTGCCGGCCGGAGAGATAGCGCGAGTAGTTCTCGATGCCGGCGCAGGCACCGGTCGCTTCCATCATCTCGAGATCGAAGGTGGTGCGCTGCTCCAGGCGCTCGGCCTCCAGGTACTTGCCGGCGGCGGTGAACTCCTCCAGCCGCACCTTGAGGTCGCGCTTGATCTGCTCGATGGCCTGCACCAGCGTCGGCCGCGGCGTGACGTAGTGGCTGTTGGCATAGACCTTTACCGCCTCCAGCGTATCGGTCTTCTCGCCGGTCAGGGAATCGACCTCGTGAATGGACTCGATGTCGTCGCCGAACAGCGACAGGCGCCAGGCCCGATCCTCGTAGTGGGCCGGGAAGATCTCGATGACGTCGCCGCGCACCCGGAAGGTGCCGCGCTGAAAGTCCGTGTCGTTGCGCCGGTACTGCAGCTCGGTCAGCGCCCGCAGCAGCGCCTTCTGCGGAATGCTCTGCCCGGTGCGCAGCGTCAGCACCATGTTGGCGTAGGTTTCGGGCGAGCCAATGCCGTAGATGCAGGAGACCGAGGCGACGATGATCACATCGCGGCGCTCGAAGAGCGCGCGGGTCGCCGAGTGGCGCATGCGGTCGATCTGCTCGTTGCGCGTCGACTCCTTCTCCACGTAGGTGTCGCTGCGCGGTACGTAGGCTTCCGGCTGGTAATAGTCGTAGTAGGAGACGAAGTACTCCACCGCGTTGTCGGGGAAAAAGCCCTTCATCTCGGCATAGAGCTGCGCCGCCAGGGTCTTGTTCGGCGCCAGCACGAGGGTTGGCCGCTGCAGGTTCTGCGCGACCTGGGCGATGGTGAAGGTCTTGCCGGAGCCGGTGACGCCGAGCAGCACCTGATCGCGGTCGCCGCGGCCGACGCCGTCGGTCAGCTCGACGATGGCCTGCGGCTGGTCGCCCGCCGGCGTGTAGTCGGAGACCACGCGCATCGGCGGCGTATCGGTCTGCAAGGCCTCGCGCGCCGTCTCCAGCGTGCTGAGGAAGTCCTGATAGAGGTTGTCCGGCATCCCGCTAAGTTAGTCGGATTGCCGGGCCGATTCCAGGGCTCAGCCGCCCCCGCCGCGCACGTCCAGCTCGTGGTCGAAGGGCTTGCTTTCGGCATTGGGGTCGGCGTCGCTGTTCTGGCCGCCGGTGCTGGCGCAGGCCGACAGGGCCAGCAGTGCCGAGAAGAGAACCGCCGCAAGTTTGGCGCTCATCGAAAGACTCCGTGTGATTGAAGCTTCGTCTGCGGTGAGACCTATAGCGATCAGGCCGTTAGACCAGGGCTCGGTCCGCGCGGCGACGGCCCGATGACGCGGATGTGAGCGTCAGCTCCGTGCCCCAGGGGCTAGCGGCCGTTCTTCTCGATCTGATCGACGACGAAGCCGGTCGCGGCCCCTGCGGCACCGCCGATGGCCGCACCGCAGGCGACACAGCCGCCGGTGAGGACCGTGCCCACGGTGCCCACCGTCGCACCGATCGCGCCGCCCGACAGCACCCGCTGCTCGGTGTCGCTCAAACCAGAGCAGCCGGCCAGGCCCAGGATGACCATAGCGGCGAAGGGCAGCTTGAGTACACGCAGGGAAGGCGAAAGGGTCGTCATAAGGCAGGCTCCTCTGTTCCAAAGCACCCATCAACCATTCGCCCATTAGGGGATTGAATATGGCAGATCCGCGACTCCCCGTGACCTGGCTGTGACAGCGACAGGGGTGATCTCCCCTTCCCTCGCTGGACTTCGGCCCGTCCGGGCCCATATAACGCCGCCCATGATCGCAGCGGCGCGCCATACTCCGGACGACCGGGAGCCCGAAAACCGGGCGGTGGAGATCGTCACCTTCGGCTGCAGGCTCAATGCCTACGAGTCGGAGGTCATGCGCGGCCATGCCCAGGCCCAGGGCCTGAGCGATGCGGTGATCCTCAATTCCTGCGCCGTCACGGCGGAGGCCGAGCGGCAGTTGCGCCAGGCCATCCGCAAGGCCCGCCGCGCCCGGCCCGAAGCCGAGATCATCGTCACCGGCTGCGCCGCGCAGATCGACCCCGAGCGCTATGCCGCCATGCCCGAGGTCGACCGGGTGATCGGCAACGAAGAGAAGCTGACCCCCGCCGCCTTCGCGCCTGGCGACCACCCGACCGTGGCGGTCAACGACATCATGAGCGTGCGGGAGACAGCGGGGCACCTGATCGACGGCTTCGAAGGCCGGGTGCGCGCCTTCCTGCAGGTGCAGCAGGGCTGCGACCATCGCTGCACCTTCTGCATCATCCCCTACGGCCGCGGCAATTCCCGCTCCGTCCCCATCGGCGAGGTGGTGCGCCAGGTCCGCCACCTGGTCAGCCAGGGCACCCGAGAGGTGGTGCTGAGCGGTGTCGACATCACCTCCTATGGCAGCGACCTGCCGGGCCAGCCACGACTCGGCCAACTGGCGCGGCGGCTGCTCGCCCAGGTGCCGGAATTGCCGCGCCTGCGCCTCTCCTCCCTGGATCCAGTGGAGATCGACGAGGACCTCTTCCGCCTCCTGGCCGAGGAGCCGCGGCTGATGCCGCACCTGCACCTTTCGCTGCAGGCCGGCGACGACATGATCTTGAAGCGCATGAAGCGGCGCCATCTGCGGGCCGATGCTATCGCTACCTGCGAGCGTGCCCGCCGGGCCCGCCCGGACGTGGTCTTCGGCGCCGACCTGATCGCCGGCTTCCCGACCGAGGATGAGGCCATGTTCGCGAACAGCCTGGCGCTGATCGAGGACTGCGACCTCACCTACCTGCACGTCTTCCCCTACTCCGAGCGAGCCGGCACCCCGGCCGCCCGCATGCCCTCAGTGCCCAAGGCCGAACGGAAGGAGCGGGCGCAGCGCCTGCGCGAGGCCGGCGAGGCCGCGCAGCGCCGCTTCCTCGACAACCAGATCGCCGGCCAAGCCGAGCTGCTGATCGAGAAGCCCGGCTTCGGCCACAGCCGCCACTTCGCCGAAGTCCGCCTGCCGGAGCGCAGCACCGCAGAGGTCGGCGCGCTCGCGGCCGTCCGCGTCACCGGGCGCGAGAACACCCAGCTAATCGCCGAGGCCCTGTGAGCGACTCCTGGCTGAAGCGTCTCAGGTCCGGCCTCGCCCGCTCCAGCGACAAGCTGACGGGCGGCATCGCCGGCATCTTTGCCGGCCGGCGGCTTGACGACGAAGCACTGGAGGAGCTGGAGGAGGTGCTGATCGCCGCCGATCTTGGCGTATCCACCGCCGGCAAGCTCTCCGCCAGCCTGGCCAAGACCAGCTTCGACCGGGACGTGACGGCGGAGGACGTGCGCCGCGCCCTCTCCGGGGAGATCGCCAAGATCCTGGAGCCGGTGGCCGAGCCGCTGGACGTCGACGACAGCCACACCCCCCACGTCATCCTGGTGGTCGGCGTCAACGGCAGCGGCAAGACCACCACCATCGGCAAGCTGGCCAAGGCCTACACGGACGAGGGCGGCAGCGTCATGCTGGCCGCCGGCGATACCTTCCGCGCCGCCGCCATCGAGCAATTGCAGATCTGGGGCGAGCGGGTCGGTGCGCCGGTCATCGCCCGCGACAGCGGCGCCGATGCGGCTGGCCTCGCCTTCGACGCCATCAAGCAGGCGCAGGAGGAAAAGCGCGAGCTGCTGCTGATCGACACCGCCGGACGCCTGCACAACAAGGAAGGCTTGATGGCGGAGCTGCAGAAGATCTCCCGCGTCATCAAGAAGATCGACCCCAGCGCCCCGCACGAGGTGCTGCTGGTGCTCGACGCCACCACCGGGCAGAACGCCATCCAGCAGGTGGCGACCTTCAAGGAGATGGTCGACATCACCGGCCTGGTGCTGACCAAGCTCGACGGCTCCGCCCGCGGCGGCGTGCTGGTGGCGCTGGCCGAGAGGTTCGGCCTGCCGGTCTATGCCATCGGCATCGGCGAAGGCGTCGAGGACCTCCGCCCCTTCGACGCCCAGGACTTCGCGGATAGTTTGCTGGACGTCTGAAGCGCTTCCATAGACTGTCATCCCGGCCCAGGGCGAAGCCCGCGAGCCGGGAACCATTCCTCAGCCCGCGCAGGCCGCTGAATGGACCCCGGCTCAAGGCCGGGGTGACAGGTGTGGGAGCGGCGAAGCCTGCAAGTCTTCTCTGATTGTCATCCTTGGGTGAGCCGCGGAGCGGGGCGACCCGCCTGCGGGCCGAAGCCTTGGCGAAGGCCCGAGGATCCAGCAGTAAGCACGGTCTGCGCTTGTGGCTGGACCCCGGATCGCTGACGCGTCCGGGGTGACGACAATTGGGAAAACCGACGGGCGAGAAGAGACGTTCCTGTCGCCTAGGCGACAAAACCCCTACAGCCCCTCGGTCCGGGCGGGGCTGACCTCGCCCATGGCGCCGGTCTTGCCGTCGGGATTGGTGAAGGGGGCGAAGGCCGTCAGGCCGAGGCTCTCTTTGTAGTGGCCCAAGGACCAGTGGACCGAGGGAAAGGCGATGTCGTCCCAGGGAATCTCGTCCCAGGCGAAGAGGCCCACCTCGGCGCTTTCCGGGCCGGCCGAGACCTCCGGGGTCACGAGGCGCGCACGGTAGATGAGCTGCACCTGGCTCAAGCGCGTGATGGCGTAGACGGCCAGGAGCTGGTCGATCTCCAGCTTGGCGCGCGCCTCCTCCCAAGCCTCCCGCAGGGCGCCGGCCTCGGTCGCCTCGTACTGCTCCAAATAGCCCGCCGGCAGCGTCCAGTAGCCCTTGCGCGGCTCGATCGCCCGGCGGCAGAGCAGGATGCGGTCGTCCCAGCAGGCGACGCTGCCGACGACGATCTTGGGATTCTCGTAGTTGACGAAGCCGCAGCTACCGCAGACCAGCCGTTCCCGGTCGTCGCCCTCGGGCACCTGGCGATTGAATTGGGGCGGTGGTGGGGTGCTCGGCTCGGTCATCAACGAATAACCTATTGTGCCGCTCCGCCCCCGCCAAGGCGCTTTGTTAGCCTCTTGCTTACGGGTAAGCTCCTATCAATCGGTGGTGGATGAGACATCTCTCACGAGCTGAAGAGTGACGGGCATGCTGAGCCGCTGGAAAGACAGGTTCGCCGCGCTCGGCCAGCGGGACGAACAGGCCGAGCCGGCCAAGCCCTCGCGCTTTTGCGAGATCGGCTGGCTGGTGGATACCGACCAGGCGGGCCTGATCTACGGCGCGCCGCGGCCCATCTCGCGCAAACCGAG
Organism: Rhodovibrionaceae bacterium; assembly: GCA_028282405.1. Lineage (GTDB taxonomy): Bacteria > Pseudomonadota > Alphaproteobacteria > Kiloniellales > DSM-21159 > JANQMX01. Next base: position 19,603 of record JANQIA010000452.1, read on the forward strand.
CCGCGAGGCGCCCTCGAGCAGCAAGGGCGTCAATCACTGCCCCGCCGTCATCGAGATGGAGTCCAAGACCTTCGAGGTGCCCTGCCCCTATGACGTCAGCCTGCGCCTGCGCAAGGACGAGCAGGGCAACCTGAAGATCGCCCGAGCCGACACCGAGAACACCACGGTCACCCTCAAGCACCTCTCCAAGATCGTCCACCTGATGGGCCCGGACCGCTGGCGCGACCGGCGCTATCCGGTGGTGCAGATCAACGCGCCCTACCGGTTTCTCTCCGACGAGCTGGTGTGGATGAACCAGGTGCCGCCCTACTTCCACTACCGCGAGGAGCAGTGGCCCGGCCTCCTGATCGGCGGTCGCTTCCCCATCGACGCCTGGCCGCGCATCATGATGTGGGCCTTCGAGTGGCGCTCGCCGGACAAGGTGCTGACCTTCAAGCGCGGCGAGCCCTGGTTCTATCTGCGTTTCGAGACCTACAACCCGGCCCGCCCCATCCGCATGTTCGAGGCCGAGATGACGCCGGAGCTGCGCCGCTTCTGCCAGAGCATCGACGGCGTCACCAACTACGTCGATCAGACCATGAAGCTGTTCGACGAAGCCCGCTCCCGCCGCCCGGCGAAGCTGCTGGTCAGGGCCGAGCGCCTGGAGACCAAAGGCCAGGACCAAGCCGCGGAGTAAGTCGGTTTTGTTGGGCGCCTTCGGCGCTCATGACAGAGAACTCGGCATATCACCCACTGCAGGATCTTGCCGCACTACAAGCCGTCACCCCGGAGGAGCCTCGTGAGAGGCGACATCCGGGGCCCATTCATCGGCCCGCGCAGGCGTCAGCCATGGTTCCCGGCTCACGGTCTTCGCTGCCGCGAAGCCCGCGTCCGGGATAACATCCTGAGAGGTACCGCTGGCATTGCCATACCAAAGATTGTCACCCCGGCCTTGAGCCGGGGGCCATGTCGGCGCTTGGCGCGGGCTGAAGGATGCCTTTGGCAACTCGCTACGCGAGCCCCGGCTCGCGGGCTTCGCCTTTGGCCGGGATGACAGTCTGAGGAGGGCGGCCGGGTGAGGGCTCGCGGAGCATGGCACGAAGCGGGGACGGAACAGTGCAGCGCCGATAGGCGCCAAACCAATCTTCAAACCGAGAGGTTCACGTAGCTGCCGCGCGGGCGGACCTGGCCGTCTTGGCCGGCCTCGTGGGCAGCCTTGAGCTGCTTCTGAAAGGCGGTGTTGGCGTAGGCGTCCGCGGTGAGGCGCGGCGGGCTCCCGGCCACCGTCTTGGCGCTGACGGCTTGCCCGGCGGCCGGCGGCGCGGCTTGCCCGGCCGGCGCCGGGCCTTGCTGCAGGAGTCGCAGCGCGTCGCTCAGGCTTCTGCCGAGATCGAATTGAGGCGGTGTCGCGGACAAGGACCAAACAGCGATGGTTGACGTCAGAAAGCCAGCTTTTGGGCGGCTCGCCGGAGATTAGCCCCAATTGATAAACGTTTAGCTAAATGCCGGCAGCGTTTCGGACAAAGCTCCGGCAGACCGTCCCGCGACAAGTTGCACCAAACGTCTGTCAAGCATTAACAAAAAATTCAAGCCGACAGCTTTAGCTTTAACGAGGCATAGGAAAGGTATTCCGAGTATGGCTGGACAAAAATCATGCAACAGGCAGCAGACATCCGACCGGCAGAGCTGGATTATCTCCTAGCGCTGGCCCGCCAACGCTCTATGGAAAGTCGCTCCAAATTGGTCCAGATCATCGCCGATCTCTTCAACAGCGGTGCGAGCATTCTCTCGGAGCGTGAACGGGCGCTGATGTCCGACATCCTCGAAAAGCTGGTGCGCGAGGTCGAGCTCGACGTTCGCGCCCGCCTGGCCGAGCAGCTCGCCGAGAACGAGAACGTTCCGCCCCACATCATGAAGGAGCTGGCGCGCGACGACATTCTGGTCGCCAAGCCGGTCCTCATGCGCTGCGACCTGCTGCGCGACAGCGATCTGATCGAGATCGTTCACCAGCGCACCTCCGAGCATCAGCTTTGCATCGCCCGCCGCCGCAAGGTCAGCGCCGTCGTCTCCGACGCTCTGGTCGAGGCGGGAACCGACGACGTGGTGCGGACCTTGCTGGAGAACGCGGGCGCCGAGATCTCGCAGGCGACCATGGAGTATCTGGTCGAGCAGTCGCAGCGGGTCGACAGCTTCCAGGAACCCCTGGTGCGGCGCCATGACCTGCCGGATACGCTGGCCAAGCGCATGTACCTCTGGGTCGGGGCCGCTCTGCGCCAGCATCTGGTCGACGGCTATGGGCTCGACCCGCGCGCACTCGACCAGGTGGTCGAGAAGTGCGCCCTCGAGGGCGCCAAGGAAATGGCGCAGGTTCGCCACGCCCAGAAGGGCTCGAACGCCGCTCAGAAGCTGGTGCGCGAGCTGCGGGAGAAGAGCCATCTCAACGCGGAGATGCTGCTCAAGGTCCTGCGCCAAGGAGAGATCCAGCTCTTCGAGGCAATGCTGAGCGAATGGAGCGGCATCGCGCCCAGCGCCTTGAAGCGATTGGTCTATCAATCCGGCGGACAGCCGCTGGCGATCCTCTGCAAGGCGCTCGGCATCGACAAGCCGACCTTCACCTCGATCTTTCTCTTGAGCCGCGTCGGACGCCGCGACGAGCAGATCGTCGACCCCGGCGAGTTGGCCAGCGTCCTGAAGCTCTACGACGAAGCAGCGAGCGATACGGCACACAGCGTTGTCGCCCGTTGGCGCAGTGATCCAGACTACATCGACGCTTTGGAGCGTATAGAGGAAACAAAATCCCTTGCCGTTGCCTCGTAATGCTTCATTTTATACAAAGACTGAGTTATTATACTTATCGATAACAGAGGCCCGGCTTTGTACTGGGGGACTAGGTGGCAATACATCCTCAGGTTCGCGACAGGAACGTCGGCGAGCCCGGCCCTGCCGGGCAAGGGCTGAGGGTGCCCAATCCTGCCGTCAAGTCGCTCGAAAGCTATAACATCATCGTCGCCGCCTGCGGCCACCTGCTGGAGCAGGCGGGCCCGGCCTTCGTGGCCGACGCGGGCGGCCGACTGCTGCACACCAACAAGGCCCTCTCCGCCCTGCTGCCGGCGATGACCGAAAGCGGGCTTGTCGTCCGCGACGAGAGCCCCCGCCTGGCCTTCATCGGCGAGGTCGTCGAACAAGCGAGCCAGCGCCGCAGCGATCCCGAGGGACGCTGGCAGGAGGCCGCCCCGCTGTTGCTGGCGATCGGGCCGGAGGACAAGCAAGAGCTCTTTACGGCGAAGTGCTTCCTGCTGCTCGACGAGAGCGGTCAGGTGGAAGTGATTGCCGGCCTGCTGTCGCCCAGCGCCCCGGACTCAACGATCGCCGAAGAGATTCGCCGCACGCAGGAGCGCTTCGACGACGTCGCCCGCCTGGTCTCCGACTGGATCTGGGAGGTCGACGACGCGCTGCGCCTGATCTTCGTCTCGAACCGGGTGACCGAGGCGCTCGGCTTCCACCCGCGGGCCATGATCGGGCGGGACCTGAGCGACCTGATCGACCACGGCGCAGCACTGCCCAGCGAGCTGAGCGATCCCCACGCCCGCCGCCCCTTCCGCGACATCGAGCTGCGCTTCCGCCACGCCGACGGCGGCGTCCGCCTGTTCCGCTTCAGCGGCGTCCCGGTCTTCGAGCCCGACAGCGGCGCCCACCGCGGCTTCCGCGGCACGGCGCAGGACATCACCGACCTGCGCGCGCGCGAAACGGCGCTGGAGAGCTCGCGCAAGATGGCCGAGAGCGCCAACCGGGCAAAAAGCGAGTTCCTCGCCACCATGAGCCACGAGCTGCGCACGCCGCTCAACGCCATCATCGGCTTCTCCGAGTTGATGCAGCGGGAAGCCTTCGGCTCGCTCGGCAACGCGAACTACAAGGACTACGTCCGCGACATCTATCAGTGCGCCATCCACCTCCTGGAGCTGATCAACGACATCCTCGATGTCTCCAAGATCGAGGCCGGGCGGATGGAGCTGAACGAAGAGGACGTCGACGTGGTCAACGTCATCCAGTCCGCCTTCCGCCTGGTGCGGGAGCGTGCGGCGGAGAACGACGTCAAGCTGACCCTGGCGCTCAGCGAGCATACGCCGAACCTGGCGGCGGACGCCCGCGCCGTGAAGCAGGTCTTGCTCAACCTCCTGAGCAACGCGGTGAAGTTCACTCCAGCCAGCGGCTCGGTCGTGGTCAACACCGCGATCGACCAGAACGGCGACTTCCTCATCCGCGTCAAGGACTCGGGCATCGGCATGACCGAGGACGAGGTGGCCATCGCCCTGATGCCCTTCGGCCAGGTCGAGAGCAGCCTGTCGCGCCGCTATGAAGGTACCGGCCTCGGCCTGTCTTTGTCCAAGGGCCTGATCGAGCTGCACGGCGGCAAGCTGGAGATCGACAGCGAGCCTCACAAAGGCACCTGTGTCACCGTGCGCTTCCCGGCCTCCCGCATCGCACAGGCCTGACCTGCACCCCCCGGCCCTGGGCAGCGGCGCGCTGCTGCCGTAGTTTAACGACGATCTAACCCATTCAAACTGTTGGTGCGCGGACGGCGTTCGCCCGCGTGGGAGAGCGATGGCCGCACGCCAGGGGCGCAGCCTGTTTCGTGACGAGCATTTCTGGCACGGCGTCCAGCGCGGCGTCGGCGTGCCCTTGATCGTGCTCTCGGCGAGCTTTCTCGGCTTCGGCGCTCTCATCCGAGAGAGCAACCTCCAGCTCATCCACGGCATCGTCTCGACCATGACCGGCTGGGCCCTGCCGGGGCAGGTGGCGCTGGTCGAGCTCTATGCGGTGGGGGCGCCGCTGGCGGTCATCGCGCTCGCGGTCTGGCTGACCAACGCGCGCCTGCTGCCCATGACCGTGACCTTGATGCCCTACTTCAACGAGGCCGGCACCCCGCGCTGGAAGCTCTATATCGCCTGCCACTGGATTGCCGTGACCGGATGGGCCGAGGCCATGCGCCGCTTCCCCGCCATGCCGCCGGAGGGACGCTATCCTTTCTTCATCGGCATGTCGCTGGTGCTTTGGAGCTCCTGCATTCTCGCGACCGGCATCGGCTACTACATCGCCGGCTTGGTGCCCTTCCACGTCTCGCTCGGTCTGGTCTTCCTCAACCCGATCTACTTCATGCTGGTCTTCGCCTCCGACCTGGCCAACCGCGGCCGGGCCATGGCGCTGCTGCTCGGCGCCGTCGCCGGCCCGGCGCTGCATGTCGTGGTGCCCGACTGGTCGCTGCTCATCGCCGGGCTGACCGCCGGCACCCTCGGCTACCTGATCGGCCGGAGGTGGCCGTGATCGACCAGGAGATGCTGCCCTACCTCGCGCTCCTGGTCGGGGCGCTGACGACCTACGTCTCACGCTTTCTCGGCGTGCTGCTGGCCGGCCGACTGAAGGTGGAGAGCCCGCTCTTCGAGTGGCTTTCCTGCGTCACCTACGCGCTGCTCGCCGCGCTGATCGCGCGTATGATCATCTTTCCCTCCGGGCCGCTGGCCGAAGCGCCGCTGTTCGACCGCCTGGCGGCGGCGACCCTGGCCCTGGCCAGCTTCTATCTCACCCGGCGCAACCTGCTGCTCGGCGTCGCCGCCGGCTTCGCCACCCTGGTGCTGGTCACCTGGGTGCGAGTCAGCGGCTCCGACCTCTTGGCAGCGCTGCAGCTCTAGGCCGCTTCCTCCAGCGCCACCACGCCGGGGAGTTGCTTGCCTTCCAGCCACTCCAGGAAGGCGCCGCCGGCGGTGGAAATGTAGGTGAAGTGATCGGCCACCCCGGCATGGCTCAAGGCCGCCACCGTGTCGCCGCCCCCGGCCACGGTCAGCAGGCTGCCCTGGTCGGTCAGCGCCGCCGCGGCCTGCGCCACCTTCACCGTCGCCTCGTCGAAAGGCGGCACCTCGAAAGCGCCGAGCGGACCGTTCCAGACCAGGGTACGGCAGTCGCCCAGCCGCTCGATGATCTTCGCGGTCGCTTTCGGCCCGGCATCGAGGATCAGGCTGTCGGCCGGCACTGCGTCGCTGGCGCAGACCGCCGTCGCGACACCCGGCTCCAGCGCCGGCGCCGTCACCACGTCCTCGGGCAGCAGCACGTCGCAGCCGGCCGCCTTGGCTTGTGCGAGAATGTCCCGTGCGGTGTCGGCCATGTCACGCTCGCAGAGGGAGTTGCCGACGTCGCCGCGGACATTCTCGCCCAGGCCAAGGCGGCCGGCTGCGACGTTCTGCTGCCCGAGGACGTGGTGACGGCGCCGGCGC
>JANQIA010000465.1 GCA_028282405.1 Rhodovibrionaceae bacterium
AGAACACCGAGCTTGAGCTCTCGTCCGGGGAAGAGCACGCGCACGGCCACGTCTGCCGTCAGCGTCAGGGCTGCGCCGCCAAGGGCGCTGGCAAGCAGCAGCGCGCTCGGCCGGTGCGCCACCAGGGGGCGCAGAAGATGCGGCACGACCAGGCCGACGAAACCGATCGCACCCGCGACGGAGGTTGCAGCACCGACCGAAAGCGCTGTTCCGAACACGATCTGATGGCGCAGGGCACCGAGATTGAAGCCCATGGTGCGGGCTGAATCCTCGCCCAGGGTCAAGGCATCGAGCTGCCGGCCGGCCCCCATGAGCAGCACCCAGCCCACGACCATAAAGGGCAAAGAGAGCCACACGTGTTCGAAGCTGCGGTCGGCGAGAGACCCCATCAGCCAAAACATGATTTCCAGCGCCGCGAAGGGGTTCGGCGCCAGATTGAGCGTCAGGGAGGTCAGCGCACCGGCAAAGCTGGTGACCGCGACCCCTGCCAGGATCAGCGTCACGGTGCTCACCCCTCGCCCGGCCAGGGCTTGAACGAGCAGCACGCCGATGCAAGCGCCGGCCATACCGCCGAGCGGCAGCGCCAAGGCGAAGAGAGCGGCCAGCCCGGTATAGAACATCAAGACCGCGCCGAGCGCCGCCGAGGCGGAGACGCCGATCAGGCCGGGCTCGGCCAAGGGATTGCGCAAGAAGCCCTGTAGCGCGGCCCCCGCGAGACCGAGCGTCGCACCGATCGCGAGACCGAGAATGGCGCGCGGCAGCCTGACTTCGCGGACGATGATCGCCGTCATCTCAACATCGCCGAGCAGCAGGGCGGAGAGGGTCTCTCGAAAACCGATCGCGGCCGGACCTATGAGCAAGGAGGCGCCAAAGGCAACGAAGGTCGCGAGGCCAAGCAGAGGTAGGAGATACGGCCAACCCTCGCGCTGCACGTCGGTGGCTACCTTTGGGGCTGCCAAGTCGCAGCAGGTTCGCCACCGCCCTGCTGCAGGCTGACCCGAAGCTCCGCAAGTCGCGCAACCGCCTGAGCGACGAAGGGCGTACCGCAGATCCAGAGATAGTCCGGAACGCTGATCATTGGGCGGCCGTCAAACACGCGGGCGAGCGCCGGATGGCGAAAGACCTCATTGGCCAGCGCCGGGTCGTCGCGCTGTCTCCCGACGATCAAGACATCGGGGTCGGCGTTCAGCAGCGTCTCCAGGGGGAGTTGGGCGGTACCGGTCAACTCCATGGCCCGCCCGAGCGTTCGAAAGCCGGCCGCCTCCACAGCCGCATTTGCCAAGGTACCCTTGCCCGAGGTGAAGCCATTGGCCCAGTACATGACCGCCAAGGGCGGTGGCTGGGTCTCCGCGGCAGGAAGCTGCTGCAGAGTCCTGTCGAATTCGGCAATCATCGCCTCGCCGCGCGATACCTCGCCAATGGCCTCTGCAATGGTCCGAATGTTCGCGCGAATGTCGTCCAAGCTGGATGCCACCGGCAGCTCGACAATGGAGAAGCCGAACCTGCGCAGCAGAGCCACGGTCGGCCGGGTCGTGAAGGAACCGGCCAGCACCAGGTCCGGCTCCATCGGCAGGACTTCTTCGGCAAGGCCGTGGTTGAGCGTGAGGCCATCCGCTTCGTCGGCCAGAGCCGAAGCCTGCGGATTGGCCGCGAGATAGCTCACGGAGGCAATGCGGTCGCGGTCGGCCAGCATCATGACAAGCTGGTCCGTACAGAGATTCATCGATACGATGCGTTCCGGCTTCGCCCATGCTGGCGCGAGCGCCCCACTGAGGAGCAGCCCTGCCAGCAGGACAAAGCCGAAGCAGAAGGCGGCAGCCCTACAGCGCATCACCGTAGGGACCCAGTTTTATGCGCACGCCGGCATAGCCGGCTATGCCCGGGGTCCCGAAGCCGACAACCTCCTGATAGTTGTCGTCGAGCAAGTTCTCGCCGCGGGCAAAGAGCGAGACACCATCCATGACCTCGTAGCTGGCCCCGATGTTGACCAGTGTAAAGCTACTGAGGCTTTCGATCCGCGTCACCCGGGGAGAGAAACTCTCGAAAACGAGATCGTCCTGCTTGCCTGAGAAGCGGACGCCGAAGTTGAGATTGGCCGGCCGATTGTAGAGATCGAACGCGTAGTTGGCGTTGAAGCTGGCGACATGCTTGGGCCGGCGGACCAAATCGTCGCCGTTG
>JANQIA010000536.1 GCA_028282405.1 Rhodovibrionaceae bacterium
GGCAGATAGAGCCGGCCAGCCCGCGCGTCTTCGCCGACGTCGCGGGCGATGTTGGTAAGCTGCATGGCGACGCCGAGATCGCAGGCGCGGCTGACCGCCGCGGGATCCCGCGCGCCCATCAACAAGGCCATCATGGCGCCGACGGAGCCGGCGACGCGAATGCCGTACGCGCGCACCGCGGCCAGATCGTCATACTGACGGCCCGCCGCATCCCACTCGAAACCTTCGAGCAGCGCCTCCGGCAGATCCTGCGGAATGCCGTAGCGCGCGACCACCTCGGCAAAAGCCCGATCGGCGGGGCTGTCGAGCGGCCGGCCGGCATAGGCCAGGTCCAGGCGCTCGCGCAGCCTTTGGACCACGTCCAGCGGCGCCTCCATCTCGTCCACCGCATCGTCGGCCAGGCGGCAGAAGGCGTAGAGGGCATAGGCCGGCTCGCGCACCTTCTCCGGCAGAAGCAGCGAAGCGAAGAAGAAGGACTTGGAGCCTTGGCGGATCAGGCCGCGGCACTGGGCATAGTCGGCCGCGCTGGCCGCGCGTCCCTCAGGCGAGAACAGCTTCTGCATCGGGAACCACTTTGTCGAGAATACGGGCAGTGGAAAGGACGCCGGGCACACCGGCGCCAGGGTGGGTACCGGCGCCGACCAGATAGAGGCGCTCGATATCTTCGCTGCGGTTGTTGGGGCGGAACCAGGCCGACTGCAGCAGCACCGGCTCCATGCCGAAGGCGGCGCCCTTGTAGGACAGCAGCCGTTCCTTGAAATCGATCGGCGTCTGAATGCGGGAGGAAATCACCGCGTCGCCGAGGCCGGGCAGCAAGGTCCGCTCCAGCTCCGCTTCGATGCTCTGACGGTAGCGCTCGGCGGCCTCGCTCCAGTCCACGTCGCCGTCCAGGTGCGGCACCGGGGAGAGCGCATAGAAGGCGTCGCAGCCTTCGGGCGCCAGCGCGGGATCGCTGGCCGTGGGGCGATGCAGATAGAGGCTGAAGTCGTCGGCCAGCACCTTCTTCTTGAAGATATCCTGCACCAGCCCCCGATAGCGCGGGCCCAGATGAATGGTGTGATGCAGCACGTCGTCGTAGCGGCGATTGGTGCCGAAGTACCAGACGAAGAGACCGTTGGAGTAGCGCGCCCGCTTGACCTTGCGGTCGGTCCAGCGCTTGCGCGCTTCGGGCGGCAGCAGGTTCATGTAGGTCCAGGCGGTGTCGGCGTTCGAGACCACCACGTCGGCCTTGATCTCCTCGCCGCCGGCCAGCCGCACGCCGACCGCGCGCCGGCCTTCCAGCAGGATTTGCTCGACGGTGGCGTTGTAGCGGATGCGGTTGCCCTGCCCCTCAATCAGCTTGGCGAGCCCGTCCACCAGGGTGTTGGTGCCGCCCATGGCGAAGTGGACGCCCCACTTCTTCTCCAGGTGATTGATCAGCGTATAGACCGAGGTCACGGCGAAGGGATTGCCGCCGATCAGCAGCGGATGGAAGCTGAAGACCGTGCGCAGGCGCTCGTCGCGGATGTGCTTGGCGACCATGCCATAGACCGTGCGGTGGCCCTGCAACCGCACCAGGTCGGGCAGCACGCGCAGCATGCTGCCGATGCTGCCGAAGGGCTCGTCGCCCAGCTCCTCGAAACCGATGCGGAAGATCTCCGCCGTCTCCTGCATGAAGGCGTCGTAGCCCGCGACGTCATCGGGGCTGAAGCGGGCGACCTCGGCGCGCATGCGCTCGGCATCGCCGCAGTAGTCGAAGTGCGCCCCGTCGCTGAAGCGGATGCGGTAAAAGGGGTCCATGGGCTGCAGCGTGACGTCGTCCGACAGCCGCTTGCCGCAGAGCTCCCAAAGCTCCTCGAAGAGGAAGGGGGCGGTGATGATCGTCGGCCCGGCATCGAAGGTGAAGCCGTCCTGGCGGAAGACGTAGGCCCGGCCGCCCGGCTGATCGAGCCGCTCGAGCACGGTGACGTCGTAGCCGCGGGCGCCCAAGCGCACCGCCGCCGCGAGCCCGCCGAAACCGCTACCGATCACGACGGCTCGCGCCCTTGCGGCGCGCGGCCGAGCCAAACCGACCCGAGGCTCAGCCGCACCGATATCCAAGCTCAAATCCATCACGGACATGAGCAAGACCCTAACAGGTCTTGTGTCAGCTTTCTAGTACAGATTTACTGTCAAACTGACTTGACAGTGGTTTTTTTGCCGAGAGACGGCAAGAGGTTACGGTCGCGCGCGCAGCGCAGAAACACCTCGGCAGTCGCCTGAGGATCTTCCTCGTGGGCGAGATGGCCGAGACCGTCGAAGAGGATCAACTCGCTGTCGGGCACGACCTGACAGAGCTGCCGCGCCTGTATCGGGGGAATGGTGCGGTCCCGGCTGCCAACCAGGAAAAGAAGCGGACGGCCGAGCTGCGGCAGTTGCCGCTGCACCGGCTGCAGGTCCCAAGAGGCCATCATGCCGAGCGCCGCCACCACGTGCCGGGCGTTGCCGGCCAGGCGGGCGTAGAGCGCGTGGCCCCGCTCGTCGAGCGAAGATCCCGTACTGTCCAGCAAGCGGCGGACCATATGGCGGTCGGCGCGCCGGGCGAAAAGATGCGGCGTCACCGGGTTCCAGACCGCCACTTTCATTAGCGGCGAGAACCAGGGCTGGGTGCTGCCGGCATAGGGCATCATGGCGCCGTTGAGCGCCAGCAGCGCCGACGGCGCCACCTGCCCGCGCAAGCACATGTAGGCAAGCAGGGCCGCGCCGGCGGAATGCCCCGCGACCAGGTCCGGCGCCAGCTCGAGCTTGGTGAGCAGGGCGTCCAAGCGAAGCGCCATGGCCTGCATCGACAGGCCCTTGAGCGGCGGTAGCTGGGTGAAGCCATGCCCCGGCAGGTCCGGCACGACGCAGGTGAAGTGCTCGGCCAGGATGGGCGCCAGGTCCCGGAAGGAGTGGCTCGAGGCCGCCGTGCCGTGGACCAGCAGCAGAACCGGCCCCTCACCCATGATCTGCACATGCCAGCGCAGCCGCCCGGCTTTGACAAAGCGGCTGGCCTCGCGGTTCGGCCAGTCGGCCCCATCGCGCGTCCAGTCGAGGCGTCTGAACAGCATGCCCCTACCCTAAGCGGCTCGGCTGTTGCGCACGGCGGCGTTCAGCCGTTGGGCATCGGCGCGCGGCAGCGCGAGATAGAGCGCATCCATTCTGGCCGCAAGGCTGCGGGCCGCCTCGCTCGGCCTGGGTGCGGTGTCGACGAAGAGAGCGCTCAGCTCCTCTCGCGCCAGACGCTCGGCGGCCGCCTCGCTGTCCGCCCGCGCCTGGGCCCGGCCCGGCTGTCCGTCGCGGCCAATGTTGGCCTGACCGTCCGTCAGGAAGACCAGGAGCGGCGAGACACCGCGCGATTGCTGATTGAGCGCCAAGGTGGTGGCGACTTCGATGCCGGCCGACAGCGGTGTGCCACCACCGCCCGGCAAGCCGGCCAGAGAGCGCTTGGCGCGCAGCAGCGAGCGGGTGGGCGGCAGCAGCAGCTCCGCCTCGCTGCCGCGAAAGGCGATCAGGGCCACCTGGTCGCGGCGCACGTAGCAGTCGGCCAGCAGCAGCTCCACCGCGCCCTTGGCCTCGGCCAGGCGATGGAAGGCAGCCGAGCCGGAAGCGTCGACGACGAAGATGGTCACCGTCTCGCTCTGCTGCTTGAAGCGGGTGACGCGGAAGTCGTCCGCCAGGACCCGCAAGCGCCGTCTCTGGCTTTCCTCGGCCGCCGCCGCGGTCTGCTCCCGCAGCCGCTGCCAGGGTGCCGCCGCGCGCAGGGTGTCGATCACGTTGAGCCGCACGCCGGCGTGGGGCCGCCCGGGACGGGAGCCGATCGGCCGGCCGCGGCGCAGGGAGCGCTTGGCAAGACCCGACTTGCCGGTGGTGCTGGCTTGGCGGGAGAGCCGCCGGCTGGGGGCCAAGCGCTCGAGGAGCGCCTTGGGAATGGCCGCGGCCGCGGCCTCCAGCACCCGGTCTTCCAGCGGGCCTTGCTCGGCATCGGGCTCTTCGTTGGGCTCGCCGGCATCAGGTTGGTCGGGCGGCCGCTCCTCCTCCATCGGCGGCGGCGCGTCTTCTTCGGGGGACGAGGGAAGCTGGGTCGCGCGCGGCGCCAGGACCAAGGCGGCGGCCGCCATCAAGTCGTTGTCCTCGACGCAGTCGCGGCCCTCGAGCGCCGCCGCGGCCCGGGCAACGCGGGCGGCCAAGAGCGGAGGCCGCAGCGAGGCGATGCCCATGGCGAGCGCCGTGGTGCAGAGCGCACGCAAGGCCCTCTCCGGCATCTCCACCGCCGGCAGCACCGCGCGCGCATCCAGCACATCCTGATGCGCGACCGGCGGGTCGGGAATATCCCTGATCGAGAGGTGCGACAGGTCGAGATGAAAGGCGAGCCGATCCGACAGGCCCGGCGGCGGCGCCTCTTCGGCGATGCCCTCGTCTTCGGCGACAACCCCGAAGGAGGTCGGTGCTCGCGCCGCAATGCCCTCGCGCTCCACGACGATCTCGCCGCTGTCGAGGGTGGCCGTAATCCGCGCGGCCAGCGAGGGCGACAAGCGCTCCGCCATGGCCAGGACCAGTACGCCGCCGTTGGCCTCGGCGAGCAGACCTCTGTCGACCACCGGCTTGCCGGCCCGCAGGGTCGCCGGCAGGTCGAGGCCGCCGATCAGGCGATCGTCCCCCACCCCGGCGGGCACCCGGCGCAGGGGCGCGTCGTCCGGCAGAAGCTCGGCGAGCAGCGCGCGCCAGCGCGTGCGCGCCGGCCCAGGCGCCGCCCGCAGCAGCACGCCGCCAGTGCCGGCCGGGTCGATGGCGAACAGCGCTGCCGCCACGCAGGCCTGCCGCCAAACCGCAGCACCCGGCGAGGCGGTGTCCATGTCGCTGCGGGTCGCCGGGTCAGGCAGCGAAGACCTCCTCGATTGCGCGCTCCACCCGAACGCCGGAGCCGGCCTCGTCAAGCGGGTCGCGCCGCAGACGGTGACGCAGGGCCAGGGGGGCGACGCGGCGCAGATGCTGGTCCGTCACCTCTTTCTTGCCTTCCAAGGCGGCGAGCGCGCGGGCGGCGCGCACCAGGGTCAACTCGCCGCGCAGGCCGTCGGTGCCGAGCGCGATACAGAGGGAGGCGGCGCGCCGATAGACGTCCTCTGAGACGGCGACGGTGCCGAGCTTGTTGCAGGCCGAAACGATGCGGCGGCGCACCTTGGCGGTGTCCTTTTCCCACTCTGCCGCAAAGCCCTCGGGATCCTGCTCGAAGGCGTCGCGGCGGCGCACCACCTCGATACGTGCTTCGATGTCCTGCGGCGTCGCCACCTCGACCGAGAGGCCGAAGCGGTCGAGCAGCTGCGGCCGCAGTTCTCCCTCCTCCGGATTGCCCGAGCCGACCAGCACGAAGCGGGCCGGATGGCGCACCGACAGGCCCTCGCGCTCGACCAGGTTCTCACCCGATGCAGCCACGTCGAGCAAAAGATCGACGATGTGGTCCTCCAGAAGGTTGACCTCGTCGATATAGAGAAAGCCGCGGTGCGCGCGAGCCAGGAGGCCGGGCTCGAAGACCTTCTCGCCGCTGGCCAGGGCGCGCTCCAGGTCGAGGGCACCGACTACGCGGTCCTCGGTCACACCCAGGGGCAGATCGACCACCGGCACCCGGCGTTTCACCACCTTCGGCTTGGCGCCTCCCTCGTCCAGCTCGCCAAGATCCCAGCCCTCATGCAGCTCCTCCGGCGCGCGACCGTAGGGGCAGCCGACGACGACCTTCTGATCGGGGAGCAATGCCGCCAAGGCGCGGATGGTCGTCGACTTGCCGGTGCCGCGCTCGCCGAACACCAGTACGCCGCCGATCCCAGGGTCAACCGCGGCGATCAGCAGCGCGAGCTTCATCTCCTCCTGCTCGACGATGGCGGAGAAAGGGTAGTTCGGCCGCACTCCCCTAGAGCTCATGGCTGTGCTCTTCTTCTTTCTTGCGCAGCGGCACGCGCCTACCGCCTCGATGGCTTCGTTTCAGCATCTGGATCGGCTCTCTTTTTGGCTGCTCCATCCCTGCTTTCATGATGACTGCTAGTATCGACAAGCGCGAGGGTCAAACGTCTGTCGCGGCATCACAGGCATAACCATAATCCGAGCAATGCTTGCGCGCCCTGCGACATTCCTGCTGTTCTAGAGGGACGCAACACCGATCGGCGCTCGACCGCTCGACGACAGAGGGAGGGGAAAGTCATCGTGGATGCCGTGCTCGACGGCTTGCGGGTCGCCGAGGTCTCGGCCTTCGTGGCCGCACCGCTCTGCGGCATGACCCTGGCCCAGATGGGTGCCGACGTCATCCAGATCAGCCCCATCTCGGGCCGCATGGACGAGGACCGCTGGCCGCAGACCAAAGAGGGACGGAGCCTCTACTGGGCCGGCCTGAACAAGGGCAAGCGGTCCATCCGCGTCGATCTCTCGCGCCCGGAAGGTCGGGAACTCTGTGCCGCCCTGATGGCCGGCACGCCGGGCGACGACGGCGGCGTGGTGCTGACCAACCTGCCGCTCAAGGGCCCGATGGCGGCCAAAGCCCTGCGCGAGCGGCGGCCCGACCTCATCCTGATGCGCCTGCTCGGCAATCCCGACGGCACGCCGGCCATCGACTACACGGTCAACAGCGCCGGCGGCCTGCCCTTCATCACCGGCGACGGCGAGACGCCCTACAATCACGCGGTGCCGGTGTGGGACGTCGTCGCCGGCCTCTACCTGGTCAACGGCCTGCTCGCCGCCGACCGCTATCGGCAGAGAACCGGCAAGGGCCAGGACATCACCCTGTCGCTGGCCGATGCCATGCTGGCCACCCTCGGCAACCTGGGATTCCTTGCCGAGGCGGAGCTCAACGCAACACCGCGCCCGCCCTCAGGCAATCAGATCTACGGCGCCTTCGGCTGCGACTTCCTGTTGAAGGACGGGCGCCGGGTGATGATCGCGGCGATCACCGAAAAGCAGTTCGACGTGCTCTGCAAGGCGACGGGGACCGCTGAGGCGATGGCCGCCCTCAAGCGCGACACCGGCGCCGAGATCGACGACGAGATCGGCCGCTACCGTGCGCGCGAGGCCATCTCCCAGGTGCTGCGGCCCTGGTTCGCCGAGCGAAACCTGAAAGAGGTGGAGGCCGCCTTCGCCGGAACCGGCGTGATCTGGGGACCCTTTCAGACTTTCCAGCAGCTTCTGAAGGAAGACCCGCGCTGCTCGCTGCACAATCCGCTCTTCGCCAGGCTCGACCAGCCGGGCATCGGCCCGCATCTGGCGCCGCACGGACCGATCGCCTTCGGGGCGACGCCGCGCGAGGACTTGGCGCCGGCCCCGGCGCTCGGCGAGCACAGCGAAGCCATCCTGGCCGACGTGCTCGGTCTCTCGTCGGGCGAGATCGGCAAGCTGTTCGATACCGGGCTGGTCGCCGGCATCGCGAAGACCTAACCGGCGTCGTCACCGAGCAGCAGGGCGCGAGAACACCAGGACCGTGCCGCCCAAGGCCAGGGCCAAACCCGCCGCGGCCGCGATCGTCCAGACGAAGCCCTCCAGCCAGGTGGAGACCAGCATGGCGACGATGGGAAAGAGCACGGTGGCGTAGGCGGCGCGCGCCGGCCCTTCGCGGTTGACCAGGCTGAGGTAGGTCAGGAAAGCGACGACCGAGGCGATACCGGCGAGGTAGAGCAGGCTGCCCCAATAGAGCTCGCCGCTCGGCATGGGAAAGGGCAGACCGGCCGCCAGGCAGAGCACGAAGCAAACGATGGCGCCATAGACCATGCCGTGGGCGACCAGGCTCGGCAGGTCGTGGTCCCGCGACAGGCGCACGGAGATGATGTTGCCCAGCGAGAAGAGATAGGTCCCGGCGAAGGGCAGTACGATATAGAGCCAGGGCACATCAACCTCTGCTTCGGCGATGCTCTCCCACGACAGCAAGGTGAGCCCGACAACGCCGCACAGCGCACCCAGCAGAATACGTCCGCTGAGGGGCTTCTTGAAAAAGAGGCGCTGATTGAGCGCGCCCATGATGGCCGCCGTGGCGAAGATCACCGAGAGCAGCCCGCTCGGAAAATACTCGGCCGCCAGATAGAAGCTGAAGAAGTTCATGCTGAAGAGGCAGACGCCGAGCGCGAGCAACAGGCCGTGCCGGCGCCAGGGAATGAACCGCAACCGTCCCGTGGCCGCCAGCAGCGCGATCAGCAGCGCCGCCGCCAGCACGAAGCGATAGAAGATCGAGACCAGGGGCGGCACCGGACCGAGCTGCAGCTCGATCGCGTACCAGGAAAAGCCCCAACTGATCACCACCACGAACAGCAGCAGTGCGGACATGGCAAACCTCTTGCGCTTTCGCACCGGTTTACCGTGCTTTGCCTGCGCCGTATTCTAAGCACCGGCCAAAAATTTCATGCGAAGGACAACGCGTGGGCGGTTTGGCAGAGCTCGCAAGCCTGCAGGTTCCGGCGATGATGGCGCAGTCGGCGGAGGTCCTGCGCGTCAACACGGACCTGGGCTCGGTGCGCGGCCTGGTGCTCTGGCGACGCGACGGCGGCGGCGAGTTGACCTATTCGGCGCCGCGGCATCACACCCTGAGCGTCTACCAGTCCGGCGGTTTCGGCGTCTGGTCCAACGACGTGCGCTCCAGCGGCTTTTCCGGGGCAGTCTGCGTGCTGCCCGAGGGCCTGGCGACCCACTGGAACAACCAAGGCCCGGTCTCGCACCTCCACATCTACTTCACCCAAGCCGACCTAGAGGCGATGAACTGGGAGACGGCGCCCGACATCGCGCCGGTGATCTTCGGGCGAGACCCCATGCTGCAGTCCTTGACGGCGGCGCTGGCACAGCAGCTCGACTGGTCCGCCCCCGCCGACCGCCTGGCCATGGAGCACCTCGTGCTGAGCCTCCTGGCGCGCTTGAGCGTCTCACCAAAGGCGCTTCCCCCCTCCGGCCTTACGCCAAAGCAGATGGCGCGCATCGAGGAAAGCCTGCAGGATCTGGAAAGCGGCCCGCCTGCGCTCGACACGCTGGCCGCCGCGCTCGACATGAGCCCGCGCCACCTGACCCGGGTCTACAAGGCGGCGACGGGAGGGACCCTCTCCGAGCGCCATCGCGATATCCAGATGCAGCGGGCAAGCGAGCTTCTAGCCACCAAGCTGTCGCTGGCCGAGATCGCGCTCGCCTGCGGCTTCAGCTCGCAAAGTCACTTCACCACCGCCTACCGCCAACACTTCGGCCGCACCCCAGGGCAAGCCCGCCGCGAGGGTTAGCGGCCCTCTCCGCCAAACAGTTCGCTCGCCATCGAACTGTTCTCGAAGGACTTGCCGTGGCCGCGGTGGTAGTCTTGCGAGATGAATCTCGAACCTAACATTCATGTCATCGCGGCGGCGCTGGCCGACCGCAGCCGCGCCCGCATGGTCTTCGCGCTAATGGACGGCCGCGCCTATACGGCGAAGGAGCTGGCCTACACCGCCGAGATCACGCCGCAGACCGCGAGCGCCCATCTCAAGATCTTGGAGCGGGAAGGCCTGATCGCGCCGCTGAAGAGCGGGCGTAACAAGTACCTCCGCCTCGCCTCGCCTGAGGTGGCACAGCTCATCGAAAGCCTGTCCCTCTTGTCGTCGGCGGAGCATGTCCGCCGCGCCAAGCCGCGCGGCGCCACCCCGGCGATGCTCGAAGCCAGGAGCTGCTACGACCACATCGCCGGCCGGCTGGGCGTTGTCCTGCTGGAGAGGTACTGCGCGCTCGGCTATCTGGAACGGAGCGGCGACGAGCTCAGCGTCACCGCGTCCGGCGCGGACTTCTTCACCGATCTCGGCATCGACGTGGCCGGCCTGAGATCGCTTCGGCGCCCGCTGGCCCGCTACTGCCTCGACTGGACCGAGCGGCGCCATCACCTGGCGGGCAGCTTGGGGGCTGCCGTGATGACCCAGTTCCTCAAGGCTGGCTGGCTCGCGCGGGAGCGCAGCGGCCGCGCGCTTCTGGTGACGCCGGAGGGCGAAAACGCCCTCGCCGAGCACTTCGGATTGGACCTCTCGGACGCCGACTCGCCGGAAGCGCTAACTGCTTGATTTAACTAGCTGAACGCTACGTTCGCGGGCGAAGCGTTCGAAGCGGACTTTCGCCTCTCCCTGCCGCAGACTCCTCCCATTCGCAAGCCAGCCAAGGGAGTTGAGCATGTACCAGGGACTATCCAAATCCGTCGCACCAGGCAGCCGCGTCACCACACCGGACCATCTCGGCCGGGTGCTGAAACGCTGTCTGAGTCTCTTGCTGGTTTGGGAGCAGCGGCTGAAAGATCGCGACACGCTGGAAGGCATGTCGGAAAGCCGCCTGCGCGACATCGGCGTGAGCCGGCGCCAAGCGATGCAGGAGGCCCGCAAGCCCTTCTGGCAGGCGTGACAGTGACAGGGGCCAAGGCACCGCCAAACAAAACCCTAGCGCACCTGCGGAAACATCTTGCTGATAATGCGAGTCATTCGCATATTCAAGACTCGAAGGCGACACTCGGTTCGCCGTCAGCGCTAAGAGATGGCAGGGGCCATGCGCTTAAGCTCACGCACCCGCATGCGCATTCTGATCAGCCTGACGCCAATGATCGACGTGGTCTTCATCATGTTGATCTTCTACATGGTCGCCGGTCGCCCGACCCTGCCCGATCCTTTTGGGATCGACCCGCCGCTGTCCGCCAGCGAGAGCTTGCAGGATCCGCAGGAGCTCACTGTTCTGGTCGATGCCGAAGGACACTTGGCGTTGGACGGGACGGTGATACCGGAGGACAGTCTGACATCCAGCGTGGCAGAGCGCCTATCGGACAGCGAGTCCGTGCAGGTGCGCCTCAAAGCCGATGCCCAGGTCCAGGCGATAGAGGTCATCGCCGTGATGGAGCTGCTGCGGGAGGCCGGCGTGGAGCAGCTCAAGCTGCTCACCGTGCAGGGAAGCAACTGAGCCGGAACCCTACTTGATCCCCGCCTGCATGAAGGACTGGACGAACTGCCGCTGGAACAGCAGGAAGGCGATCAAGAGCGGCGCCACCGACATCAAGGTGCCGGCCGAGAGGACGGCCCAGTTCACGCCGGACTCGGGAGCGGCGAATATCGCCAGGCCGACCGTCAGCGGCCGGGTCTCGACGGACTTGGTGATGACCAGCGGCCAGAGGAAGTTGTTCCAGTGGTGGCTGACCGAGACTAGGCCATAAGCGAGGTAGACCGGGCGAGCCAGCGGCACGTAGACCCGCCAGAGAACGCCGAGCCAACTGCAGCCCTCGATGCGGGCGGCGTCCTCCAGTTCGCGCGGGACCGTCTTGAAGGTCTGGCGCAGCAGGAAGATGCCGAAGGCGCTGGCGGCGTAGGGCAAGGCGATGGCCGGAATGGAGTCGACCAAACCCAGGCCGGCCATGGTGGCGTAGTTCTCGACGATCAGCACCTCGGGCGCGACCATCAACTGCACCAGCACCAGGCCGAAGGCGAGCTGATGCCCGGCGAACTGAAAGCGCGCGAAGGCGAAGCCGGCCAAGGTGCAGAGCACGAACTGTGCAGCCAGCAGGCCGGTGACCAGCAGGAAGGTATTGAGGAAGTAGCGGGCGAAGGGGGCGTAGTCCCAGGCCTCGCGAAAGTTGTCGAGGGTCAGCGGCGCGAAAAGCTCGAAACGGGTGACGTACTGCGGCGGATGAAAAGCCGCCCAGAAGGCATAGGCCAGGGGCAGGATCCAGAGCAGGCCGAGCAGCCAGGCGGCCATCCACTCCAGGCGGATGGCGGGCAGCCGCAGGCGGGTCTGTGCGCGCGGGACGCTGAGCGGCTCGACGGTCATCGGCACCCCACGACTGTGCGGTTAAGTGCGGAACGCCTACTCTTGTCCGCTCCGCGGACACCCCCCCACCCTAACCCTCCCCCTCGCTGGGGGGAGGGAATTATGATTTCGACACAGTCACTTACACTTCCCCACTTGAGGGGGAGGTCGGCGCGTAGCGCCGGGAGGGGGGGTGGCGCACAGCGCCGAAAAACGTTCGTCTGCCGCGGCAAGTCCATGTCCAGCCGAAACCCGCAATACCCAAACCAAGGCAATGCCTTCCGGCCAAGACCTCGATATTTAACCGGAGAGTCGTGTGGGAGCCGCCTCATCGGTAGTGCACCCGCTTTTCGAACAGCCAGAACTTCGCCGACGCGAGCAGCGCCAGGAAGATCAGGAGCACCATGGTCATGGTCGCCGCATAAGAGGTGTCGAAGAAGGAGAAGGCGGACTCGTAGATGTAGTAGAGCAGCAGGTTGCTGGCGTTGTTCGGGCCGCCCTTGGTCAGAATGAAAAGATGATCGACCAGCTTGAAGGCGTTGAGCAGGGCGTTGACCAGCACGAAAAGGGTCGTCGGCATGAGCAGCGGGAAGGTCACGCGCCAGAAGAAGGTCCAGCGCCGGGTGCCCTCCAGCAGGGCGGCCTCGCGCAGCTCAGGCGGGATGGCCTGCAGCGCCGCGAGATAGAAGATCATGAAGAAGCCGGCCTCCTTCCAGATCGTCATGACGATCAGGCTCGGCAGCACCAGGTCGGGGTCGCCCAGCCAGTTCTGCCCGGGCAGGCCGAAAAGGCCGAGGACCTGATCGATCAGGCCGATCTCCGGCGTGTAGAAGAAGAGCCAGATGTTGGCCGCAGCCACCATCGGCAGGATGGTGGGGGTGAAATAGGCCAGCCGGAGCAAGCCGCGTCCCGGGATCTTCTCGTTGACCCAGAGAGCCATGACGATGGCCAGCGCCATCGAAGGAATGACCGTCCCGAAGGCGAACCAGAGATTGTTGACGGCGGCCTGGATGAAGACCGGATCATCCAGCAGGGCGCGGTAGTTGTCGGCCCCGACGAAGCGGGCCGGGCGTATCGGCGTGCCCCTGGAAAAGGTGCTGGAGACCAGCGTGGCAAAGGTCGGCCAATGGGTAAAGGCGATCAGCAGGATCGCCGCCGGCATCAGCAAGAGCCAGCCGTAGACCGTTGCCAAGCGCGGCGTCATACTCGCGGCCCCCGCACGCAAAAGCAGAGACACGGGGCCGGCAGACTAGCCGGCCCCGCGCTGGCAGGAACGTTGCGTATGCCGGCCATCGCAGCCGGCACCGCCCCGCTCAACCTCCCTGCTGGTAGGGCTTCAACAGGCGCTCG
>JANQIA010000002.1 GCA_028282405.1 Rhodovibrionaceae bacterium
CAGCCAGAAGAAGAGGTGCTTGTCGCCGATGAAGCGATAGCGCGAGAAGGCATAGGCGGCGGGCAGGGCGACGGTGATAGAGATCACCGTGTTCATCACCACGTAGGTAATGGAGTTGATGTAGCCGCTGTACCAGGTCGGGTCGGTGAAGATCTCCCGGTAATTGTCGAGGGTGAACTCGTGCGGCCAGAGGGAGAAGCCGCCGAGGATCTCGTTGGTCGTCTTGAACGACATGTTCAGGAGCCAATAGATCGGCAGCATCAGGAAGATGATGTAGAGGATGAGGGTGAGACCTCTCAGGCGCGGCATCAGTCGGCCTCGTTTCGCATCATCAGGGTATAGAAGACCCAGCAGACCAAGAGCGTGATCAGGAAGTAGATCAGTGACATGGCGGCCGCCGGGCCGAGGTCGAACTGACCGAGCGCGATCTTGACCAGGTCGATGGAGAGGAAGGTGGTGGCATTGCCGGGCCCGCCGCCGGTCAGCGTCACGACCTCGGTGTAGATCATGAAACTGTCCATGAAGCGCAGCAGGATGGCGATGGTCAGCACCCGCTTCAGCTTGGGCAACTGGATGTAGCGGAACACCGCCCAGGGCTTGGCGCCGTCGATCTTGGCTGCCTGGTAGTAGGCATCGGGGATGGCGCAGAGCCCGGCGTAGCACAGCAGCGCGACAAGCGAGGTCCAGTGCCAGACGTCCATCAGGACGACGGTGAACCAGGCCGCCAAGGGCTCCTGCGTGTAGTTGTAGTCGATGCCGAGGCCGTTGATGGCGCGGCCCAGGAGCCCGATGTCGGGCAGGGCGAAGATGTTCCACATGGCGCCCACCACGTTCCAGGGGATGAGCAGCGGCAGCGCCATCAAGACCAGACAGACGGAGACCCACGGACCTTTGCGCGGCATCCTGAGGGCGATGAAGATGCCGAGCGGCACCTCGATCGCCAGGATGATGAAGGAGAAGGCGAGCTGCCGCAGCAGCGCATCATGGAAGCGCTCTGAGTGCAGCACCTGCTGGTACCAGCGCAGGCCTTCCCAGAAGAAGACATTGTCGCCGAAGGTCTCCTGCACCGAGTAGTTCACCACCGTCATCAGCGGGATGAGGGCGTTGAAGGCGACCAGCAGGAAGACCGGCAGAACGAAGAGCCAGGCCTTTTGATTTGTCGTTCTGACTGCCATGGCCCGCCCTTCAGTTCACGATCCAGCCGTCGGCGTAGACCTGGGTATGCTCCGGGTCGAAACGCAGAAAGGCGTGATCGGCCGGCACGGGGATGCCTTCGCCGACCAGAAGGTTGACGCGGGTCGCGCCGCAGCGGGTCTCGACGATGCGGTAGCGGCCGGCGTCGCTCACCTTGACGATCTCGGCCGGCAGGCCGCTGTCGTCGAGGCTGACGAACTCGGGCCGTACGCCGATCTCGATCTTGGCGCCGGGCTCCGCCGAACCGGGTGCCTTGGCGGTGTCGATGCGCTGGCCGTCGAACCAGGCGGCCCCCTCGCGCAGCTCGGCGGGCAGCAGGTTCATGCCCGGCGAGCCGATGAAGTGCCCGACGAAGGTGTGCTGCGGCCGCTCGAAAAGCTCGACCGGGGTACCGACCTGCACCACCACGCCTTCCTGCATAACCACCACTTGATCGGCGAAGGTCAGCGCCTCGGTCTGGTCGTGGGTCACGTAGATCATGGTGGTTCGCACCTTCTGGTGCAGCTCCTTGAGCTTGGAGCGCAGCAGCCACTTGAGATGCGGGTCGATGACGGTGAGCGGCTCATCGAACATGATCACGTTGACGTCCGGGCGCACCAGGCCGCGGCCGAGCGAGATCTTCTGTTTGCCGTCGGCGGTCAGGCCCGCCGCGCGGCGCTCCAGGGTGGCCGTGAGATCGAGCATCTCCGCGATCTCCCGCACGCGGCTGTCGATCTCCGCATCGGCCACGCCGCGGTTGCGCAAGGGGAAGGCCAGGTTCTCGTAGACCGTCATGGTGTCGTAGACGACGGGGAACTGGAAGACCTGCGCGATGTTGCGCTGGTCTGGCGGCATGGCCGTCACGTCCACATCGTCGAACAGGATGCGTCCTTCGGTCGGCTGCAGAAGGCCGGAGATGAGGTTCAGCAAGGTGGTCTTGCCGCAGCCCGACGGGCCGAGCAGGGCATAGGCGCCGCCGTCCGACCAGTCGATGTCGATCTGCTTGAGCGCCCAGTCGGCCTCGCTCTTGGGGTTCGGCAGATAGCTGTGGCGAAGCTGGCGCAGGCCGATGCGGGCCATCAGCGGACGTCCTTCTCTGTCGCGACTGCGCTCATGCGACCAAAGCCTCGTCCGGGTCGAAGTAGAGGCAATGCTGGGTGTCGATGTAGAAGGTGGCATCGTCGCCCACCTGGTGCGGGTGAATGCCGTGGGACTGCGAGACCCAGCTCAGACCTTGGAGATCGAAGTGGATGATGCTCTCTGAGCCGCTGAGTTCGGTGACCTGAACCTGGCCGCTGACCTGAACGGCGTTCGGTCCCGCGGCTCTCGGTGTGAGATGATGGGGACGGATCCCCACCGTGTAAGGGCCGTCGGGCATGGCGAGGCCGTTCGCCGGCCAGCGCACACGGTCATTGAGCACGATGGAGTCGCCCTGCCGCTCCACGGCGGCGGTGTTGATCGGCGGGTCTGAGAAGACACGGGCGCTGACCAGGTCCTTGGGCGCGCGGTAGATGCGCGAGGTTTCGCCGAACTGGGTCACCCGGCCTTCATAGAGGGTTGCCGTGTGGCCGCCGAGCAGCAGGGCTTCGGCCGGCTCGGTCGTAGCATAGACCACGGTGCAGCCGCGGTCGGCGAACAGGCGAGGCAGCTCGTCGCGCAACTCTTCGCGGAGCTTGAAATCCAGGTTGGCGAGCGGCTCGTCGAGCAGCACCAGGTCGGAGTCCTTGACCAGGGCCCGGGCCAGGGCGGTGCGCTGCTGCTGGCCGCCGGACAGTTCGGCCGGCTTGCGCTTCAGCATGGGCGAAAGACGCAGCAGCTCCGCGACTCTCTCGACCCGGCTTGTGATCTCCTGGCTCGGCAGGCGCGCGACGCGCAGGGGCGAGGCGATGTTCTCGAAGACGCTGAGGTTGGGGTAGTTGATGAACTGCTGATGCACCATCGAGACGTTGCGCTGCTGCACTGACACGCCGGTCACGTTGCGGCCGTCGAACCAGATCTCCCCGGAGGCCGGGTGCTCGAGGCCGGCCATGAGCTGCATCAGGCTGGTCTTTCCGGCGAGCGTCGAGCCGAGCAGGATGTTGAAGCCGCTCTCCGCCAGGGCCAGGGAGGTCTCGTAGATGTGGACCTCGCTACCCACACGTTTGGAGACTCCCTTGAGTTCAAGCGTCATCGAGCAACTTCTTCGGGGGCAACTTCTTTAACGCGGCGCGGCCGCGAAGGGTTGAAAGCACAGCGAGGCAGCGACGGGAAACGAAAGGCCGAGGAGGGTAGGCGGCCCTCCCCGGCCAGTGGTTAGGCAGGTTGAAGTCTTAGTTGCCTTCCGCCCACTGCTGGATCAGCTCCTCGTAGGCGATCGTCTCGCCTTGCGGCTTCTCGTTCGCCAGCTTCGCCTTAGGCGAACCCGGCTGTTCCAGCCAGTAGGAGGCGTCCCGCTCCTCATTGAGCCGCGGGCCGCAGCCGCCGTAGGTGCCGGCACGCTCGTCGGCCGTCTGCATGCGGGCCATGACCTGGTCCATCTCGCTGGCCAAGCGGTCCATGGCTTCCTGCGGGGTGAAGGCGCCGGAGTTCACGTCACCGATCTGCTGCCACCAGATCTGCGCCAGCTTGGGATAGTCGGGCACGTTGACGCCGGTCGGGCTCCAGCGCACGCGGTCGGGCGAGCGGTAGAACTCGATCAGGCCGCCGAGCTTCTGCGCCCGCTCGGTGAAGGACTCGTGGTTGACCGTGCTGTCGCGGATGAAGGTGAGACCCACGTGGCTCTTCTTCACGTCGACCGTCTTGGAGGTCACGAACTGAGCGTAGAGCCAGGCAGCCTTCCTGCGGTCGACCGGGGTGGAGTTGAACAGCGTCCAGGAGCCGGCGTCCTGATAGCCGAGCTTCTGACCTTCTTCCCAATAGGGGCCGTAGGGCGAGGGGGCCATGCGCCAGAGCGGATTGCCCTCGGCGTCCACCGTGTTGTTGCCTTCGCTCTGAGGCTTGACCATGGAGGCGGTGAAGGCGGTGTACCAGAAGATCTGCTGGGCGACGTTGCCTTGCGAGAGCGCTGGCAGCGACTGGTAGAAGTCGTAGCTTGCGGCACCCGGAGGGGCGTACTTGCGCAACCACTCGTCCCATTTGCGGATGGCGTAGACCGCAGCCGGGCCGTTGGCGGCACCGCCGCGCGCGACAGAAGCGCCGACCGGGTTGCAGGTGCCTTCCTCCATGCGGATGCCCCACTCGTCGACGGGCACGCCGTTCGGCAGGCCTTGCGAGCCGGCACCGGCCATGGAGAGCCAGGCGTCCGTCATGCGCCAGCCGAGGTCCGGCGCGCGCTTGCCGTAGTCCATGTGGCCATAGACCCGCACGCCGTCGATTTCCTTGACGTGCTCGGTGAAGAACTCGGCGATGTCCTCATAGGCCGACCAGTTGCGCGGCACACCAAGGTCGTAGCCGTAGATCTCCTTGAACTGGCTCTGGATCTCCGGCCGGTCGAACCAGTC
>JANQIA010000055.1 GCA_028282405.1 Rhodovibrionaceae bacterium
GTACATGATGCCGTGGGTCGAGTATTCCGGGAAGATCACGAGATCCATGCCGGGCAGGCCGACCTTCATGCCTTTCAGCATCTCCGCGATGTTCTTGGCATTGTCCAGAACCTCGGCTCTGGTGTGCAGCCGGGGCATCTTGTAGTTCACGACGGCGACGCCGACCGTGTCCTTACTGCTGGAAATATCTCCGTGGTACATTGCCGAGTCTCCTCCTTAGGGTGTTGACGTGGTTTGATAGGTGTCCGGTCGCTCAACCGGCTTGTTGGTAGGCATGTGCCGCCCGCAAGACAGTGGCATCGTCGAAGTGCCGCCCGGTCAGCATCAGACCGACCGGCAGGCCACTCACTCCGTTGACCGGCACGGACACGGAAGGGTGGCCCGAGAGATCGAAGGCCGCCGTGTTCTGCACCATGTTCAGCGCCTGGCTGATGTGCTCCGTGCGGTCGACCTCCGGCATCGCCGGCATCTCGTGCGCCGTCTGCGGCGTGGTCGGCATGAGCAGCAGATCGGCGTCCGCCAAGACGGCGTCGTAAGCAGCGGTGAGCGCCCGGGACATGTTCTGGGCGCGGGCGTAGAAGACCCCGTGATACTGCTCACGCATGTAGTGGCCGAGGATGCCGCCCAGCTTGGCGGTGGGCGAGAAGTCGCCGGCATTGGTCTTGACCGCGCGCATCATGGCGCTGATCAGCCGTGGGTTGTAGTAGCCCTTGTGCTGGTAGGCAGTGTGCCCGCGATAGAAACTGTCGATGCCGCCTTCGATGGCGATGCAGTTCCAGATCGGCACCACGCGGGTGTGCTGCGGAATTGAGACCTCTTGAACCACGGCGCCCATGCCTTCGAGCTGCTGTGCGGCTTCCCGAACGGCTTGGTTGACCGCGTCCATCGCCTGGTCCGTCTCGAAGCCCTCCTTGACGACGGCGATCTTCAGACCGGCCACGCTGCCTGTCAGGCCCGCGCTGTAGTCCGGCACCTCGATACTGCTTGGCTGGCGCGGGTCGATCGCGCTGTCGTCGAGACCGGCGATTACGCCGAGCAGCAGCGCGACGTCTTCCACCGTCTTTGCCATGGGGCCGATGTGATCGATCGTCTGATCGAAGCCGACGATGCCTGTGTAGGGCACGAGGCCATGGGTCGGCTTGTGTCCGACGACACCGGAGAAGGAGGCAGGAATGCGGATCGAGCCGCCTTGGTCGCCGCCCAAGGCGATATCGACCTGGCCGCTGGCGGGCGCGGTCGCCGAGCCGTTCGAGGAGCCGCCGGCGGCGTGGTTCGGGTTGACCGGATTGCGCCCCGGACCGTAGGCGCTGGTGTGGCCGCCTCCGGAGAACGCGAAATCGTCGGTGTTGAGAACTGCCGTTATGTGGCCGCCGGCCTTGAGGATACGCGCGACCACCGTGGCATCGATGTCGGAGGTGTAGTCGTAGAGCAGGCGCGAGGCGCAGGTCATGGGCAGACCCGCGACACAGATCGTGTCCTTCACGCCAATGGACTTTCCTGACAGCGGCCCGTCGGAGATCTCAGGTGCTGCCTTGACGCTGCAGGTCCGTACGATGCCGTTGAGCGGGTCGTCCTCCGGTTCCGGACGCGCGCCGGGCAC
Organism: Rhodovibrionaceae bacterium; assembly: GCA_028282405.1. Lineage (GTDB taxonomy): Bacteria > Pseudomonadota > Alphaproteobacteria > Kiloniellales > DSM-21159 > JANQMX01. Next base: position 1,601 of record JANQIA010000055.1, read on the forward strand.
GCGCACCGCGGGCGTCACCTCGCGCAGCGGATCGGGATACTGATCGAGCACATCATAGCCGGAGATCACACTGTCGATGATGGGCTTCAGGTGCTCGACCTCGGCCTCGGTCAGGTCCAGACCGTAGGTCTCGCCGATGCCGACGATGTCTTCCAAAGCGGGTCTGCGAAGCGTCATGGGGCCGTCCTCCGCTTACGTCCAGAAACGATGTCGAGTGCCGATTTGCGAACCCATCTCATGCACGTTCCTCCAGGCATTTCTTTTGCTCCGTTATTTCTTGCGCACAGGCGGCACGCGGCCGGTGAGCGCGACGCGGGCGCCGCGCCAGGCGGCCTTCAGGGCCTTGGAAAGGCTGACGCCGTCGCGACAGAGGAAGCGCGCCCAGACGAGGCCCCGTTCCGGCAGCGGGTTGACGCCGCTGTAGCAGGCTGGTCGCTTGAGCCCGGCGTCGGCGAGGCTCCGCTTGATCGCCGATGCGGCATCGGCGCCAGCGCCGTCGAACAGCAGGCAGAGGCTACCGTGGCAGGCGTAGCGGCCCGCGTTCTCCAGAGCGGCCGGCGGCCAGCTCGATCGCGACAGGCGCATGCGATCGATCAGGATGGGGCGTGCCTCGCCCTTGCGACGGATCTCGATGTCGTTCTCGAAAAGCGCGAAGGCCGTGTCGCGGTGCTTCGGGTCATGCGCGAGAAAGGAATCACTGAAGATGAGGCTGGCGCCTCTGTCGACTTCGACCAGCAGGCTGCCTCGCAGGCTGGCGTCGGCGAAGAGAATGAGTGGGTCCGGGAGATACTCGAGAAGGCTGTCTTGCGCGCAGGCGATTTCCACATCGTGACGTGTGGTGCCCCCGCGGCCGGCGTGCACGATGGTAGAAGCCTGCGTGGTCACGTGGGCGCTCGCCCCTCGCTCCACCCCGATCCGCAGGCTGAGATCATCGTCGCCGTAGAGACCGCCCGAAGAGGACTGCAGATACAGCGTCGCCATGCCATCCGGATCGCCGTCGAGATGGAAGGGACGTGTGATGTGGAAGGGATGCGGCGTGTATTGCCGTGCCAGGAAGCTGCGGCGACCGCTTCGGCGGAAGGTGAGCGCGGCCGCGACACGGCGACGTTCGGCTCCTGCCTCTTCCGGCGGTTCGCTGAGTTTCAGCGGTGCGGTCAGGTTCATTCCGCCGCCTCGCTGGTGGTAAAGAGCACCTCGCGATAGATCGTCTCGACGATGGCGGCGAGGCCCGGGTCGTCGCCAAAACCGCGGCAGCGGCAGGCGATCGTCGGCCTGCTGCCGCGAATCTCGGTGGCTTCGGCCAGCACGGCGTCGGCATCGACGCCGACGTAGGGAGCCAGGTCGATCTTGTTGATGACCAGAAGGTCGGCCTGCAGGATCGCGGGGCCACGCTTGCGCGGAATATCGTCGCCCTGAGCAACGTCGATCACGAACATCCACCAGTCGACCAAGTCGAGGGAGAAGGTGGAGGCCAGATTGTCGCCGCCGGACTCGATGATCGTCAGGTCGAGACCGGCAAAGCTGGCTTCGCATTCCTCCGCGGCGGCAATGTTCAACGTCGGGTCTTCCCGTATGACGGTGTGCGGGCAGGCGCCTGCTTCCACCGCCTTGACCCGGCCGGGGTCGATCAGACCGCTGTGCCGCAGACGCTCGGCGTCTTCCTTGGTCACGAGATCGTTGGTGATGACGGCAAGGTTGACGCCGTCGGCCTGGAAGCGGGGAATCAGACACTCGATCAGCGCTGTCTTGCCCGAGCCGACGGGGCCGCCGATTCCGATGCGCGCCGCACTCGGCGCTGCCGTCTTCACTGCAGCGGTCGTCATCTCAGCATGTACCTCTGGGCTAACGGGAGCTCGGTTGCGGGCTCGCAGGTCGCAAGCTCGCCATCGACGAAGACCTCGAAGGTGGCCGGGTCGACCCGAATGTTGGGGCAGGCATCGTTGTGCAGCATGTCGTTCTTGCGCAGCTTCCGGGTGCCCTGCGCGGGAAGCAGAGACTTCTGCAGGCCGAGCTCTGCGGCGCGCCCTCCCGCGATGGCGGAAGGGTGGACGAAGCAGGCGCTGAGCGCCTCTTTGGCCCGGCCGAAGGCGCCCCACTGCGGGCGCAGCCGCAGCGGCTCGCAGGTCATCAGGCTCGCCGCGCTGTCGCCCATGGCGCCCCAGGCGATGAAGCCGCCTTTGACGACCAGCTCCGGCTTGATGCCGAAAAAGGCGGGTCGCCAGAGCACCACGTCCGCCATCTTCCCCGCTTCGAGGCTGCCGATGTGATCGGCGATGCCGAAGCAGCGGGCGGCGTTGATGGTGTACTTCGCGATGTAGCGTTTGATGCGGGCATTGTCGCCGCGCGCCGCCGTTTCTTCCGGCAAGCGTCCGCGCTGGACTTTCATCTTGGAGGCAAGCTGCCAGGTGCGGCAGATCACTTCGTTGATGCGCCCCATGCCCTGGCTGTCAGAGCCCAGCATGGAGATGGCGCCTATGTCGTGCAGGATGTCCTCGGCCGCGATCGTTTGCGCGCGGATGCGGCTTTCGGCAAAAGCCACGTCTTCCGGAATTGCCGGATTGAGGTGATGACACACCATGGTCATGTCCAGGTGCTCATCGAAGGTATTGACGGTGTAGGGGTTGGTCGGATTGGTGGAGG
>JANQIA010000063.1 GCA_028282405.1 Rhodovibrionaceae bacterium
ATCGTCGAGTACGTCGACCTTGCCGGCGGTTTCTTCACCCAGCGCGAGCCGGCCTTGGTCAATGCTGTGCTGGACCGACTGGCGGGCGTGCTGCGCGCCGAAGAGCTGGACCGACCCGACGCGATCGCCAAGATCGCGGAGCTGTAAGCTGCGGTGGGCGAACGGCCATGAGCGGCGAATTTGAGCGGATCGCTCGCTTCTTGGCGCCCCTCGCGGATGACCGGCCCGAAGCCTTGGGCCTGCTTGACGATGCGGCCGTGCTGCGTCCCCCGAGCATGGGCAGCTATGCGACCACGCTCGATACCATGGTCGAAGGGGTGCACTACCTCCCTGACGATCCGCCCGAGCGGGTCGCCCGCAAGCTTTTGCGAGTCAATCTGTCGGACTTGGCTGCCATGGGGGCTGAGCCCTACGGCTATCTGCTCAGTCTCTGCCTTCCGCAGGGGTGCGACGACACTTGGTTGGCGGCCTTCTGCCAAGGCCTGCGGGAGGACCAGGAGATCTTCGGCATTGGATTGCTTGGCGGTGACAGCGTCTCGACGAAGGGACCGGCTGTGCTTTCGCTCTGTGCCATCGGAGTAGGGGAAGAAGAGACGCTGTTCCGGCGCAGCGGCGCGAAAGCTGGCGACCTGCTCTTCGTCAGCGGCACCATCGGCGACGGATTCCTTGGGCTGGCAGTGCGGCGGCAAGAGTTTATCTGGTTGGCGTCCGAAGAGCGTGACGCGCTGGCGCGGCGCTACCAGTTACCCGAGCCGAGGCTTGCCTTGGCAGCCGCCTTGCGGGGGAGCGTAACTGCGGCGATCGATGTTTCCGATGGGTTGCTCGCAGATGCAGGCCATCTGGCTGAAACCTCGGGCGTGGCCATCGAGATATCCGCTCCGCGCATCCCCTTGTCGAAGGCAGCGGAGAGCATCCTCGCCGAGGATCCGGAGCTGTTCCCCTCGTTGCTCGGTGGGGGCGACGACTACGAGCTGCTGTTCACCGCGCCTATCGATGCACGGCACGCGGTTCTGGCGGCCGCGGAGGCAAGTGCGACCCCCGTTACAGAAATCGGCAGCGTCGCAGCGGGCGAGGGCGTTTCTTTGCTCGATCGCGCCGGCGAGGCGATCTCCGTGGATCACAAGGGCTGGGCGCACGTCTGACTCGCTCCGGCTTCATCCCCTGTTAACCCTTCCGTTTGCCCTGGCGTTAACCGAACCGGACTAAGCTGCAGGTTCGCTTGGTCGGGGGAAGCCGGGGCAATGCCATCTCCTTACTTTTTCAGCTGGAAAGCCATTGCGCTGGTCGCGCTGCTGTTGGGCGTGGCCCACGGTCCCGCCTGGGCTGGAGGCGCAGCGGCTACGGAGAGCGAAGAGGGAGCGGTGCAGAAGGGCATCTATGTCACCCTCGATCCGATGATCGTTCCCGTGATCGCCAATGGCGTGGTGCAGCGGCATCTCACTCTGCAGCTTCAGCTGGAGATGCGGGACATAGAGAGCGACCGCCGGCTGCAAAAGCGCTTCCCCAAGCTGGTCGATGCCTTCCTGAGCGAGCTTCACGCCCTCATGTCGATGCGCTTCGTGCGAGAGAAGGGCGTCGATGTCGAGTTCTTTCGCGCCCGCCTCATGATGCGAGCAGACGCCTTGCTCGGTGAGGGGGCGGTCACGGAGATTTACGTGCTTGGCATCGACAAGCGAGAACCCGCCGGCGCGCGCGGTTGATCGCCGACACATCCAAGCGAAACCAGCCTTCTTCTTCGCTGCTGCAACTTTTGTTTCGCGGCATAGCCTAGCGGTTGCCAACGCTAGGGCCTTCTGTCATTTTCCGCTCGCCTTTTTCCGAAGGACCGGTGAATCCCACTCATTTAGATCGGAAGGGGCGGTCATTGCCGCCGCTTTCCGTTGTGAACTCAAGGAAGGTCGGCCATGGGTTTTTTGCTTTTTCTGGTCATTCTTTGCGCCATAGCGGCTGTCGCTTACGGCGCCATTACGGCCCGCCAAGTGATCGCATCGGACGCCGGGACGGAGCGGATGCAAGAGATCGCGGCGGCCATTCAGGAGGGCGCGCAGGCCTACCTCAATAGGCAGTACAAGACGATCGCCATCGTCGGTGTCATCATCTTCGCCATCGTTTGGATCCTGTTCAGCTTCGGGGTCGCCTTCGGATTCCTGATCGGCGCCATCCTCTCCGGCGCCGCCGGCTACATCGGCATGAACGTGTCGGTCCGGGCCAACGTGCGCACCGCCGAAGCGGCCCGCAAAGGCCTCGCCGAAGGCCTCTCCGTTTCCTTCCGCGCTGGCGCCGTCACCGGCATGCTGGTCGCCGGCTTGGCGCTGATCGCCGTCGCCGGCTACTTCGCCATCCTCTGGATGTCCGGCGTCGAAGAGCGGACCATGATCGACGCCTTGGTGGCGCTCGGCTTCGGCGCCTCGCTGATCTCGATCTTCGCGCGTCTGGGCGGCGGCATCTTCACCAAGGGCGCCGACGTCGGCGCCGATCTGGTCGGCAAGGTCGAGGCAGGCATCCCCGAGGACGACCCGCGCAACCCGGCGGTGATCGCCGATAACGTGGGCGACAACGTCGGCGACTGCGCCGGCATGGCGGCCGACCTTTTCGAGACCTATGCCGTGACCCTGGCCGCGACCATGGTGCTGGCCATGATCTTCTTCGGCTTTGGCACGGACGCCGGCCTCGGCCTCGTCATGCTGCCGCTTTCCATTGCCGGCGTCTGCATCCTGGCCTCCATCGCCGGCACCTACTTCGTCAAGCTCGGCCCCTCGAAGAGCATCATGGGCGCGCTCTACAAGGGCTTCATCGCCTCGGCGCTGTTCAGCCTCGTCGGTGTCTTCATCGTCACCGCGATCACCGTCGGCCTGAGCACCGACTATACCTACGGCACCACCACCTTTAACGGGCTCGGTCTGTTCTTCTGCGGCATCATCGGGCTCGCGGTCACCGGCCTCCTGATCTGGGTGACGGAGTACTACACGGGCACCGACTACCGCCCGGTTCGCATGGTCGCTAAGTCTTCGGAGACGGGCCATGCCACCAACGTCATTCAAGGTCTTGCCGTATCCATGGAAGCCACGGCGCTGCCTGCGTTGATCATCGTCATCGGTATCGCCACGACCTACCTGACCGCGGGTATCATGGGTATTGCCATTGCGGTCACCACCATGCTGGCCCTGGCCGGCATGGTCGTCGCCCTCGACGCCTACGGCCCTGTCACCGATAACGCCGGCGGCATCGCCGAGATGGCCGAGCTGGACGCCTCGGTGCGTGAGACGACGGATGCGCTGGACGCTGTGGGCAACACCACCAAGGCGGTGACCAAGGGCTACGCCATCGGCTCCGCCGGCCTCGGCGCCTTAGTGCTCTTCGCGGCTTACACGGAAGACCTCAAGTTCTTCACAAATAACGCCGACCGCTTCCCCTACTTCGAGGGCGTGGCGGTCAACTTCGAGCTCTCCAATCCCTGGGTGGTGATCGGCCTCTTCGTCGGCGGTCTCTTGCCCTACCTCTTCGGCTCCATCGGCATGCAGGCGGTCGGCCGCGCCGGTGGCGCGGTGGTCGAGGAGGTGCGCCGGCAGTTCCGCGAGATCCCGGGCATCATGGAAGGCACCACAAAGCCCGAGTATGCGCGTTGCGTCGACATGCTGACCAAGCGGGCGATCAGCGAGATGATCATTCCCTCGATGCTGCCGGTGCTGTCGCCAATCGTGCTGTTCCTGATCGTCTTGGCGATCGACGGGAAATCCTCGGCGCTCTCTGCCGTGGGCGCCATGCTGCTCGGCGTCATCGTCACCGGCCTCTTCGTCGCGATCTCCATGACCGCCGGCGGCGGTGCCTGGGACAACGCCAAGAAGTACATCGAGGACGGCAACCACGGCGGCAAGGGCTCCGACGCCCACAAGGCCGCGGTGACCGGCGATACCATCGGCGATCCCTACAAGGATACCGCCGGTCCGGCCGTCAACCCGATGATCAAGATCACCAACATCGTGGCCCTGTTGCTGCTCGCCAGCCTGGCGCACTAGCAGCCTCGCCAAACAAGGCCTGTAGAACGAAGAAACCCCCGACGGAGCGTCGGGGGTTTTCTTTTTTTGATCTGAGGCTTGGGACCTAGTTTCCGCCTTGGTTCGCCTCATCCGGGCTGAAGCGTCCCAGGTTGCCCAGGAGCTGCTGCAGGATGGTCAGCTCGCGGCCTTCGGTCGGCGTCGTGCGGGAGATCGGGTCGATGACCTGTCCGTCGGCCACCGTGTAGAGCTGCGTCGACTGCACCAGACCGCTATCGTCGAAGTTCACCACCAGCACGTTGCGCTCGAGGATGTCGGGGTCGAGGAACGACTGCTGCTCCTGCAACTCGCCGATGTAGTACCAGGTGTTGCTTTCGAAGGTGCTGACGGCCGAGGGTGTGCCCACGGCGGCCACCACATCGCTCTGGAAGGACTCGCCGGCGGAGATTTCCTCGATACGCTCGGCGGTCAGCAGATTGCCGCGAGTCGTCAGCTCTCCCGAGCAGGCCGCAAGCGCGGTGGTGGCCATCAGGCCGAGGCTCCAGCCAAGGGCGCGGGCACCTTTAAAGCGGCTCAGCAGAGGTCTCGTGCGCGGCTCGTTCATCGTTACCTTGGTCATGGCAGTCAAAGCATGCAATTCTATCGTCTAAGCCTTGAATAGACCGCTTGGCCGCGTCATTTCAAGCGCCGGGCGCCGCGGGCGCTGGCATCGACGGTGGTAGAAGTGAAGCTTTTTCCCAACAATCGGCACGAAGACGCGGCGCGCGCGCTTTACGAGCGTATCGTGGCGCAGAGTCGCAATCCCGTCTTCTATCGCGACTACGGCGTCCCCGACAGCGTCGACGGGCGCTTCGAGATGCTGCTGCTGCACAGCTTTCTTGTCTTCCATCGACTGAAAGGAGAAGGGGAGGCGGCCAAGCAATTGGGCCAAACCCTCTTCGACCTCCTGGTGTTTCACCTGGACCAAAGCGTCCGCGTCAGCGGGGTCGGTGACTTGGGTGCCGGCCGCAAGATGAAGGCCATAGGCCAGGCCTTTTACGGTCGCAGCAAGGCCTATGAGACGGGCTTGGAGGCGCCGGCGGCGGTGGAGCTGCGCGAGGCGCTTCTGCGCAACGTCTATGGCTCCTGTCGCGATTCCGGCTCGGCCCAGCCGAGCGCGGCCATCTTGGAAGCGCTCGACAGCTATCTCCGGACCAACGTCGCCGCCCTGGCGACCCAGCCTCTCACGGATCTCATGGCCGGTCGGCTTCACTTCGAAGACGCTGAGCCCTTGGCGGATGCGCAAGCCGTGCAGTCGGAGGCGCAGCATGGCTGAGTTCTCCCGCCCGCAGCGCACGGCCGAGGTTCCTGCCGAAGGGCTCAGGCTTCAACTCGATGCCACGTCCGAGGAGCGGGCGGCCGTGGCCCGCCGCTTGGGTCTGCTTGGCCTTGGCCGGTTGCATGGCGACATCGGCATCAGGCCTTTGAAGGGCGGTGGTCTTGCGTTGACGGGTAGCCTGCAGGCCGAGGTGGAGCAAAGCTGCGTCGTGACCCTGGAGGCGTTGTCGATCGAGGTGTCGCGGCCCTTGGACGTCAGATTCCTGGACGAAGACGCCTATCGGCAGCACGAGAGTGCCCAAGAGGATCCCTTGGATGGCCCGGATGTCGAGCCGATGCCGGGCGAGGTCCTGGATCTCGGGGAGTTCTTGGTCGAAGAGCTGAGCTTGGCCCTGGATCCTCATCCGCGCCGGACCGATGCCGACTTTGCCGGCATGAGCTTAGGTCCGGACGGTGCGCCGGATGCCGCGGACGGCAAGCCGCCGAGCCCTTTTGCCGTCCTGGAGGGGCTTGCCGGCAAGACGCGCTGAGGCTGCCTCCGGGGTTCCGGCGGGCTTGCGGTGGGCGCCGGAATTCGGTATCACACACAAAACCGCTCCCTTTCGAAGGGGGCGGTTCCTCTTTTCATTATACCAATTGCCACTGTAGAGACCGAAAGATGGCCGTTCCGAGAAAGAAAGTTTCGCGCTCGAAGCGCGACATGCGCCGCGCTCACGACGCCATGAAGCGCGCTACCTATATTGAGGATCAGGACAGTGGCGAGTTGCGGCGGCCACACCATATCGACCTTAAGACTGGCATGTACCGCGGTCGACAGGTATTAGAGCCCAAGGACGAGTTTTAAGACTTGTCCTTCAGGCTTCGTCTGAAGCACGCGACGAACGGGGCGTAACGTGAGTGGTGCGCTGACCATCGCTATGGACGCCATGGGTGGTGACAATGCACCCACTATGGTTATGCGTGGCGCATTGATTGCGACCAAGCGCTATCCTCAGGTCCGCTTCATCATGGTCGGCGACAAGGCGCTGCTCGAACCACAGATCGAGCGGCGGCGACGCTTGCGCAATGCCGTTGCGGACGTGGTGCACACCGAGGAGGTGGTGCGCGCCGACGAGAAGCCCTCCAGCGCGCTGCGCTCCGGTCGCGGAAGCTCCATGCGCCTGTCTATCGACCAGGTGAAGGACAAGGGGGCCGACGCCGTCGTTTCCGCCGGCAACACCGGCGCGCTGATGGCCATGTCCAAGTTCGTGCTCAAGACCATGGCGGGCGTCGACCGTCCGGCCATCGCCTCCTTCTTCCCCACCATGCGCGGCGAGACGGTCATGCTCGACCTCGGCGCCAACGTTCATTGCGACGCGCGCAATCTGGTCGAGTTCGCCGTGATGGGCTGCGCCTTCTCGCGCAGCGTGCTCGGCCTGCACAAGCCCACGATCGGGCTGCTCAACGTCGGCTCGGAGCAGATCAAGGGGCATGAGGCCCTGCAGGAGGCCAGCGACCGCCTGCGCAGCTCCATGCCCAACGGGCAGTTCCACGGCTTCGTCGAGGGCGACGATATCGCCAAAGGCACGGTCGACGTGGTGGTGACCGACGGTTTCACCGGCAACATCGCCTTGAAGACCGCAGAGGGCACGGCGGCGCTCTATACCAAGATGCTGCGCGGCACCTTCAAGCACTCGCTGATGGCCAGCCTCGGCTATCTCCTGGCCAAGCCGGCGATGATGAAGCTGCGCAAGCGCGTCGACCCGCGCCGCTACAACGGCGCGGTCTTCCTCGGTCTCAACGGCATCGTCGTCAAGAGCCACGGCGGCACGGATGCGCTGGGCTTTGCCCATGCCATCGGCGTGGCGGTAGATCTGGCTCAGCACGGTTTCCTGAAGACCATCAAATCCGACCTAGAAGAGTTGACCGAGAGTGTACCCGCCCCGCCTATCGCCCCACGCGCCGCTGTCCTATAAGTCGCGCGCCATCGACGTCGCTTCGGTCGTCGCGGGCTCTGGCTCCTATTTGCCGGAGAGGGCGCTCAGCAATGACGATCTGGCCAAGTTCGTCGACACCGACGATGCGTGGATCCGCAAGCGGACCGGCATTGCGCGCCGCCATATCGCCGCGGACGGCCAGCTAACGTCGGATCTCGCCATCGCTGCGGCCCGCCGGGCCCTGGAGTCGGCAGAGATGACGGCGGGCGACCTCGATCTGGTGATCTGCGCCACGGCCACGCCCGACGAGACCTTCCCGGCGACGGCGACGCGCGTTCAGGCCGCGCTTGGCATGGAGCGGGGCGCGGCATTCGACGTACAGGCTGTCTGTAGCGGCTTCGTCTATGCCCTGTCCGTTGCCGACGCCATGCTGAAGAGCGGCCAGGCCCGCTCAGCCTTGGTCATCGGGGCGGAGATCTTCAGCCGTATCCTCGACTGGCAGGACCGCGGGACCTGCGTTCTTTTCGGCGACGGGGCCGGCGCAATCGTTCTCCGTGCGGAAGCGGCAGGAGAAAACGGTCCCCCGCGGGGCATCTTGGCCAGCCACATCTTCTCCGACGGGCGGCACCACGACGCGCTCTATGTCGATGGCGGGCCGGCCTCGACGCAAACGGCCGGGCACCTGCGGATGGATGGGCGGGAGGTCTTCCGCCATGCCGTGGTGCGCATGGCTGATGCCATGGAGGCGGCGCTGGAGACAGCCGGGCTCACGGCCGAGGATGTCGACTGGATGGTGCCGCATCAGGCCAACCTGCGGATTATCGAAGCCCTGGCCAAGCGCCTCGACTTTCCCATGGAGCGGGTGGTGTTGACCTTGCAGGACCATGCCAACACCTCGGCCGCTTCCATTCCCTTGGCGCTGGACAGCGCCGTGCGGGACGGCCGCATCAAGCGGGACGACGTCATCCTGATGCAGGCCATGGGCGGGGGCTTCACCTGGGGCGCCGCGCTGCTCCGCTGGTAGGTCCGCACGACAGCCTCTCGGGGCGGTCCAGAGCACCAAAATACAATCAATAATCGTGGCGCTTTATCCACCCTTGGCGCCATTCCGCGTTTGACCCCCTCAACATCCTTGTATAACCTATTGAAAACAAGGGAGGCTGGGATGTCTGGCGCGACCATCACGCGAGCGGACTTGGCGGAAGCCGT
>JANQIA010000398.1 GCA_028282405.1 Rhodovibrionaceae bacterium
TTGCTGATCGCTGACATTGGCGTGAAGAATGCAGCAGGGGCAAGCCCGGCGGCCGTCTGGCCGGTTGCTTTTGCGTCCAGAATGTTACACAGTCCGGCCATGGTCTGGACACGCGGACCAAGGTGCCGCTGGGTGGATTTGGTGCGTGTTTCGTCCATCTAACGAAGGATAAACCAACAACGCAGGGAAGCTTGGATCATGCGTTTGACGACTCTACTTGCCACCGCTGCAGCGGTGGCGACCGTGTCGGCAGGGGTCGCTGCCGCCGGTACGCTTGACGACGTCAAGGCTCGCGGCTCGCTCAGCTGCGGCGTGACCACCGGCCTCGCCGGCTTCGCCGCTCCGAACGATCAGGGCCGCTGGGAAGGCCTCGACGTCGATATGTGCCGCGCGGTTGCCATCGCTATCTTCAACGACCCGGACGCGGTGACGTTCACGCCGACGACCGGTAAGGATCGTTTCACGGTGCTGCAGTCGGGCGAGATCGACATGCTGGCCCGCAACACGACCTGGACTTTCAGCCGTGACGTGAACCTCGGCTTCGAGTTCCTGGGCGTGAACTACTACGATGGTCAGGGCTTCATGGTCCGCAAGGACTTGGGCGTTAACTCGGCCAAAGAGCTGGACGGCGCCGCGGTCTGCATCCAGACCGGCACCACCACCGAGCTCAACTTGGCCGACTTCTTCCGCGCCAACAACATGACCTTCGAGCCTGTTGTGGTTGAGACCGGCGATCAGGCCCGCCAGGCCTATGAAGCCGGCCGCTGCGACGTCTACACCACTGATGCCTCGGGCCTTGCTGCCCAGCGTGCCGGCATGAGCGACCCGAGCGCCCATAAGATCCTTCCGGAGATCATCTCCAAGGAGCCCTTGGGTCCGCTGGTTCGCCATGGCGACCATCAGTGGGGTGACGTCGTTCGCTGGACCCTGAATGCCATGATCACTGCCGAAGAGCTCGGCGTGACCTCGGCGAACGTCGAGGAGCAGATGGCCAATCCCTCAAGTCCTGAGGTGGCGCGCCTGCTCGGTGTCGAAGGCGATCTCGGTGAGCAGCTGGGCCTATCCAGCGACTGGGCCAAGAACGTCATCGCACGCATCGGCAACTACAGCGAGAGCTTCGAGCGCAACATCGGCGTGAACACGCCGATCGGCTTGGAGCGTGGCCTGAACGCGCTGTGGCGCGACGGCGGCATCCTCTACACGCCGCCGTTCCGTTGAGCCGAACGACGGGCTGAACCGTTAAGAGACAAGGGCGTCCCTCCCCGCGCGACCTCGCGGCGGCGGGGCGCCCTTCCTCTTTTTCAGCCCGGTAGACTCACCCGGTCCAACGGTTGAGGACGGGGCTCTAGGCTCTTTTCCAACGGTTGTACCGGTGCTTTAGGGCGTTCGGCGGCCCTCTGGCCTCCCAATTAGGAGAGCCAGCACGGGGGTGACCCGAGGAGGGGATATGGCCACTGAAACTCTTACGACGCCACGGCGCAGCTCGCTGTGGACCGATCAGAAGTTCCGCTCGATTTTCTTTCAGGCGCTGACGATCGGAATTCTCGGTTTCGCGATTGCCTATATTGCGCACAACACCGCGACGAACCTGGAGAATCGAGGCATCGCCTCGGGCTTCGGCTTCCTGTCCAATACCGCGGGCTACGAGCTCGAAAATACTCTTATCCCATATAGCTCTACAGACACGCATTTCCGCGCTTTCCTGGTCGGCCTGACCGGAACGCTCTTCGTTGCGTTCTTCGGCTGCATTGTTGCAACGGTCTTCGGTTTCATCCTCGGCGTGCTGCGGTTGTCCCACAACTTCCTGATCAACCGCGTCGCCTACGTCTACGTCGAGATCGTCCGCAACGTTCCGCTGCTGCTGCAGATCTTCGTTTGGTGGGCCATCCTGCTTGCCCTGCCGGTGGTGCGGGAGAGCTTCTACCTCGGCTCCGGCATGTACTTCTACAACGGTGGCCTCAAAGCGCCGTCCCCGATCTTCGGCGATCTCTTTTGGATGACGCCGGTCGCACTCTTCGTGGCCATAGCTGCGGCTATCGGAATCAGGCGCTGGGCCAAGAAGCGACAGGACGCAACCGGGGAGACCTTCCCGGCTTTTTGGACCGGTCTCGGCCTGATCTTCGCGCTGCCGGTCATGACCTTCTTCGCCACCGGCGCGCCTCTGGAATGGGAAGTGCCGACCTTGGGCCGCTTCCGATTCTCCGGCGGTCTCGCCATCACCGACATGTTCCTGGCACTGCTTATCGCACTCGCGGCCTACACGGCCGCCTTCATCGCGGAGATCGTGCGCGCCGGCATTCTGGCGGTCAACAAGGGACAGACGGAGGCCGCCTACGCGCTGGGTCTCAAACCCAATTGGACCCTTCGCCTGGTCGTCATCCCCCAGGCGCTGCGCGTCATCGTGCCGCCGCTGACCAGCCAGTACCTGAACTTGACGAAGAACTCCTCGCTCGGTGCCTTCATCGGCTATCCGGAGCTGGTTGCCACCATCGGCGGCATCACGCTGAACCAGACCGGACAGGCGGTGGAGTGCATTCTCATCACCATGGCGGTCTATCTCACCATCTCGCTGTCGATCTCGGCCTTCATGAACTGGTACAACCGC
>JANQIA010000042.1 GCA_028282405.1 Rhodovibrionaceae bacterium
GCGATACCGATGATAACCGGAATGCCTATCCAGAAAATCATGCGCCAGGATACGGTTTCCGTCAGCAAACCGCCGATCAAGGGACCGGACGCCATGAAGATGCCGCCGACCGTGGTCTGGTAGCCGAAGGCCACCCCGCGCTTTTCCGGAGCGAAGGCGGTGGCGATCAGGGCGATGGATGTGGGGAAGATCAAAGCGGCCGCAACGCCCTGAAGCGCACGCGCGGCGATGAGCATCGTGCCGTCGCTCGCCGTCGCGGCAAGCAGCGAGGCAACGACGAAAAGCGCCGCGCCGGCGGAGAAGTAGGTCTTTCGGCTGAAGAGGTCGCCAAGCCGGCCGGCGACCGCGACGGCACAGGTGAAGCTCAACAGATAGGCATTGACCACCCAATGCGCCGACGAGACCGACAGCCCCAGCTCCTTGGTGATCGACGGCAAGGACACGGCAACGATGGTCTCATCCAGCACGATGAGCCCGAGCACGCCGCTCATCGCGCCGAGCAGCCACCATTGTCGTTGGTTCTCAGCAAACACTCGCCTGGACCTTACCGGATGAAAGGGCCGTGACCTCAAAGCCCCGACTGTAGTCTAGCGCAGAGCTTGCAGGAAAGCCGCCGCGCTCTTGCGATAATCGGCCTGCTTGTCGTCGGCCATGCGGTCCCAAGTGCGGTAGATCTGGCCCAGGCGCGGGTTGCCGCGCAGCTTCTCTTCGTTGCGCGCCAGGAAGTCCCAGTAGAGCGCGTTGAAGGGGCAGGCCCCCTCCCCTGTCTTGCGCTTCACGTCATAGGCGCAGCCGCCGCAGTAGTCCGACATCTTGTTGATGTAGTTGCCGCTGGCGGCATAGGGCTTGGAGCCGAGCAGACCGCCGTCGGCGAAGAGCGCCATGCCGAGCGTGTTGGGCGCCTCGACCCATTCGTAGGCGTCGGCGTAGACCGCGAGATACCACTCGTGCACGGCCTTGGGGTCGATGCCGGCCAGCAGCGCGAAATTGCCGGTCACCATCAAACGCTGGATGTGGTGGGCGTAGGCCTCTTCCTTGGTCTGGGTGACGGCAGCGCGAACGCAGGCCATCCCCGTCTCTGCGGTCCAGTAGAAGTCGGGCAGCGGCCGGTCCGCCCCGAAGAAGTTCTCTCCCACGTAGTCCGGCATCTTCAGCCAGTAGATCCCCCGCACATACTCGCGCCAGCCGATGATCTGGCGGATGAAGCCTTCGGCGGCGTTCAAGGGCGCCCGGCCGGCGCGGTACTCGGCTTCGACCCGGCGGCAGACCTCCATGGGATTCAGCAGCCCGGCGTTGATGTAGAGCGAAAGCACCGAGTGATAGAGGAAGCGCTCATCGACCAGCATGGCGTCCTGGTAGTCGCCGAAGGACGGCAGGGCATTCTCAAGAAAATGCGCGAGCGCAGCTTCCGCGCCTTCTGCCGTCACAGCGAACCAGAAGGGCTCCAGGTCGCCGAAGTGATCGGGGAAACGCTCCGCCACCAGATCGAGCACGGCCCGGGTGATCTCGTCAGGCTCGCTGTGCGCTGGCTTTGGCATGAAGAGGTCCGTCTTGGCCGGCTTTCGGTTCTCGGCATCGAAGTTCCATCGGCCGCCTTCGGGGTCATCGCCATCCATCAAGAGACCGCTCTTGCGCCGCATCTCGCGATAGAAGAACTCCATGCGCAGTTGCTTGCGCCCCTCGGCCCAGTCGGCGAAGTCGGCGCGCGAACAGAGAAAGCGGTCGTCGCCCAGGATATCGACCGGCAAGCCGAAGCGCGCCGACCAGCCCTCCATCGCTGCTTGGACGCGCCACTCGCCCGGCTCGGTGACCAGAATGCGCTCAGGCTCGTGGCGGGCGATGGCCCGCTCCAGCTCCCCGGTGAAGGAGCCGCTGTTGTCCGGGTCGTCGAGCCGCACGTAGTCCACCTCCCAGCCCGCTTGCCGCAGCGCCTCGGCGAAGTGGCGCATGGCGGAGAACAGGAAAGCGATCTTCTTCTTGTGGTGCCGGACGTAGGTCGCCTCTTCGACGACCTCAGCCATCAGAACGACAGCGGAGCCAGGATCGGCCGATCGGAGCGAGGACACGGCCGGAGAAAGCTGATCGCCGAGAATAACTAGAAGATCACGCACGTCACCTCCCCCCATGAAGCGCAGAATGAATCTGTATTGAACGGCCGAGCGACGGTAAAACTCTGAAAACACACACAATAATTATCAACACTACGGATATGTGAAAAACAATTTATGGATGCATTTGCCGATGATTTTTAAGGTTTATACCTGCCATCTGGAAGAAGAAAACTCTCGCCGTATAATTTATTTTTTATACTACGTCACCACTATTATATAACTTCTTTCTTTTTTAAATTGTTTTTTAAAATTTATTATCGTTTTCCAATAGCAAAACACATACAAACGTTCGTATTATCCGCTAACTTAAGACAATGTTAGACGATAACACGTCTCCTTGTGCGGAATTACTACCGGGCTGTGTGTTTAGCCCATCAGTCAACCCAAGGAGCACGATTTATGTACGGTCTCGACAATGTTCGGATCACGACCAAGACCTTCGGCGGATTCGGCCTTGTTCTTCTCCTGCTGCTCTTGATCGGCGGCGGCGCGATCTGGGCGCTCAACAGCGGAAGCGACATCTTTCAGCGCTACCGCGCCCTGGCGCGCCAGTCCAATGCCATGGCCGACGTCACCGCGGAGATGATGGAAACCCGCATCGCGGTGAAGAACTACATCATCCGGCACGACGAGGAGAGTGCGCAGGAAGTCCGCAGTTCGCAAGCCGCAGTGGTCAAGGCATCCGAACGCGCCAAGTCGCTGATCGCCGATCCCGACAAGAAGGACATCGTCTCGCGCATCGAAAGCGGAGCCAAAGGATACGAAGCGGCGTTCGAAGAGGTGATTGTCCTCCAGAACCAGCGCAACGAACTGGTGCTGGGAACGCTGGATGTCGTCGGCCCGGCGATCCGCAAGAAGCTGACGAAGATCATGCAGTCAGCCTACAGCGACAACGATGCGGCGGCGGCCTTCTATGCCGGCGTCGCTCAAGAGCGCCTCCTCCTGGCCAGGCTCTATGTGCTCAAGTTCCTGCTTGAGAACAAAGAAAGCGACTTCAACCGTGCCGAAGAGGAGTTTCAGGCCTTCGATGCGTCTGTCGCCCGAATGGACAGCGAGCTGCAGAACCCTGCCCGTCGGCAGCTCGTTGCCGCGATCATGGAGGAGGCTGCGCAATACCGGGATGCCTTTATGCGCGTCCATCAGGTGATCGTCGAACGCAACGCCATCATCACGGGCCAGCTCGACGTCATCGGGCCCGAGATCATGGGGCAGGCCGCAGAGCTGACGGAACTTGCCAAGGCCGAGCAGGACACACTGGGCCCGCGTGCGACGCAAGCCATCCAAAATGCCGTGACCACCGTCATCGTCTCGGTGATCGTGGCCCTGCTGCTCGGGATGGCGGCCGCCTGGCTGATCGGCACCGGCATCGCACGGCCCATCGGCGCCATGACGCAAGCCATGCGCCGCCTCGCCGAAGGAGACAAGACGATCGAGGTGCCGGCCGTCGGTCAGAAGGACGAGGTCGGCGAGATGGCCGAGGCCGTCCAGGTCTTCAAGACATCGATGATCGAGACCGAGCGCCTGCAGGCAGAGCAAGCCAAGGCTCAGGAAGCGCAGGTCCAGCGGGCGAAGCGGCTGGAAGAGATCACGGCGCAGTTCGACGCCGCGGTGAGCCAGATGCTGCAAGGCGTCGCCGGCGCGGCCGAGGAGATGCAGGCGACCGCCAAGTCCATGTCATCGATCGCCCAGGATACGCGGGCGCAGACCGGCACGGCCTCGAACGCCTCGACACAGGCGTCCGCCAACGTCCAGACGGTTGCGACGGCGGCGGAGGAGCTGAGCAGCTCGATCAGCGAGATCGCCCGCCAGGTGGAGCAGTCGGCCGGCACCTCGCAGCGCGCCGTCGATCAGGCGAACCAGACGCAAGAGACCGTCGGGCTGCTCTCGAAGGCGGCCGAACGCATCGGCGAGGTGGTCAATCTGATTTCCGACATCGCCGAGCAGACCAATCTCCTGGCGCTGAACGCTACCATCGAGGCCGCCCGCGCCGGCGAGGCCGGCAAGGGCTTCGCGGTGGTTGCCTCCGAGGTCAAGTCGCTGGCCAGCCAGACGGCAAAGGCGACGGAGGAGATCGCGCAACAGATCGCCGAGATCCAAGGAGCGACCGGCGGCGCCGTCGAGGCGATCGAGCTGATCGCCAAGACCGTCGACGAGCTCAACGGCATCGCCGGCTCGATCTCCGCCGCCATCGAGGAGCAGACGGCGGCGACGTCGGAGATCGCCCGCAACGTTCAGGACGCCGCCAGCGGCACGGACCAGGTCAATCGGACCCTCGGCAGCGTCGACCAGAGCGCGGACGAG
The DNA here is from genome assembly GCA_028282405.1 of Rhodovibrionaceae bacterium. Classification (GTDB taxonomy): domain Bacteria; phylum Pseudomonadota; class Alphaproteobacteria; order Kiloniellales; family DSM-21159; genus JANQMX01. The sequence goes on from JANQIA010000042.1 coordinate 4,413, forward strand.
ACCAACCGCGCGGCGGGAGAAGTGGTGGCAGCGGTCAGCGAGCTGACCCAGCAGACCGACGGCCTGCGCCGCGAGGTGGACAGCTTCCTGGAGGACGTGAAGGCGGCCTAGCTGGCCCGGCCCGCTTGGCCTCTAACGACGATCGGCTCGCGTCGGTGGCGCGAGCCGATCGTTCCGTTCTTCGCCCGACGGGCTACTGGCAGGGAAACATATCCGGCAGCATGGCGAGCACCGCATCCGCCGTCGGCATCTTGCTCCTCTGACTGTAATCCATGTGGATCCAGCGCATGAAGGCCCAGCGCGCCTCGTCCGGCGTGTTCACCGTCGGCGGGCAGCCGTGGTCCTTGCTATCGAAGTGGCCGACCTCCTTGAGGGCGTCGAGGTAGCCGATGAGGTACTGCTCGCACTCGATTTCGAGCTGGGTGCCTCGCCGGCTGTCGTTGTCCGCCTGCTGGCAGGTCTGCAGTAGATCCTCCGCCGGATAGCCTGCGCCTGAGAAGCTCTTGCCTGCGCTCTCGGCCTGGCCGGCGGCGGCGCTGAACAGGCCGCCGACGAGACAGAGCGAGAGCAGGACGGCAAGACGGTGTGGTCGCTTCATTTCCATCGTTCCTCTCTTACTCACCGCTCTTTTCCTTGGCCAGGGCGTGCACCGCCTGGTCCATCACCGCCTGGTGCTCCAGGTTGTTGACGAACTTCGGCGAGTTCACCTGCGACCAGAGCTCCTCGTTGGTCATGTTCTGATGGCAGCCCATGCAGAGGCCGGTGCGCTCCATCTTCTCACGCATGTCCTGAGGCAGCGGGCCCGTGAGCGGCCAGTGCGAACCGACCGTGACGAGCTGCTTGCCATCGCGCGTCACGATCTGGCTGAGATCGTGGTCGAGCGAGGGGATCGGCTGCGACTGGAACTGCGTGTTGGAGGGGATGATCTCGCCGGTCGCGGTCTCGAGATCGACCACGAAGCCGTTCTCGTAGCCCCGCATGAAGCGGCCGTCGGAGATGCCATAGCCCAAGGCCTTGGGATTGTCGTGGCAGCTCTCGCAGGTCCGCGCCAGGCGGCCGGCCGTGTGCGGCTGGACGGCGGCGTGATCCAGGCCCTTGGTGCCGCCGGCATCCGGCGTCATCCAGGTCTTGTTGTGCACGATCGTGTTGCCGTCCTTGTCGATCACCGTGGTGATGACCTGGCAGCCCGGCATCAGCGGAGTCACCCGACCCTCGCCGTTGATGCCCAGGGTCGGCTCTTCCCAGCGCAGGTAGGACCGCGTCTCGGAGACCTTGCCGGCACTGGTCAGGCCGTTGGTGCCAAGGGCCGCATCGGCCGTCAGACCATCGTCGCCGCGCGAGTTGGCATTGTTGATCCAGTCGATGTCCGTCTTTCCTTCGGAGTAGTCGACCGTGATGTGGCAGCCGTAGCACTGCGGGGCCCAGTCGGCGTGGCAGGCATAGCACTCCATGGATTCCATGTGCTGGCCGACCGCGCTCATGGCGACCTTGGCCGCTTGGCTCTTCCAGGTGCCGTCCTGCGAGATCTGCTTCAGGATCGGAACTTCGAAGGTCAGGCCGGACGCGGAGTGCATGAAGACGCTGGAGCCCTTCTTGACCACGTTGCCGAAGGGATTGCCGCGGGCGGTCAGGAGATAGCCGTCCTCGGCATCGTAGACCTCGGCGAAGTACTGCTCGGGGGTGATGTCGTCGCCCAAGCCGCGTGCGGTCTGGTCGATCTCTTCGCCGAACTCTTCACCATGGCCGAGCGGCAGCTCCCAGGGGAACTTACTGACGGTGCCGTGGCAGTCCTCGCACTCGATCTCGACCTGGGCCAAGGTGGTGCCGAAGAGGTTGCCGTCGCCATGCATGTCGATGGTGGTGTGGCAGTCCTGGCACAGCATGCCGCCCTCGGGGTTGCCCGGCCGGGACTGGACCTGATGGTGCAGGTCGTCCTTGATGAAGAGGTAGTTCTTGGTGTGCAGCTTGGGCTGCTTGCCGCCAGTCGCCGAATAGGGCGAGCCGTAGGGGAACTCCATGATGCCCTGATAGCTCACGCCGATGCGCTTGCCGCGGTTGTGGCAGGAGTTGCAGGTCTCGGTGGGAATGCCGGAGTAGGTCACCTCACCCACGGTCACCTTGGACTTGCGGCTGCCCTGCATGCGGTGGACCAGCAGCTTGCCCGGCTGTTCCTTGGAAATCGTCGGGTCGCCGCCCTCGTAGAGCCCCTCGTTCGAATAGGGAACGTGGCAGGACGAGCAGCCGGCGCCGCGGAAGTCGCCGCGCTTTTCGCGGCCGTTCACGCCGACATGGCAGCGCTGGCACTGCTGGCGCGAATAGGTGATGCCGGCCAGGTTCGGATGGTCGGGAATCTCGTCGACGTTCACCGCCGGAACCTGCTTCATCTCGGACGGCATCTGGTCCGGATGGGCGGCGATGAAGGCCGTCATGTATTCGATGTAGGCATCGGTGCCGACCACCGGGGTCGGGCCATCGTCGTCGGTAATATCGTAGTTGCCCCAGACGACCTTGTGATCGTCTTGCACGCCCCAGGACCAGAGATTGCCCTGCAGCTTGCCGGCCTCGGTGTTCATCAGAGACTTGGCGAGACGGTCGGCGTAGCCGGCGTGACATTGGCCGCAGGCCTTGTCCGCGACGACGTTCGCGCCCGGGTCCGGATAGAAGGTGTGGGGACCGCCAAACTCGGCCAGCTCGGCCGGAGTGCTTTGGTGGGCGCTCTCGGCGGTCGTCGCATTCGGCGTGCCGCCGTGGCAGACCACGCAGCCGCCCGGGTCGCCGAAGTCGACGCCCATGGCCTCGATCTGCTCGATCATGGCCCCGTCTGTGAAGCGCTCGATACCTTCGTGGCAGGACAGGCACCCCTTTTCCGCCGCGACGCTGGCCTCGACGGTCTTCAAAGAGGCGTCCTCAGCTACGGCACTCGCCGCGTAGCCCATCAGAATGGCCACCATTGGGAAGAGGAACCGCTTCATCCTAGTCTCCATCTCATCCGGGGCCGCCGCGGTGGCACGTCATGCGCCACGCCGGGCAGCGAGTCCCAGTGACACGCTAGCGCTGCCATCTCGGCGTCACCCTGACTTCGGTCAGGAATTTCCGAATTCCGTTTTCGGCCGACTTTTGCACTTTGGTCGAAGGCCGCCGACGCATTGACCCATCTCAAGGTCCGCGCCGCGACATAACAGCATCTTTCTGTGCAAGAATCGGGCGCAGGCCGAAACAAGGCCATCACCAACTCAGCGCACCGAAACAAATGACCGAGAAGTAAGAGCGGGGTTGGATGGCGTCGGAACGAACAGCTTTCGCAGCGCGCGAGGGGACGGCAGACTACGTTCCCTTCGCGCCTCGCGGTATTCCGTCAGGCCAAGAAGAAAGCAGCGAGAGGCGCACCGCCTTGCAGCGCGGCGAGCGATTGCGCGCCGGCTGCCTCAAGCTCTGGCGGGTGCTCGATGGACTGGTCGCGCTCGGCATCTTGCTGCCCGATGGCCGCCGGCAGATCGTCTGTCTTTCCACACCCGGCGACGTGGTCTGCCCCGTCTCCACCCAAGCGGTCGGAGACATGTGGGTCGAGGCGCTGACGCCGAGCGAGCTGGAGGAGATCGATCTCTCCGCCCAGCACCAGAACATCGGGCGGGACCCCGGCCTCACCGCAGCGCTCTTCTCCATGGTGCACCAGCAGGTCAAATGCGCCTCCGCCCACCTCGTCACCTTGGGCCGCTTGGACGGTATGGAGCGCGTCTGCCTCTTTCTGGCCGACATGGCTTGGCGGGTCGGTCAGGACACGCCGGGCGGAAGGCGGGTGCATCTGCCGCTCAACCGCGAGGACATCGCCGACTACCTGGGCCTCAACGCAGAAACCGTGAGCCGCATCTTCAGTCGCGTGAAGAAGGCCAAGCTCGCGATCTTCCTGTCTCCGACCGACTACCTGGTCACGGACATGACCGCCCTGGAACGGCGCGCGCCGATCGGCCCGACCCATCGGCCGACAGCGGCGGAAGACGACGCGGAAAGGCAGTTCTGAGATGATCGTCGAATTCGGACACTTCGCGCTCTGCCTTGCGCTGATCGTCGCGGTCATGCAGGCGGCGGTGCCGCTCGCCGGGCTGCGCAACGACTCGCTGGCCGCCTTCCGCATGGCCGACAGTGCCGCGCAGGCCCAGTTCCTGGCCGTCGCGGCTGCCTTCGGCGCGCTGGTCTATGCCTACGTCACCTCCGACTTTTCGGTGGCGAACGTGGCGCTCAACTCCCACTCCGGCAAACCGCTTATCTATAAGGTGACCGGCGTCTGGGCCAACCACGAAGGCTCCATGCTGCTCTGGGTCCTGATGCTGGCCCTCTTCGGCGCGTTGATCTCGGTCTTCGGCCGCTCCATCCCGGTCAGCATGCGGGCCACGGTGCTCGCCGTGCAGGCGATCATCGGGGTCGGCTTCCTGCTGTTCGTCCTGCTGACCTCCAACCCCTTCGACCGCTTGGCGCTGCCGCCGATGGACGGCCAGGGGATGAACCCCCTGCTGCAGGATCCCGGCGTCGCCTTCCACCCGCCGATGCTCTATCTCGGCTATGTCGGCTTCTCGACGGCCTTCTCCTTCGCCGTCGCGGCCCTCATCCGCGGCCGGGTCGACCCGAGCTGGGCGCGCTGGCTCAGGCCCTGGGTGCTGATCGCCTGGTCCGGCCTGACCATGGGCATCGCCCTGGGGAGCTGGTGGGCCTACTACGAGCTCGGCTGGGGCGGCTTCTGGTTCTGGGATCCGGTCGAAAACGCCAGCTTCATGCCCTGGCTGCTGGGCACGGCGCTGCTGCACTCCGCCATCGTGGTGGAAAAGCGAGACGCGCTGCTGAAGTGGACCATCCTGCTGGCCATCTTCACCTTCGCGCTCAGCCTGATCGGAACCTTCCTGGTGCGCTCCGGCATCCTCTCCTCGGTGCACTCCTTCGCCACCGATCCGGAACGCGGCGTCTTTATCCTGGTCCTGCTGACCTTGATGGTCGGCGGGGCCCTCGCCCTCTATGCCTGGCGCGCGCCCAGCATTCGCGACGGCGGGCTCTTCGCGCCGATCTCGCGCGAGGGCGGGCTGCTGCTCAACAACGTGCTGCTCGCCGTCGCCGGCGGCGTGGTCTTCGTCGGCACGCTCTATCCCCTCGTCCTGGAGCTGATGACCGGCGACAAGATCACCGTCGGCCCGCCCTACTTCAATCGCAGCTTCCTGCCGATCTTCGCGCTGGCTGCCTTCGCCGCCGCCATCGGCCCCTTCCTGTCCTGGAAGCGCGCCGACCTGGTGGGTGTGCTGCAGCGCTTGCGCTTCGTCTTCTTCCTGACCCTCGTCGTCACGGCTGGGCTGGCGGCCACCGGCTGGCGAGAGCCGCTTGGATTGGCCGGCCTGGCGCTTGCCACCTGGCTTGCCTGCGCCACCGCAGCCGAGCTGCTGGGCCGCGCCAACTTCGCCAAGGCCGGCATCGGCGGCGGTCTGCTGCGTCTCGTCGGGCTGCCTCGCTCTGCCTGGGGCCTGTTCCTCGGGCATCTCGGCTTGGCCATCGTGGTTGCCGGAGTCGCAGCCATTTCCGTCTGGCAGGCAGAACGGATCGTGGTCCAGAAACCCGGCGAGTCCGTCGTCGTGGGGGGCTATGCCTTTAGCCTTGTCGGCGTCGATGCCGCACGGGGGCCGAACTATCAAAGCTCGATCGCAAACGTAAGCGTCAGCCGGGACGGCCAGGAGATCGCCCTGCTCTCGCCCGAGCGGCGCTGGTACCCGGTCGAGCAAAGCCCGACGACCGAAGCCGGCATCGAAACACGCTGGCACGGCGACCTCTATGCGGTGCTCGGCGACCCGGACGGGGCCGGCGGCTGGGTCATGCGCTACTACTACAACCCCGGTGTCGTCTGGATGTGGTTCGGCTCGCTTCTGATGTCGCTCGGCGCTCTCGTCTCGGTCTCCGACCGGCGGCTGCGCATCGGCGCGCCCAAGCGCAGCCTGCGCCCGGCCGCATCGGCCGCCGGCGTGGCGGCCAGCCTCTTGCTGGCCGTGGCGCTGCTGCTGGCACCGACCTCGGCGCGGGCCATCGACCCCGGCGAGATGCTGTCCGACCCGGCGCAGGAGGCTCGCGTGCAAGCCATCGGCAAGCAGCTCCGTTGCCTGGTTTGCGACAACCAGTCGATCTTCGACTCCAACGCCGGGCTGGCGCACGATCTCCGGATGGTGGTGCGTGAGCGCGTGGTGGCCGGCGACAGCGATGAGGCGGCCATCGACTACATCGTCGCGCGCTACGGCGACTACGTGCTGCTCAGTCCGCCGGTCAAGCCGGAGACCTACCTCCTCTGGGTGGCTCCAGCCGCTCTGCTCCTCGCGGCCGGCTTTGCCGCACGCCGCTATGCCAAACGGCAAAAAGTCGATGGTGACCACCGCCCGGACCTGAGCGCGGAAGATCGCGCCGTGGCACGCCGCCTACTTGAAGGAGACTCGGCATGACCATTTGGCTCCTCGCCGGCGGCGTCGCCTTGCTCGTCGCGCTCTGGCTCGGACGTCCCTTCTTCCGCCGCGGCCAGATCGAGGCCAACGAGGCGGAGTACGCCATTTCCATCTACCGCGACCAGCAAGACGAGCTGCAGCGCGATTGTGATGAGGGCCGAATCTCCGAGGCCGAGCGCGATGCGGCCGAGCGGGAAATCGAGCGGCGCACGCTGCGCGCGGCCCGCAGCCTGGACACCAGCCCTTCGATCGCGCGCCCGACGCCGCTTCTCGCTGCCCTTGCCGTGGCCTTCGTGCTGGCCGGTTCGACCGGCCTCTACGCCTGGCTCGGGACGCCGACGGCCGAGGACCAACCTCTGGCTGCCCGGCAGGCGGAGATGCAGCAGCGTCTCGCCCAAGCCGGCGATCTCAACAGCCAGGCGCAGATTCTCGCCAAGCGGGTCGAGGAGAATCCCGATAGCTTCGAGGACTGGTGGATGCTCGCCAGTTCCTACTCGGCGCTCGGCGACTACGCCATGGCAGCGGGCGCCTATCGTCAGGCCGCGCGCCTCAGCGACGACGACCCGGCCGTGCTTTCGGCCTATGGCGAGGCCATGACCCTTGCGAACGGCAACAAGGTGCCGATGGCCGCCCGCCTCGTGTTTGCGCAGATACAGCAAAAGACGAACGATCCGCGGGCAGCCTACTACCTCGCGCTGGCCAAGGCGCAGTCGCAGGACTTCGAAGGGGCGCTCGAGGGCTGGGTCACCCTGCTTCAGGACTCGCCGCCGGATGCGCAGTGGGTCCCGCTGGTGCGGCGCGACATCGTCAACATGGTGCGCTTCCTCGAAGGCGATCTGCTCACCGTCCTGCCGGATGCGACCCAAGGCGAGCTTGCCAAGGCCGGGCAGCGTGCCGTGGCCGAGGGTGGCCCGGCCGAAGACTCGACTGGCGAGATTGCCGCGCTCAGGGCTGCGCTGAGCCAGGAACCGAAAGACTGGCAAGCCTCGATCAGGCTGGCCCATCTGGAAGCGGCGCAGGGCACGCCGGAGGCTGCCCAAGCGGTGCTCGACGAAGCAAGGCAGCTCTATGCCGGGGCGCCCTTCGTTCTCACCAAGCTCGACGAAGCCGGCGCCGAACTGGGGCTGAGCGGCGGCAGCGATGCGTCCCGGCGGCGTGGTCCGAGCGACGCAGACGTAGCCGCGGCATCGCAAATGAGCGAGGACGAGCGTGCCGAGATGGTGCGCGGCATGGTGGAGGGTCTGGCCAGCCGCCTGGCGACGGAGCCCGGCGATCTGGAAGGCTGGCTGATGCTGATCCGCTCCTATGCCGTGCTGCAGTTGGTGCCGGAAGCCGAGAGCGCCGTGCAGGATGCCAAGCTTGCCTTCCAAGGCAACTCCGAGGGCCTACGAGAGATCGAGCGCCTCGCCCTCACCCTCGGCATCCCGCAGAGCTGACGGAGCGCTTTCCTGAAGCCTCGCAGTCTTGAGTGCCGCAACCGGCGCGCCCGACGCGCTGACTAATCCTGAAATTGGCTTGGTCCACAGACCACTCCTGCGTTAGCCTCAGGCAAAAGGCCTTCGCTCCACGCCGCGCAGTCGCTTGGCTGCAGGCAAAGTCCGCCAACGGGAGTCCGGAGCGGACAGGGCCGCCACGGGAGGCAACGCATGCAGATCAGAGACCGTCTCGCCGCCAGTCCCAAGCCGGCGCCCTTCACCGTCA
>JANQIA010000052.1 GCA_028282405.1 Rhodovibrionaceae bacterium
GGCCTGGCGCCGATCATCGTCGATCAGGTGGAAGCGCTGCTCGCCAACCTGGCGGCCGAGCGCGAGGTCTCCATCCTGCTGATCGAGCAGAACATCGCCGTTGCCACCTCCATCTCGGAGGACGTGGCGATCATGGTCAACGGCCGCGTCTGGCGCGTCATGCCGACCCAGCAATTGGCCGGTGACCGCACCTTGCAGGAACGGCTGCTCGGTGTCGGACGGCATTCGCACGAGGACTTGGAGCTGCCCTCGGAACTCGAAGCGGCGCCGGTGCAAAGCCCGCCGGAGGTGGCAGTATCGGACGCTCCGGTCGAGGAGACGGCCGAACCATCCGAGGCGCCTCGGCCACAGTCGAGCGGGACTCTCGTCTATGTGCCGCCCACCCGCTGGTCGAGCGCTGCCTGGCGGGAGTCGGCCGGCCCGCAAGAGGCACCCCCGTCGCCCGCGTCGGAGACCACGCCGGCCAGGCCTTTCGACAGCAAGCCCGAGCCGCTGTTCCGCGAGCCGGACAGCCCGCGGCAAGCAGGTGCGGGCGGCGAGGTCTATGTCGCCGGCACCTTCGACACCAAGGGCGCCGAGCTCTCCTACATCCGCGACTGCGTGGCGGCCCACGGCTTGCGCGTGCGGACCATCGACCTTTCGACCTCCGGCAAGCCCTCGTCGGCCGACGTGCCGCCGCACGTCATCGCCGCTTACCACCGCAGCGGCGCAGGCGGCGTCTTCAGCGGCGACCGCGGCGCCTCCGTGCGCGCCATGGCCGAAGCCTTCGAGAACTGGTTTAGTCGTCAACGCGATATCGCCGGTATCATCTCCGCCGGCGGCTCCGGTGCCACGGCCCTTGTGACGCCAGCCATGCGCCGCCTGCCGGTCGGCGTGCCCAAGGTGATGATCTCGACTGTCGCTTCAGGCGACGTCGGACAGTATGTCGGACCGACCGATATCATGATGATGTACTCGGTCACCGACGTGCAGGGTCTCAACCGCATCTCGCGACAGGTGCTGGCAAACGGCGCCAATGCGATCGCGGGAATGGTGAAAGACACGGCGAAGGCCCCGGTCTCGTCGAGATCGCGGCGGGGAGAAAGCGCCGAGAAGCCCAGTCTGGGCCTCACCATGTTCGGCGTCACGACCACGGCCCTGCAGCAGATCACCGCGCTGCTCGACGACCGCTACGATTGCCTGGTGTTCCATGCCACGGGAACCGGCGGACGCTCGATGGAGAAGCTGGCCGACAGCGGATTGTTGGCTGCCGCCATCGACCTCACCACCACCGAAGTCTGCGACATGATGATGGGCGGCGTCTTCCCCGCCGACGAGGATCGCTTCGGCGCCTTCATCCGCACCCGCATTCCCTACGTCGGCTCGTTTGGTGCGCTCGACATGGTCAACTTCGGCGCTCCCGATACCGTGCCCGAGCGCTACCGCAATCGCTCGTTCGTCGAGCACAATCCTCAGGTGACCTTGATGCGCACGACGGCGGAGGAGAACGCGCGGATGGGGGATTGGATCGCCAGCCGCATCAACGAGATGACCGGCCCCGTGCGTTTTTTGATTCCCGAAGGCGGTGTCTCGGCCCTCGACACGCCGGGCCAACCTTTTCACGACCCGGCCGCGGACCGGGCTCTCTTCGAAGCTTTCACCGGCCGCTTCCAGGAGACCACGAGCCGCCGCCTCATTCGCCTGCCATACAATATCAACGACCCGGCCTTCGCTCAGGCAGCGGTCGACGCTCTGGAAGAGATAAACCCCACGAAGAGGATGCCGCGTCATGCCGCGTTTTGAACGGAAAGCCCTGGTCGAGAAGTTTCAGGAGATGAAGCGGCGCGGCGACCCGATCATCGGCGGCGGTGCCGGCACGGGGCTTTCGGCCAAATGTGAGGAAGCCGGCGGCATCGACCTGATCGTGATCTACAATTCCGGCCGCTACCGGATGGCCGGGCGCGGCTCGCTATCCGGCCTCATGGCCTACGGCAACGCCAACGACGTGGTCATGGAGATGGCGAGCGAGGTCTTGCCGGTGGTGCGCAACACCCCGGTGCTGGCGGGGGTCAACGGCACCGACCCCTTCTGCCTGTTCGACGACTATCTCGATCGGGTGAAGGCGGTCGGCTTCTCCGGCGTGCAGAACTTTCCGACGGTCGGTCTCATCGACGGCAACTTCCGCGCCAATCTGGAGGAGACCGGCATGTCCTACGGCCAGGAGGTGGACCTCATCCGTCTGGCGCGGGAGAAGGACATGCTGACCACGCCCTATGTGTTCAACGAAGAGGACGCGGTCGCCATGACCGAGGCGGGCGCCGACATCGTCGTCTGCCACCTGGGCCTCACCACCGGCGGCTCCATCGGCGCCGAGACGGCGCTCAAGCTGGAAGACTGTCCGGCTCTGGTCGACGCCTGGTCGGAGGCAGCTTTGAAGATCAATTCCGACGTGATCGTGCTGGTGCACGGCGGCCCGGTCGCCATGCCCGACGACGCGCGATACGTCCTCGACAACACCAAGAACTGCCACGGCTTCTATGGCGCTTCCTCGATGGAGCGCCTGCCGACAGAAGTGGCGCTAACCGAACAAACCAAAGCCTTCAAGGCCTTGAGAACCGCTTGAAGGGAGGGAGACCATGACGGGCAGCCTGATCGGATCCATCATTCTCTGGCTCATCGTAGCGATCATCGTCATTGTGGTGGTCGTCTACCTCTTGAATTGGCTCTACCACCGCTCGACGAAGGAAGTGGCCTTCGTGCGCACTGGCTTCGGCGGGGAGACCGTGATCATCAACGGCGGGACATTGGTCTTGCCCATCGTGCACGAGATCACGCCGGTCAATCTCAATGTCGTCCGCATTCCCGTGGCGCGAACGCGCGACGAAGCGGTCATCACCCGCGACCGCATGCGGGTCGACATCGAGGCCGAGTTCTTCGTCCGCGTCATCCAGAAGCCCGAAGCCGTCGCGGCCGCCGCGTCGACCCTCGGCCGGCGGACCTTGGAGCCCGATGCGCTCGCCGACCTTCTCTCCGGCAAGTTTGTCGGCGCGCTGCGCTCGGCGGCCGCCGGTATGAGCATGGACGAGATTCACGAGAAGCGGGCGGACTTCGTTGCCATGGTGGAAGAGCGCGCGGCGGGTGCTTTGGCCCGCAACGGCCTCGAGCTGGAGTTCGTCGCCATCACGGACCTCGACCAGACCGACCTGGAGTTCTTCAATCCCTCCAACCGCTTCGACGCGGAGGGCCTGACCCAGCTCATCGAGTCCATCGAAGGGCGCCGCAAGCTGCGCAACGACATCGAGCAGTCCTCGATGGTTGCCATCCGCACGCGCAATCTGGAAGCGGAGAAAGAAACCCTGCAACTCGAGCAGGAGAGCGAGAACTCGCGCCTCAATCAGGAGCGGGCGCTGGAAGCCCTGCGGGCCGAGCAGCAGGCCGAGATCGTCCAGACCCGTGTGGCCAAGGAAGCGGAAGCCGAGCGGTCCCGCATCGCCAGCGAGCAAGAGACCCGTGCTTTCCAGATCGAGCGGCAGCGGGAACTGCAGGAGTCCGAGATCAAGGCGCAGCGAGAGGTGGAGCAGGCGCGCATCGGCCAGGAGCAGACGCTGGAGAAAGCGCGCATCGAACGGGAACGTCAGGTCCGCCAGCAGCAGATTCAGCAACGCCACGATCTGGAAACCTCGGAGGTCAGCGCCAACGAGGATATCGAGCGGGCGCGCATCGTCTCCGAACGGCAGTTGCGCGAAGCGCGTATCGTCGCAGAGGAGGAGAACGAGACCCGCGAGATCGCCCGCGGCCAGCAGATCGACTCCGCCCGCATCGCCGCGCAAAAGAGCGTCGAGTCGGCGCGCATCGCCCAGGAGCAGGTGCTGGACAAGGCGCGCATCGAGCGCGACCGCTTGCTGCGCTCGCAGCAGATCTCCCAGCGTCAGTCCATCGAAGAGGCCGAGATCTCGGCGCGGGAGGAGATCGAGCGGGCGCGCATTGCCTCCGACCGCGGCCTGGACGAAGCGCGCATCCTGCAGGACCGCGACCTGAAGCGCTTGGAGATCGAGCGCAGTCAGGCCCTGGAGCTGGCCGAGATCGAGCGGCAGATCTCCGTTCTGCAAAAGCAATCGGAAGAGGCCGAGTCTCGCGTGGCGACGGAGGCGGCCCGCGCCCGGGCCGTGGCCGCCGAAGAGCAGGTCGCGACGACCCGCGAGACGGAGATCGCCGAGCGCATTGCGGCGGTCGACCGACTGATGGCCGCCAAGGACGCCGACGCGGCCAAGATCGCGGCCGAGGCGAGCAAGATCACCGCGGCCGTCGCCGCGGAGGCCGAGCGTCTGCGCAACGAGGCGGAGAACGTCTTGACCGAGGACGCGCGCGCCGCCCGCACGCGGGCCAAGATCATCGACCGCCTGGAAGGCATCGTGCGCGAGAGCGTGCGACCGCTGGAGCGCATCGAAGGCATCAAGATCCTGCACGTCGACGGTCTGAACGGCGGCGGAGGCGGCGGTTCCCGCACCCCGACCGACGAGGTGATCGAAAGCGCGTTGCGCTACCGCGCGCAGGCACCCTTGATCGACGAGATGATGAAAGAGATCGGGGTCGAGAATCCCGGCGTTTCCCGCATGGGCGATATCTTCCGCTCGGCGCGAGACGCCTCGTCCCTGGCCAAAGACGCGAGCACGAAAAAGAAAGGCGACTGAGTCCATGGCGCTGGTCTACGCCTCTTCCGTCATCGCGGCCCCGGCTGCCCGGGTTTGGGAGGCGGTCCGAGACTTCAACGCACTGCCGGACTGGCATCCGGCGATTGCCGAAAGCCGCATCGAAGCGGGAGCGCCGGCGGACCAGGTCGGCTGCGTCCGCTCCTTTCGCCTGCGCGACGGCGGCCTCATCCGCGAGCGTCTGCTGGCCCTGTCGGACTACGATTTCAGCTGCACCTACGCGATCCTGGAAAGTCCGATGGGCGTGGAGAACTACGTCGCCACCCTGAAGCTCACACCGATCACCGATGGCGACCGGACCTTCGCCGAATGGTCGGCCGAGTTCGATTGCCCACCCGAGCGTGAGGCGGAGCTTGTCGCCCAGATTGGCAACGCTGTCTTCCAGGGCGGCTTCGATGCCCTGAAAAGCCGCTTCGAGCGATAGCCGGTTCGAGACGTCCCATGGTCACCGTCCGCCGCAGCACAGTCATCGATGCGCCGATCTCCGCGGTCTGGGACGTGCTGCGCGACTTCAACGGTCATGACCGCTGGCATCCTGCGGTGGCGCGCAGCGATTTGGAGGGCAACCAACGGACCGACCAGGTCGGTTGCGTGCGCAACTTCGTGCTGGAGTCCGGCGAGCGGCTGCGCGAGCGGTTGCTCGGGCTATCTGACAAGCAGCACAGCTTCCGCTACGCCATCGTCGAGAGCCAGGTGCCGCTCCTCAACTACGTGGCCGAAGTCCAGCTCAAGCCGGTGACCGACGGCGACCGGACCTTCTGGACGTGGAGCTCTCGCTTCGAGACGCCCAAGGGGCGGGAACGGGAGCTTGCCCAACTGGTGGCGGAAGGGGTCTACGAGGCGGGCTTCGAGGCCATTCGTGCGCAAGTCGAGACTCCGCAAGGCACCTGGCGCGCGCCGTCCGGGTCCCCATCGGCGAGCGGTGCGGCGCTCGAGGGCACCGCCATGGTCATCGACCGCCACGGCGGCCCCGAGCAGCTGCATGCGGCGCGCGTGCTGGCGCCGCCGCCGGGGCCGGGCGAGGTGCGGCTGCGTCAGACCGCCATCGGCGTCAACTTCATCGATGTCTACTGCCGCAGCGGCTACTTCGATCTGCTGACGCCGCCGGGCGCGCCGGGCATGGAGGCGGCCGGGGTGGTCGTCGATGTCGGCCCAGGTGTGCGCCACCTCTCGCCCGGACAGCGGGTCGCCTATGCCTGCCCGCCGGTCGGGGCTTATGCCACCGTCCGCACCCTGCCGGCGGCCTTGGTCATCCCTGTGCCTGACTGGGTCGACGACGTCACCGCTGCCGCCGGCCTGCTCAAAGGCATGACGGCGGAGTTTCTGCTGCACCGGGTCCATAAGCTGGAACGCAGTGAGACGGCGCTGATCTATGCACCGGCCGGCGGCGTCGGGCGCTTGCTCTGCCAATGGGCCAAGCATCTCGGCGCCACGGTCATCGGCGCGACCTCGAGCGAAGAGAAGGCGCGCATCGCGCGCGCCGCCGGGGCCGATCACGTCATCCTGCCGGGCGAGGCGAGTTTGGAAGAGCAGGTCAAGCAACTGACCCGGGGGCGCGGCACCGACGTGATCTTCGATGCCGTCGGTCGCGACAGCTTTGCCCATTCGCTCCGCGCCTTGGCCAACTGCGGACATTTGGTCAGCTACGGCCAGGCCTCGGGCGATATCGGCGCCTGGGACATCGGTGCCATGGCATCCAACTCCGCCACCCTGTCGCGCCCCAACTTCGGCCACTACACCGACACGCCTGAGAAGGTTGCGGCCATCACCGAGCGGTTGTTCGACGCGATGGCGCGGCGCGTCGTCACCGTCGAGGTCGGCCGGCGCTATGCACTGAGCGAGGCCGCCGCCGCACACCGCGCATTGGAGGGGCGGGAGACGACTGCCTCGCTGGTTCTTGTTCCCGACGATGCCGAA
>JANQIA010000056.1 GCA_028282405.1 Rhodovibrionaceae bacterium
CACGGCGCTGATCGGCTTCGCCGGCGCGCCCTGGACGGTGGCGAGCTACATGCTCGAAGGCGGCAGCAGCAAGGATTTCGCCACGGGCAAGAGCTGGGCCTACGGCACGCCGGAGCGCTTCCAGGCCCTGATCGACCTGCTGATCGAGGCGACGGCGCAGCATCTCAGCCGCCAGATCGTCGCCCGCGCCGGGGCGGTGCAGATCTTCGACTCCTGGGCCGGTGTCTGGCCGGAGCGGCATTTCCGCCGCTGGTGCCTTGAGCCCATGAAGGCGATCACCGCCAAGGTGAAGGCGGCCCATCCGGAGATCCCGGTGATCCTCTTTCCGCGCGGCGCCGGGCTGCTCTACGAGGCGGTCGCCAAAGAGGCCGGCGCCGATGCCGTCTCGCTCGATACCACCGTGCCGCTCGGCTGGGCGGCCGAGACCCTGCAGCCCCATGTCTGCGTCCAAGGCAATCTCGATCCGCTGCAGCTCATGGCCGGGGGGGAGGAGCTCGACCGCGCGATCGATGAGATCGTCGCCAAGCTGTCCGGCGGGCCGTTCGTCTTCAATCTCGGCCACGGTATCCTGCCGAAGACGCCGCCGGAGCATGTCGCGCAGCTCGTCGAGCGCCTGCGGGGAGGCTCGAATACGATGGAAAGCGGCCTATCTACCCAATCAGCGCCGGCAACGGCTTAAGGGCGGCGGTCTTGAGGTTCCGACAACTCTTTCGAATCTTTTCTTGAGGAACGTCAAAACCATACCCCACATTGGGTTCGTATAGTGGGCTAGCGTCCTTATCGGTCCTGAAGCGCGTTCCGGGCTCGTTGCGAGTTCCCGTGAGCTTCCGGCTCAGGACAAGAGCGGTGGCCGGGATGGATCGAATGTCGAGCAAAGTGAGGGTGATGGAGGCTTTTGCCCCTTCCTGCGATGTTGTGAGCCCGCTGCCGAGCGATCATCCCCCGATCCAGCCGCCGCGCGTGGGTGTGCTGCTGCTGAACCTGGGGACGCCGGACGCCACAGACTATTGGTCCATGCGGCGCTACCTCTCTGAGTTCTTGAGCGACCGGCGCATCATCGAGCTGTCGCCGCTGTTCTGGCAGCCCATCCTGCAGGGAATCATCCTGACAATCCGGCCGAAGAAGAGCGGCCATGCCTATCAGGCGATCTGGAACCGGGAGAAGAACGAGTCGCCGCTCTTGACCATCACCCGCGATCAGGCGGAGGGCCTGCAGCAGGCGATGACCGCACGGCACCCGGACGTCAGCGTCGCCTTCGCCATGCGCTACGGCAATCCCTCGACCGAAAGCGGCGTGCGCGCGCTGATCGAGCAAGGCTGTCAGCGCATCCTGATCTTCCCGCTCTATCCGCAGTACAGCGCCGCCACCACCGCCACCGCCTGCGACCAGGCCTTCCGCGCCCTGATGAAGGAGCGCTGGCAGCCGGCGGTGCGCACCATGCCGGCCTATTACGAGCATCCCGGCTATATTCGCGCCCTGGCCGACTCCGTCCGTGCCCACTACGCCACGTTGGACTGGGAGCCGGAGGTGCTGCTCGCCTCCTTCCACGGTCTTCCGAAGGAGAACCTGGACAAGGGCGACCCCTATCACTGCCAGTGCCACAAGACGACGCGGCTCTTGCGCGAGGAGCTCGGCTGGCCGGAGGACAAGCTGCGCATCACCTTCCAGTCGCGCTTCGGACCGAAGGAATGGCTGCAGCCCTACACCGACGTGACGGTGGAGGAGCTGGCGAGCCAGGGGGTCAAGAACATCGCTGTGATCACCCCGGGCTTCTCCGCCGACTGCGTCGAGACCCTGGAAGAGATCGACATCGGCGTGCGCGAGACCTTTCTGGAGCACGGCGGGCAGAACTTCGCCTACGTGCCCTGCCTCAACGATGCGCCGGGGCATCTGCGCTTCCTCGCCGATCTGATCGAGGAAGAGCTTGCCGGCTGGCTCGCCGCGCCGGAGCGGGCGGCCGCTGCCGCGACCGCCGGGAGCCGATGACGAGCCCCAGTCCATGAGTAGCTTGGTCGTCTATGGCGCGGCCTACAGCGTCTATGTGCGCATCGTTCGTCTCGCCCTGGAAGAGAAGGGCGCCGACTACCTGCTAGAGCCGGTCGACATCTTCGCCGACGAAGGGCTGCCGGCGGGCTATCTCGAGCGCCATCCCTTCGGCAAGATCCCGGCTCTCGCGCACGACGGCTTCCGGCTCTACGAGACGGTCGCCATCACCCAGTACATCGACGAGGTCCTGCCCGGCCCGGCCTTGATGCCGGAGGACCCGCGGGCTCGCGCGCGCATGCGGCAGATCATCGCGATCCTCGACAGCTACGGCTACCGGCCCTTCGTCTGGGACCTCTTCGTCGAGCGCGTCCGAAAGCCGCAGGAGGGCGCGGTCAGCGACGAGGCGGTGATCGCCCAAGGCTGCGTCGATGCCCGCACCTGCCTCAAGGCTTTGGCCGATCTGCGCGGCGAAGGCGATCTCTTTCTCGGCGATCGGCCCGGCCTCGCCGACTGCCACGCCTATCCCATGCTGCGCTACATGCAGCTTGCGCCCGAGGGGTCGGCTCTGCTTGAAGAGGCGGGCTGGCCCCTGCGCTTCCTCGAGGCCATGGACCGGCGCCCCAGCGTGGCGGCCACGCGCTCTCCGCTCGAGCCGCAAGACTGAAGACCGCGACCCTGCAGCTCCGAGGTTCCTTCTGCGATGGAAAGCCTTTACGCCGCCTATCCCTACCTGAAGGCGCTCCACGTCATCGCTGTCATCGCCTGGATGGCGGGCCTGCTCTACCTGCCGCGGCTTTTCGTCTACCACGCCCAGACCACGCCGGGCTCCGAGACCTCCGAGACCTTCAAGGTGATGGAGCGGAGGCTGCTCAAGTACATCATGAACCCGGCGATGATCGTGGCGCTGCTGGTCGGGCTTTTCCTCTTCGTCCAGCAGGAGCTTTGGACCGCCGGCTGGATGCACGCGAAGTTCCTGCTGCTCTTCGGCATGTTCGCCATGCACGGCTTCATGGGCCGCTGGCGCAAGGACTTCGAAGCCGACCAGAACAAGCACTCGGACAAGTTCTATCGGATGATGAACGAGGTCCCGACGCTGCTGATGATCGTCATCGTCGTCCTGGCCGTCGCCAAGCCCTTCTGATCGCGCCTCCGGCCGCGCGGGAATAGCGCAGGAGGAGCGTGGGGCTTTACCAAGTCTTGACAGTCTTGCTGCAATCGTCGATTAGCCGCCATCACAAGACTTGAGGCGCGCCGCGCCTTTCCTTAAATAACAAGTGTCCGCTCCGTTCTGGAGCCTCTGTTCCCCGCCGCGAATAGCTCCGCTCAGACCGGCTACGCTCACGAAGCGGGGGCGGACCTGCAAACTGCCGACAGCTTTTTCGGACCTTAAACCAAGCAGCTTCTTAGAACGTGCTGGGCTCAGCCGTTCTCTTATCCTTCAAGACACCGGGCCGACCCCTCCATGAACCTTCAAGAACTGAAAGAGAAATCGCCGGCAGACCTGCTGGCCTATGCCGAAGAGCTGGAGATCGAGACCGCCAGCCAACTGCGCAAGCAGGAGCTGATGTTCGCGATCCTCAAGCACCTGGCCGAGAACGAGGTGCCCATCTTCGGCTCCGGCGTGCTCGAGGTTCTGCAGGACGGCTTCGGCTTCCTGCGCTCGCCCGAGGCCAACTACCTGCCCGGGCCCGATGACATCTACGTGAGCCCCAGCCAGGTGCGCCGCTTCGGCCTGCGCACCGGCGACACGGTGGAAGGGCAGATCCGCGCGCCCAAGGAAGGCGAGCGCTACTTTGCGCTTCTGAAGGTCAACTCGATCAACTTCGACCCGCCGGAGAATGCGCGCCACCGGGTCAACTTCGACAACCTGACGCCGCTCTATCCCGACTCCAAGCTGTCCTTGGAGATCGAGGATCCGACGGTGCGCGACATGACCAACCGGGTGATCGACCTGACGGCACCCCTGGGCAAGGGCCAGCGCGCGCTGATCGTCGCCCCGCCGCGCACCGGCAAGACCATGATCCTGCAGAATTTGGCGAAAGCGATCGAGAGCAACCACGACGAGGTCTACCTCATCGTGCTCTTGATCGACGAGCGCCCGGAAGAAGTCACCGACATGGACCGCACGGTGAAGGGCGAGGTGGTCTCCTCGACCTTCGACGAGCCGGCGACCCGCCACGTGGCGGTGACCGAGATGGTGCTGGAGAAGGCCAAGCGCCTGGTCGAGCACAAGAAGGACGTGGTCATCCTGCTCGACTCCATCACCCGTCTGGCGCGCGCCTAC
Organism: Rhodovibrionaceae bacterium; assembly: GCA_028282405.1. Lineage (GTDB taxonomy): Bacteria > Pseudomonadota > Alphaproteobacteria > Kiloniellales > DSM-21159 > JANQMX01. Next base: position 4,271 of record JANQIA010000056.1, read on the forward strand.
AACACCGTGGTGCCGAGCTCCGGCAAGGTGCTGACCGGCGGCGTCGACGCCAACGCCCTGCAGCGGCCCAAGCGCTTCTTCGGCGCCGCCCGCAACATCGAGGAGGGCGGCAGCCTGACCATCATCGGCACGGCGCTGATCGACACCGGCAGCCGCATGGACGAGGTGATCTTCGAAGAGTTCAAGGGCACCGGTAACTCGGAAATCGTGCTCGACCGCAAGCTGGCCGACAAGCGCACCTTCCCGGCGATCGACATCGGCAAGTCCGGCACCCGCAAGGAGGAGCTCCTGGTCGACAAGGGCATGCTCTCCAAGATGTGGGTGCTGCGCCGCATCCTCATGCCCATGGGCGTCACCGACTCCATGGAGTTCCTGCTCGACAAGCTGAAGCAGAGCAAGAACAACGCGGACTTCTTCGACAGCATGAACCAGTAGGGCGCGCTGGCGCGCGACGCGGCTACCACGCCGGTTGCTCTAGCTGCCAAGACTGGGATCGCGCCTACCGCTGGACCCTCGGGTCGCATCGCTGCGCGTTGCGCCCAAGGGTGATGTAAGAAACAGCTGCGGCGACTTCACCTATGCTCGTCACCCCGGAGGAGCCTCGCAAGAGGCGACATCCGGGGTCCATGGAAGGGCTGGGCGCGGGCTGCGAAATGGACCCCGGCTCGAGGCCGGGGTGACAGTCCGTGGTGCTGCGCCGTCTTAGCCTCACCCACGATGTCACCCTTGGGCGCAGCGCGCAGCGGTGCGACCCGAGGGTCCAGCGGTAGGCGCGGTCCGTGCTTGTGGCTGGACCCCGGCTCAAGGCCGGGGTGACAGTCTGTAGTGCCGCACCGCCCCTAGCCACACCCACGATGTCACCCTTGGGCAAGCCTCGTAAGAGGCGCGACCCGAGGGCTCGCGTAGCGAGTTGCCGAAGGCAGCCACAGGCACGGCCTCTCCCCATTTACGCAGATCGCGCCGTATTGAATTCGGTTTGCCGCGCCCTCATGGTTATTTGATCAAGGCGCCGCGAACAATTCCGTCGCGGCGGTTCCCTCGGGAAGGACAGCTAGCATGACACTTCAGATCGGGCAGACCGCGCCCAACTTCACCCAAGACAGCACCGAAGGCCCGCTCAATCTCTACGACTACGCGGGCGACTCCTGGGTCATCCTCTTCTCG